>JAJYYB010000010.1 GCA_021801355.1 Microcaldota archaeon | reverse complement strand
CCTTCGGAACCCATTCCTTACTATAGTTTTCGCTCTACAGTATACACAATAAAGGTCCGCCATCTCGGTCGCAAAACGATATGGCCACCTTTATTATTTATCATCCATCGTATTCTGGGACAGAGCCGTTTCAGCTATAGTGAAATAGAAGCGTTCAGAGCATCTGCAACTCTGTATGCATTGCTTCAGCATGAAGAAGGTTAGGCAAAAATAAAGCTGCAAAATAAGGCGACAGGCAAAACCAAAATTAACAACCTAAGTTAATGTCGCAAAGAATGCGCCAGCCCTATAAACTAAAAAAGAAGCGAACTATCCTAATCTTTCTTTAGTTGACTTCTTCTGTTAACTTTTTTCGCGAAGCTGATGTAAATGTTCCTGTAGAGTCCAAATACGGATACCACGAAAACTACTATGACAATGAGAAGTGAAGGGAGCAGTAATTGGGTGTGCTCTACTCCGTTTATCGGCAGCACAGAATACGTTATGACAATCTCGAGTACGGAGATGTAAAGCGCAGCTAACGAATGGATAATAAAAACCTTGTTTATTATTTTGCCTTCGGTCTCAGGATCTTTTGCCATTCCAAGCCTATAGACGAACGATGGCATGTTTATGAGATACGGGTATCTCTCAAGCAGCGCGTATCTGAAGCGCAGAATTAATAGGAACAGGACGAATATGAGAGTGAATACTGTCGGTATTATGAAGAACGCCTTGGAGTTCTGCGTAATTGATGTAGGATAATAGTACGCAATAGTCAACCAAACGAATATGTTGAGTATAAGCCCGATGAGCAGCGCCGCTCTTGCGAGATTCGACAACGGATAACGCTTGATTTTCATCGGTGGGATAGCCATGGCCATCAAACGAAGCAATATTCATAATGCCCTGCTCATTTTATGCAGCATACTGCGATTAAAAACAGTTAAGTTGCGCCCAATAAACATTGGCTGGTTGGAGAGCGCAATGGCTCTCCTTCAACAAAAACAAACGACGCCAAAGCATAGCGCTTCAGAGTTTCTTCACGTTCTTTGCGCGCGGTCCGCGTTGGCCTTCCTCGACTTCGTATTCTACCATGTCGCCTATCGCAAGCGGCCCTCCGCCTGCGATTGCGGATGTGTGCACGTAAACGTCCTTCCCATCATCTCCGGTTATGAAACCGAAACCGCGTTCAGCATTGAACATCTTCACTTTTCCCTTCATCGTATCACTATTTTTCAATATTACATTTAACCTTATGATTTATATCAGTTACCATAACTCTTTTTCAGGCTTATACCAAGGCCCCCCTATCGCCTCGATAGGTTCAGGCGACGTCTATGTTCTCTTCCCTATACCCTATGCCTATGAGTGCCTTCTTTGTCGCGTCCTTGTGCTCGCCCTGCAATTCTATCGCAGCACCCTTGTACGTGCCTCCGCAAGCCAGTATGCGCTTCAGGCTCTTGGCCGTCCTCTCTAAATCCTCCTGCCCTATGCCCTCAACTACGGTAACGAACTTGTCGAACTTTGCCTTCTTCGTATAGACTTTTATCTTGTTCTCTGTCTCCTTCTCCAGAACCGTGCAGACGCACAGCTCCTTAGGTAGGCCACAATTAGGGCAGATATCCGGCATTAGCTCGTTGCACCCCTTTCTCTAAGAATAGTGTTTATCCTAGCTATAGTCCTCCTGAGCTCCCTTGTCTTGACAACCTTGCTGGAGACCCCAGTAGAGGCTATCTTCCTCCTCTCTATGGCAAGCTCAAGTTCAAGCTCGCCAAGCTTGGCCTTCAAGGCCCCTTCCTGCAATGCCTTCAGCTCGTGTATTTTTATAAAAAGCACCTTACTTTATAATGCACTACAAGATATTAAAGCGTTTCTATGCCTTCGCAGCATTCTAAACGCATTCGATTGCACAATAAGGTTCAAATCTTTTATCTAAGGCAATCATTGCAAGCGCAGTCTTATTTAAATGTGATTCCAGCAAATATTACTGTCCGAACCTAGGTAATCTGATGCTGAAATTCAAGACCACCAACGACATAAAGATACCGTCAAAACTAGTGGATCAAGTAGTCGGCCAGGACAAGGCCGTCGAGATAATAAAGAAGGCCGCCCGCCAGCGCAGGAACGTTCTTTTGATAGGCGAGCCGGGAACAGGCAAGACCATGCTCGCGCAGGCGATGGCAGAGCTGCTTCCCGTGACCGACCTAGAGGATGTGCTCGTATACAAGAATCCTAACGATGAAAACATGCCTCTCGTCAAGGCGATAAAGACCTACCCTGCTAGCGCATCCACAGAGAAACTCGGATCAGGTCAGGGCCGGCTTACACTCCAGAAGGAAAGGGCGAAGAGCACAATGTCACTCAGCAGGGGTGGCTCCATAGTCACGCCAATAGTATTCATACTCGTTATAGTGCTTTTTGCCCTGGCTCTTACCGGCTGGTTCAACGAAGGCCAGGAGATAATGCTCGCTGCGCTCTCGCTCGGCATAATGATATTCGGATCAATGCTGCTTTTTATGAGCGGGCTGACGAGGCGTGGCGGAGTCCCAGGTCTCACAGGACTGGATGAGCCAAAGCTCATAGTCGACAATACCGGCCTCGTTCATGCGCCTTTCATAGATGCAACCGGTTCAAAAGCCGGCGCGCTTTTCGGTGACGTTAGGCACGACCCGCTGCAGACCGGTGGCCTGGGCACGCCGGCGCACCTGAGGGTCGAGAGCGGAGGGATACACAAGGCTAACAAAGGGGTCCTTTTCATAGACGAAGTCTCGAGCCTTGAGCCAAGAGCGCAGCAGGAGCTGCTTACCGCAATGCAGGAGAAAAAGTACCCGATAACTGGCCAGAGCGAGATGAGCTCAGGCGCACTGGTAAAGACCGAGCCTGTCCCATGTGATTTCATACTTGTAGCTGCAGGAAACCTCCAGGACATTCAGCACATGCACCCTGCTCTCAGGTCGAGGATACGCGGATACGGCTACGAGATATACATGGAGTCGGTAATGGATGATAACGCAGAGAACAGGGACAAGATCGTACAGTTCATAGCGCAGGAGGTCAAGAAGGATACAAAGATACCACCGTTCGACAGGGGTGCAATAGAGGAAATCATTGAAGAAGCGAGGCGCAGATCCGGCAGGAAGAACAAGCTTTCCCTCATACTAAGAGATCTGGGCGGCCTGATAAGGGCTGCCGGTGACATAGCTGTAGAGAGGAAAAAGAAAGTGGTAACTGCTGCGGAGGTGACCGAGGCCAAGGGGCTGGCGAGGCCCATAGAATCGCAGGTCGTCTCACAGTTGATAGACTACAGGAAAGACTACAAGATATTCAAGACAAATGGATACAGCGTAGGCAAGGTCAATGGGCTTGCAGTATTGGGTTCACCACCGCATTTTGCCGGTATAGTAATGCCCATAGTAGCCGAGGTGACCCCGGCAGGCTCGAGAGCTGAAGGGAAGTTCATACCTACTGGAAGACTGGGCAAGATCGCATCAGAGGCCGTCAAGAACGTGAGCGCAGTGATAAAGAAGCACATGGGCAAGGACATAGCGAACTACGATATGCACGTGCAATTCCTCCAGACATATGAAGGGATAGAAGGTGACAGTGCAAGCATATCCGTCGCAGTTAGCATAATATCCGCCATGGAGGAAATACCGGTAGATGAGTCTATAGCGATGACCGGATCGCTTTCGGTCAGGGGTGAGGTGCTTCCTGTAGGGGGCGTAACGAGCAAGGTCGAAGCGGCGGTCAGCGCGGGAATGAGGTCAGTCATAATACCGGAGAGCAACAAGGGCGACGTTTACCTTAGTGCAGATATGCTCAAGAGGATAAACCTTATAACCGTGAAGACCCTCGCAGACGTTCTGCAGCACGCGATAAAGAAAAGCGCCAAGCGCGACGCAATAATAAGGGACCTCAGGAAATCGGAGCACATGTGATAGTATGGCTGCAAAACCTGGTGCAAGGGTATCAGAGGCTGAGACGAAGAAGCAGCTCGAGGATTTTGGCGACGAGATACTGCAGGACGTGAAGAAGGGCAAGAACCCGAAGTTCACAACTCTTAGCAGGGCCAAGTCGAACATAATATTCAACGAGAAGGCCGGCTTCCTATCCCTTGGCTCCCAGTCGGAGGAGAGGAACTTCCTAAACATAGCGCAGAGCAAGAGGTTCATGCAGACGATTGCGATAGCTGCTAAGTGCCACAAGTTCGTCAAGGAGAACCTGCATACCTCTATAAGAGGTCTTTTCTACCAATTGAAATACTCACTGGGGGAGGACATAGACGAGAACATATTTAACGAGCAGGCAGAGTCCAACCCGCTCATAGAAGACCTCGAGGCTGCGCTAAGCACTAAGAGGGAATCGCTCAATCTCAATGCCAACCGGCGCGGCGTGCTCGCAGGCAACCTGCGCGTGATAGACAACTTCGGCAACGAGCGGACAGAGACTGATACAAGCAAGCTAGGCAGGAGCGGATGGGCCATACCGAGCGACGTTGATAACGATATAGAGTTCACGGACGTCAAGGCCAAGTACGTTCTTGTGATAGAGAAGGACGCGGTCTGGCAGAGGCTCAATGAGGACGGCTTCTGGAAGAAGGAGAACTGCATCTTGATATCGCCACAGGGCCAGGCGACCAGGGGCACAAGGAGGCTGATAAGGAAGTTCGCGGACATGGATTTGCCCGTATATGTTTTCAACGATGGTGACGTATGGGGCTGGTACATATACTGGACTATAAAGACAGGTAGCATAAACCTGGCTTACATAGGAAACGAGATAGCGACGCCCAGTGCGCGCTTCATAGGAGTCACTCTTTCTGACATGAAGCGATACGAGTTCCTGAAGAACATGACTATGAAGGCCAGCGAAGGCGACCTTAAGCGCTGCCAGGAGATGCTCGAGTATCAATGGATAAACAAGCACAAGGAATGGGTGGAGGAGCTCCAGAACGCGATAAAGCTTAAGGTCAAGCTGGAGCAGGATACGCTACAGGGACCCAGGCTGACTTTCATAGACGACTACATAAAGGACAAGATAAAGAACAAGGAATTCCTTCCATAAAGAATCTATATCTTTATTATCGGATGTACGTTAACCAATCCGAGCCTCTGCAAGGTCGCTTCCGGATTGTCGTAATAGTCCCTCACCACCTCGTTTATGCTTCTCAGGTCCCTCTTCCCTAGCTGGTTCAGCCTAGCCAATATGACGGCCCTGACCTTCTCCTCCTCGAGTACGTCTGGTGGAGGGACGCCGATGAGCGCAGATATCGTGTCTCTGTAAGTAACGCTAGGCAGTATCGGGCTGGCCCTGTGTGTCTTGTAGTCAAATTTGAAGAGGTCCGAAAGCAGCACCTGGGTTTCCAGCCCGGATATCTCTGACATCTGCACTATCCTCCTGGCTATCGCACCCCGCTCCCAAACCTGTGAGACGACCACCAAAGCGTCTATAACCTGCAGTATGTCCTTTGGCACGTTCATCGGCGAGTGCTGCAACCTGTTGATTATATCCCTTGTTGAAGAGGCGTGTATCGTTCCCATTGTTATTTTTCCTATGTTCATTGCGGTTATCATGTCGTTCGCTTCTTGCCCCCTTACCTCTCCTATCACTATTAAGTCTGGCCTCATCCTAAGCGAGTTCTTCACAAGGTCTACCATAGGCATATCCTCCTTGGTCTCCAGCCTTACGCAGTTCTCCTGCGTGCTGGTGTCGAGTTCGTAAGTCTCCTCTATCGTTATTACCCTCGTCTCAGGCCTGAGGAATGAGAACATCGCGTTGAGCAATGTGGTCTTGCCTGCGCCCGGCATGCCTGCGATGAGCATGTTTGCCGGTCTCACTCTGAAACCGTCGACATAAAGCCAGAGCCTCGAAGCGATCTGGTAATCGAGTTCGCCATAGTTTATAAGGTCTATTATGCTGAGGGCCTTAGCCTTGAAGTTCCTGATCGTCACGTCATATCCTACTGGCGAAGTTATTATGTTGACCCTGCTGCCCTGCGGAAGGTGCACGTCCATAATATTTCCTTTTGCTGTCTCGTTCGTCGCATAGAGCTGCAACTTCTTTACGAGTCTCTCCAAATCTATCCTGTCTGATATGCCTATGTCGAGCTTCTTATGCCCTACTTTTGAATCGTAAACAAAGATGTTGTTAGTGTTGTTTATCATTATGTCTTCTATACGCTCATCCGTGAGCATTGGTGTTATCTTGCCTAGATCCAGCATGTCATCTATCAGCTCATCTATTTCGTGCGGGCTTATCGAAGGGTTTATGCGTTTGGCTATAGAGGTAACCATCGCCCTGCGTCTGTTCTCGGTGGTCACGTTTACGAACTTGCCCTTCAGCTCGTTAAGCAACTTGTCTTCGAATATGACTAGTTCCTCATCCATGTAAACCCGCCGTTAAAAACATCAGAATATCAACGCAAAACTATAAAATATATACCAGTGCAGTATTTTTTACGCTGTGCTCCAGTTTTTGCCATATTGATGGCGCTGCTTGCTCTAAGATAGGAATTTTAAGGTTGCCATACAGAATATTGTGGAGCGATCGTAGTCTAGCCTGGTAGGACTTTGGCCTTCCATTGAAAAGACGAAAGTCAACGACCCGGGTTCAAATCCCGGCGATCGCATACAATATGCAATGCTTTCAATATGCACTATTTAACAGTGATTCAATGCAGCCCATCCAATCAAGGCGTTTTAGCACTTCAATGCGCATGTGCGAATTCTGCAGCCGCGAAGCCAGACACACTTGCAGGAATTGCAACAAGAGCATCTGCGACATTCATTATAACGTACAGATGAGCATATGCTCCGCATGCGCGATAAGGAAAAACCGCGAGGCGATGCAAGTGCAAGATAACAAGGCGCGCACGAACGACATGTGCTCCGTTTGCCCTAATCCTGCCAAGCACGTCTGCAAGAGCTGCAACCGCAGCATCTGCGACAGGCACTTCGATCAGCCGCTCAACATATGCGTTATGTGCAAGATAAAGAAGGAGAGGGAAGAGATGAGGGCGTCGCCCCAATGAGGCTGTCCGAACGGCTTCAAAAAATGAGGCCGTTTGTAAAAAGTATATAAAGGTTAAAGTGCTTATCTCTACCACGCAGCGGCGGGGTAGCTCAGCCTGTTTAGAGCGCTAGACTCATATGCATAGCATTATGAGTGATGAGCTTTTTGCGATGACGAGAAATCTAGAGGCCGCGGGTTAAAATCCCGCCCCCGCCAAAGCCTTGAAGCATGCGCCAAGATTCAGTGCATGTTCTCGAGGATCTTTATCCTGTCTTCCAGCCGCGGATGCGTAGAGAACAAGTCGGAAAGCCAGTTCCTCAAATCCATGCTTGCCGGATTGAAGTATATCATGGACATACAGGACCTCCTGTAATCACCGACAAGTCTCGCAATTAAGTGAACATTGCCCTGCCTTTCAGCATTTTTTGTAATTTCATCGTTGTACTTCTTGATCTTGCCAAGGGCCCTAGCCAGCGCCTTCGGGTTCCTCGTTATCCTAGCTCCGTTTGCGTCGGCAATGAATTCCCTCTTCCTGGAAACTGCCATCCTGGTAATGAGCATGAAGAGCGGTACTACCGCAGCCATTAAGAAGACGAACGGTGACAATATGGCCCCAATCACCAGTCCGAAGCCAAGCTCCTTCCCGCTAGCGTATTTTAATAGTGGTAATATCACCTCATAGCCAACAAATGCCATAATCACCGCGCATACAGAAAGCAATACAATATTCTGTGCGTTAAGCGATCCGTAAAACGCTGCTTCTACCGCGGTATTGCTGAGATTTGCGGCCGACGCCAGGACGATGTACGTTTCCAAAGCGCCTACTATTATCGCACTGAACAGTATGGAGAAACCTAACGGTAGAAGTTTAGCTACAAAGTTGCCGATCCTGTTCCTGAGGAAATAAATCGCCATCACTAGCAGTACAATCGAAACTGGTATGAGAGGATTAGCTGCAATCCATTGAAATAGAGGCGCACCTCCATTGGTGTTGATAAATTGCCCGGAAACCACCAGTACAAAAATCCCAAATATAGCTGCTAATGCAATCTCTATAATCCTGGCTATTCGACCTGCAATGTCTCTGAATCTATATACTATGACGGCCATCACTGCTGCAATTATTATCATAGCCGTTTCGCTCGCACGGCTTGCAAAAATTAAATGGTATGCCAGTGAAATCAAACTGCTGACCGCAGGCAATGCCAACACGCCAGATACGAAGGAGAAGCCTAACGCAGCAACCAGAAGCAGAGCTATTATCACTAATACGAAGAACACAATCTCGACTGTTAACATGGCAACTGCTTCAACCATGTAAACAAAAACCTGTACAATTGCTGCCTCTATGTAAGAGATTACTGTAGCTAATCCTGTGAAGAGGCCCATCGCACCGGCGAATGACATAGCTACTACCATGAGCTGCGTGTCACTGTTCGCTATGTGAGAGACCTCATGCGCCAACACTCCCTGCAGTTCCTGTTTATCCATACTGGAAAGCAGGCCGGTTGTTACAGTTATCGATGTGCTGTTTTTGTTCAGGCCCGTCGCGAATGCATTAGGCTGATCGTTCTGTTGTATATACAACCTCGGCATATGTATCTGGACAGATCCCGCCAAACCTTCTACAAGATTGTATAAGCTGCTGTACTCCTTCTTGTCCGCTTCTTTAGCATTATTGTATCTCAATACACTATTTCCTGCATTGCGATAAGAATACAGGAGATAAGTTGCTATTAGGACTACACTGAAAGCCAGCAACTCTATGTTCAACTGCGAAGAAAAGTTAAAAAAGTTGGAGAACTCAGAAGGATACGGCAGCATATGAAATCCAAGGAAATAACCTGTCACTCCGTAGGTAATGAACTCATTCGCAATGTAGTAGCTGAATGCGTATGCTATAAAAATATAAAAAACGCCTAATATGAGTATCAGTATAAGTGATCTAATCTGGTTCTTTCCTATCTGATCGAAATAATTGGTCTTGGAATCCATGTACTTATATCAGTTATAAGCTTTAAATAACAATTAGGCTGCACATTCCACACATATGCCTATAATCCGCCAAAGTCTAAATACACCCCAAGAAATCTATATCTAAGCGGCCCTAATTTTAACCTAACTAAAACCGAAACGTCCAGTTATGCATATAAATTATAGGCTGTCATACTAACGATGTGCAGTGCTCTGCGGCAAGGGTGGTTAGATGAGCAAGACTTCGGAGACTAAAGACAAGATACTGGAATTGCTTGAAGACGGGGACAAGCGCCTCATAGACATCTATCCTAAGCTAGGACTATCCGCAGCTACTGTTTCTCAACATCTGAAAGAACTGAAGGAAATGAATATCATAAAGGAGACCGATAATTCACACTTCAAGAACATGAAATATTATACGCTTTCCAATAAAACCTCAAACTCAGACGAGATAAACAATGAAAAGCTTCTCAAGCCCCAGATGCTCAGGATATCCATAAGTGTGATTGTAATAGCAGCAGTCCTAGCGGCGCTATTGCTCTATTATCCATCTGGTGCTTCCACTACTCAATACCCTAAATCTAACAACCTGTCAATACTGCTTACCGATCCGCCCCACGTCCCTCTCGGCACGCAGAGCCTCAATATAACTTACTCATCGCTTGAGGTTCGTGCATCGACTGCCAATTCAAGTAGTTGGATCCCTGTGAATGCGAACGGCACATTGGACCTTATGTCCCTGGTAAATCTGAGTACTCTGATGGCATCAGTGCCAATACCCGTTAACACTATAATTGATATGGCTGCATTCAATATAACAAAAGCCACAATAGAGATAAACAACGAAAGTTATCCCGTGGATGTCCCTGAAAATAGGATAATAGCTAACGTCTCCATGAGCGGAAGATTTAACGGCAGCTCCGGATTGCTGTTTGATCTATCCCCAACAATAATAACTCTTTATATGGCAAATGCCACATTGTTCGAGATGGTTCCTTCAGTGAAAGCGATAATGGTAGGAAAGCAGCAGCTTGGACTCCCATCATCATCAAAATCAGGCAGCATGACGCACCACCCAATCCCATTAAACAGAAGTGTGTTAGAAAACCTTAGCATCTTGAAGGGTAGCATAGAAATAATCGGCGGCACCATAAACTCAACCGGCAACATCACCAAAATAGAAATAATGGTTAAAGACACGTCAAACAAAAGTGTGATGCTGGGCCACGTGCTAATATTCGGTAACGAGTCACTATACTTCAACAGCAATTCCATAAAACGTAACCACTTGCATCCTGATTTGATATTGCCTATCCAAGCGGCACGCATCAGTGTTAGCAGAGGAATTAATCATATGCACAACATTAACGCTAGCGCTAATCATGGCCGGATGGGCTTCAACATGACTAGCAGGTTTAATGCGACTAACGTCGGAGATTGGAGTGACATGTACAATTGGTCTACGGGAGAGGCAAACTCGCCATTCGACCCCAACGGCATACCGTCTATGTCAGTTGGCGGCATGCCAGGTAAGTGGATGTCCGTAAGCGGATTCTTCAACATCCCGCTCAACATAGGCAAAAACGTCTCGCCAAGCAATATGTCTACCGGAATGAGGAACGCCTTTGTCATAGGATCATATAAGGAGCGCCTCGGTGTAATAAACTTCATAGTGGACGACGATGGCACTCTTAGCCAACCAATGTACACGGGCCACGCCAGTTCGCCGCAGCAGGGCTTCATACTAAATCCGGGCCAAGTTACCACGCTGGGCTTCAATGGCACAGTATCACTTGGCGCAGGATTCATCACTACAGAATTTAAATATGGCTCCGTATATACAATAGACGTGATAGGAGTTGGGGGCGCTTATGCAAGCTACAATATCATTGCTAGCTAAATGAATGGTTCTTGGTAAATTGGGTATTTTATGGTAGACTACTCAGTCAGAGTAAACAATGTAAATAAGGTCTACCGCAGTGGAGACATAGAGGTCAATGCTTTAGAAGGCATATCGTTCACCCTCAAGCGCGGCGAATTCGCGGCAATAGTTGGTCCTTCGGGAAGCGGAAAATCCACGCTGATGAACATACTAGGGACTATAGACCGGCCTACGTCAGGCGAGGTGTACATAGACGGCGTACCTACATCAAAAATGGACGGCAACGACCTCTCTGCTTTCAGGAACAAGAAGCTAGGTTTCATTTTTCAAGCGTTCAACCTAATAAATGGGCTGGATACGGAGAAAAACGTCGAGCTGCCGCTAATGGTTAGCCCGATGCCTGAGAGCGAGAGGCGCAGGAGGGCTGATGCACTACTCAGGCAACTCGGTTTGGGGGAGCGCCTCAAGTTGCGGCCTACGCAGCTGAGTGGTGGCGAACAGCAGAGGGTTGCGGTGGCCAGGGCATTGGTTAACAATCCATCATTGATATTGGCAGACGAGCCTACAGGAGACCTTGATTCAAAGACCGGTGAAAACGTAGTAAAGTTGCTTAGGGGCATAAGCCAGAAAGATGGCGTCACTATAATAATGGTCACGCACAATCTTGACACGACAAAGTATTGCGATAAGATCATACATATTAGGGATGGTAGAATAGAGAGCGAAGAGGTGGTGAAATGAAGATAGGAGCTATAACGATGTTGTTGATTTCATTGTCTGTATGCGTACCGGTAGCGTTAGCGGCAGTAACTACATCATCCGCCCCAGCTCCGCCCAACTTTTACATAACCTCGAACACATCAGACTTATGCAAGGGTCTTGTGAATTACATACCAATAACCCTAACAAATGGCGGTATACCCGAATATCTAAACATAGGAGGTACAAACACAAAGGGCCCTGCTATGGACGACATACAGCTCGGCCTATCTGGCACGAAAAGCGGATATCTGATAGGGAACGGTACGGTAAGCGTCCCACCACTTAACGCAACGAATTCCACGAGCGTGAATATCCCGGTTTTCATAAACGCAAACGCCTCCTCGGTGCTATCACTCGGGATATCAATCAATTACTACTTCGATACTTTCTATGAAGACAGCGAGGTCAGGAACCTTACGTTCGGCACAGAGACCTGCAATTCGCCGCTGCGTGTCGACATATCTCCCCAAGCGCTGACAACACAGACGAGGGAGAACATAACGTTCAACCTTACAAACAACGGCTCCACCACTCTAAATTCAATAACGCTTCACGTTACCGCACCGTCCACTGACCTGGCATGGCTTACGAGCCAGACAATACAGGTGCCGCACCTAATGCCTAAGTCAAGCGCTCATGTGAATGAAACAGTTTACGTGGCGCAGAACGCGTCCCAGCTTTTCCCGCTTAACTTCTCAGCAAACTACTTCTACAACAACAGCAGGCTGGGCCAGATATCCGACAGCATAATAATGCTCTCCGGTGGGATAATAAGCATCGAACCTTCAAGCCTTACTACATCGCCATCGCCAGTCACGCCAGGTTCTATAGTCTCGATATCATTCATCCTGACAAATCTTGGTACCTCAAGCGCATCCACTGTTATAGTAACCCCGACTGCCCCTCCGGGATTCGTCCCGTTCGGCTCCAACTCGGTATTTGTCGGTACGATAGCACCTAGCGGGCAGTCACCTGTTACCCTGACGTTCACCATAGCCAATAACACGAAAGCTGGCAACTACCAGATACCTGTCGAGGTAAGCTATCTCAACAGCCTGAGGAGCAATCTCAGCATATCGTTCAATACTTCCGTAGAAGTGGGTGCGGCAGGATTCGCTCTTGGTGCATCTAGCAACGCGTCTCAGGTAGCAGTACGGCGCAACTTCAGCGGTGGCGGTTTCGAGCTATACGGGATACTGACGCCAATACTAGCCATAACAACCATAGTATTTTTGTCCCTCTACATCAGGGAGAGAAGAAAAAGGCGTCATGCTAAATGAATATAAAAGACATCTTCTGGCTCAGCTACAAGGACCTGAGGGAGAAGAAGGTAAGGACCGCTCTCACCATAGTAATGGTCATGATAGGCGTAGCCTCAATAATAGCGCTCTCATCGCAGACCCAAGGCATAAGCCAGAGCATCCAATCGTCACTCGATGCACTTGGACCTACGTCAATAATAATAACTTCTGTTGGCAGCACAGGATTCACGGTTGCAGACACGTCTAGGATAGCAAGTCTGCCAAACGTCAGCAGTGTCACACCGATACTCACAGGTCCTGTTACGGTGCTGTCAAACGGCCAGAACACTACCGGAACGCTGATAGGCGTGTCATCAGAGGACCTCACGAACATACTCGGGACTGTAAACCTGTATCAGGGCACACTGTATCAAGACACCATAAATCCGGCGGCTGACATAGGGTACAGCATAGCATTCCCATCGAGCTTGGCCGGCAGGCAGAACGTCGTCATAGGCCAGCCGCTCACCGTAAAGCTTTCCGGTAAGGACGGAGCGACTATAACTGTACCTGTTGACGGCATATTCCAGCAGTACGGCGCGTCGCTTATATCCGTAGACAGCGGCGTAGTGGTCTCGATGCCTGCAGCCGAAGTACTCCTCCACAGGTCCTCATTCAACATGATCCTTGTCAAGGCCACAAACACGAGCAGCGTGAACGCGCTTTCATCGCTTATAACTACGGTTTACGGTACTGGTGCCAGGGTCATAACCACCCAGCAGCTTATCCAGACTACAAATTCGATAATAGGATCGATAACCCTGCTTCTCCTGGTCATAGCAGGGATATCGCTGGTAGTAGCTGCGATAGGAATAATGAACATAATGCTGATAGCGGTTTACGAGAGGACCCATGAGATAGGCATACTGAAGGCCCTCGGATTTAAGAACAGGCACATACTCACCATATTCCTGTTCCAGGCCGTAATCATAGGCTTCGTGGGCGGCATAGTCGGCATATTCATCGGCGCAGGATCGTCCTACGGCCTCACGTTCATACTATCACATGCGACTTCACCGACAAACTCCTCCCTGAGCAGTTCCCACACTGCAGCCGTATCGGCTACGGGTGGCGGCTTTACCGGGAGCCGTGCCGGGAGCGGTGGCAGCGGCGTATTCGTCTCTGGAGGAGGCAGCTTTGGTTCAACTTCATCGTCAAGCCCAGGTTCCTCAATATCTTACAGTCCTGTTTTCACTCCAGCAACCCTATTCGAGGCCATACTTGTTGCCATCATAGTAAGCGTTTTGGCTGGCATGTATCCGGCACAGAGGGCTGCAAAAATGGAGCCTATACAGGCGCTCCGCCAACTATGACTGTATCGCTGTCCGAATCTCTCGATAGGGAAGCACTAAATACATATACTCTCACTATGAATCAGCATAAATTGAGTGCCAAAAAGCCTCATTTAGCGAGATAAAATCGTTGGGAACGTTTATATACTTAAGCCAGACCCAATATGATTGTAACGATAATAGGTTCGATTATATGCCAGAGAAGACAATAAGCAATGCAGGGGTTTCTGAAGTCAAGGTAGTGGATGCGTACAAGGCCGTAGAGAAGGTCATTGATGAGAGCGTATCAGAGTTGAATGCAACCCAGACGGGTGCATACACAAAGAAGGAGTTGCAGGATGCTATGCGCGTTTTCTCTGATTTCAATGTTAAGATCCAGGACGTTCTCACACCAGAAATAGAAGCGGTCCTTGCCAAGTCTATGCGCAATATCGACGGAAAGTTGGAAAAGCTCTTCCAGGACACTGCAGATGAGCTTGGAATAGATGTCAACGAACTGACCGTAAACGAGGCGGACGCCGCTCTCGCTTCGAGCCAGAACTTCACTGATGAGGAAAAGTATATGGCAAAGGTGCTTTCAAAGCAGAGGATGTTCATAGCTATGGCCAACTATTATAACCATATAATAGGCATAGAGAACGCCGTAGACGAATTAAGGTCAGAGCTGAAGAACAGGAGCGCTAACGCCACCCCAGGCTGAGCCGTCTACCCCAGCTTTTATAAGGTGATTGCGCACTCTTCCTTCGGATTGCGCAGTCCAATCGCTTTTTATTCGCTTTTATATCTAATCCTTTAGAATATCATACGGCTTTTAGTCTAGTCCATCAAAGCCTTAATAGCGTGTGGCCATGGAAGTTGATAAGATAAGCGACTTTGTATGGGAGATAAAGAGGGACGAGAGCATAGGCATGCACGTCCCTGTGCACATATACAGCAATCCGGCGCTAGCCAAGTTCATGCAGAAGGACAGGACGCTTTCACAGGCCGTGAACGCCACCACACTGCCATCGATAGTCAAGCACATGCTAGTCATGCCTGACGGGCATGAGGGCTACGGTTTCCCTGTCGGCGGCGTCGCAGCGTTCGACGCCGATAACGGGATAATATCGCCCGGAGTCGTAGGCTTCGATATAAACTGCGGCATAAGGCTCATAAAGACCAACCTGTACGAGAAAGACGTCAGGCCCAAGCTGTCGCAACTTATCGACACGCTCTTCAGGGAGGTGCCCAGCGGTGTTGGCAGCAAGATAATGCTAGGTTTCAGCAAGGAGGAGCTGGAGAACATATCGACCGGAGGCGCCCCATACGTAATCGAAAAGGGTTACGGCTTCAAGGAGGACATCGAGCGCATAGAGGAGAACGGCTGCATGGAAGGCGCGGAGCCGGACAAGGTCAGCCAGCTCGCCAAGAAGCGCGGCCTTAACCAGCTAGGCACGCTGGGCGCAGGCAACCATTTCCTCGAGGTGCAGAAAGTCGGGAAAGTCGTAGACCAAAGGCTGGCCAAGGCATTCGGGCTGGAGCAGGATCAAGTGGTCATAATGGTGCACAGCGGGTCACGCGGATACGGCCATCAGGTGTGCAGCGACTTCCTCGAGAAGCTATCAGAATACCAGAGGTCCCACAACATAAAGCTTGTCGACCCTGAGCTCAGCTACGCCTCAGTAGGCACAAACGAGGCGGACGGCTATCTAGGCGCGATGCGTGCCGCTGTTAATTTTGCGTTCACGAACAGGCAGATAATGACGAATTCAATAAGGCACAGCTTCGAGCAGGTCTTCGGGAAGAGCGCCGATGCGCTTGGGATGGAGATAGTCTACGACCTTGCCCACAACATAGCCAAGCTTGAGGAGCATGACGTAGACGGCAAGCGCATGAGGCTTTTTGTGCACAGGAAGGGCGCCACGCGTGCCTTCGGTCCGGGCAGGCCTGAAATACCGAAAATATACAGGAGCTACGGACAGCCGGTGCTCATCCCTGGCAGCATGGGCACCGCAAGCTACGTGCTTGCTGGGAGGGTCGAGGCGATGGCAGAGACGTTTGGCTCATCATGCCATGGCTCTGGGAGGCTCATGTCAAGGCACCAGGCGATAAGGGAGATCTCTTCGGCGAGGACCCTGGACGATATGGAGAGCAAGGGCATACAGATACGGGTAAGGAACCGCCAGCTCGTGAGCGAGGAGGCCGAATGGGCATACAAGAACGTCGATGACGTGGTGGACAGCGTGTCCGGGGCGCTCATATCGAACATAGTTGCAAGGCTGGTGCCTCTTGGCGTCGCGAAGGGCTGAGCGCACATTCTGTGCGAATACCGCGTATTTATGCTATGTTGCGTCATTTCACCAGTTTTCATCATAAACCTTTTAAACTTAATCTGGCTATAGTTATCAAAACCGTGGATTTTGCCCTAAAATCGACGTTCTGCAGCTTATCTTGGGGTGTAAATTGGGAAGGTGTGTTAATGGCTCATTCGACTATAGAGGACGTACAGGATACCGAGACAGAGGCCAAGAAGGCCGTTGAAGAGGCTGAGAAAGAGGCCCTGGAGAAGGTTGACAGGGCGAAGATAGCTGCAAAGGCTACCATAGATGAGGCCGAGGCCAAGGCCAAGCAAATGAAGGAAGTGGCGGTAAAGAAGGCCGTGGATGCGCTCGACAAGGAAAGGGAGAAGGCGCTCTCCGATGCCAAGTCTGACGCTAAGAAGTTTGAGAAGATGTCTCTGAGCAAGGAGGCCGTGGAAAAGACCGCGGCAAAGGTAATAAAGCAGATTTTTGGTTGATCCCGAAGTTGATTCTGTGCTGCGCACCGAGCCCATGCAGAAGGTAAGGATAGTCTCCCTGGATAAGGATAGGGATGTCATAATATCCAAGCTGCACAAGATGGGTGTCATAGACCTAAGGAAAAGCTCTCTGAATCTGAGCGATGACAAGCCAGCAGTCTATTCCACTGAAGTTTCCGACGCGCTAATAAAAGTCACAGGCGCTCTGCAGATACTCTCAAAGCAGACTGTTAATAACGAGAAGCATCTGGATGTCAACGAGCTGATAAGGAAGGCCAACGGCATTGAAGCCATCAATACTATATACAGGCTGGATGAGGAACGGAAGGAGCTCCGCGACGACCAGAAGAGCCTCGACTACGCGCAACACGTTGCTGAGTCATTCTCCGATATAAAAATTGACTTCGGCAGGCTCAAGAGCGACTATATCGTATATAGGGCGTTCGAGACAGACAAGGCAGGCGCCAAGGCTTTAAAGCAGCGAGCTAACGCGATGGGCAGGAAGATAGACTTAAACATAAGGAAGACCACGAAGAAGAATTTTGTCGTCATGGCTGCGTACGCCAAAGAGACAAGCATAGACGAGCTTTACAAGGGCCTCAAGATAAACGAGCTTGACCTAACCGCCAAATACATAGAGGGCGGCAGTGCCGAGATAATAAATAACGCAAAGAAAAAGAGGGCCGAGAACGATAAAAAGCTCTCTGAGATACGGCAAAAGCTCGAGGCGTTGAGCAAGAAGCACTACTCCGAGCTCGCAAACATCAAGGAGATGTTAGAGATAGAGCTCGAGAGATCCGAGGTGGGCTCAATGTTCAAGAGGACGGAGAGCACATTCGTTATAGAGGGCTGGGTGAGGAAGCGCCAGCTTCCAATGCTGAAGGCGGAGCTGCAGATACTTGTCGATTACAGGCTATTCTTCGAGGAGCTCGAGACAGACGAGCTTGCGCCAACATACACCAACAGGCCCGGCTTCCTCAAGTCTTTCGATTATCTAGTGGGCTTCTATTCCGTACAGAGGAGCGACGAGATAGACCCTACATGGATATTCATACTAACATTCCCGATATTCTACGGGCTCATGGTAACGGACGTGGGTTACGGCATATCGTCCCTGATACTTGCAACGCTGATAACGAAGAAGACGAGCCCGGAGGGGCTCATGTACAACGCCGCAAAGCTATGGCAGATAAATGCATTGGCCGCGATAGCCTTCGGCCTGCTATCAAATCAATGGTTCGGCTTCCAGCTTAACAACTATGTTGGCCTCACCCAGGGCGCATTCAACTGGCTCACCAACACTCCAGAGCTTATAGCGCTGACAGTACTATTCGGCGTGTTCCAGGTCGTGCTCGGGCTGGTCTTCGGGGTTTACAACAGCTACCACCATGGCCATAAGAAGCTGGCAATCGCAAGGTTCACCTCCATATTAGTAGTACTGTGCGGTACTGTTGCCGTAGCAGGCTTCTTCTTCGGCGCATTCAACATCGTGATAAGCGAGATAAATGCAGGGATAGCCGTAGTATCACTTTTGATAACGGCCGTACTGAGCGGCAGCGAGGCGACCGAGATAACAAACCTAATAACGCACCCGCTCAGCTACGCAAGGCTTATGGGCTTCGGCCTAGGCAGCGTGATAATAGCATACCTGATAGACCTCTCTTTCACCCCTAACCTGAACAGCGGGATAATAATTTTCATAATCTATGCCATCATCTTTATAGCCCTTCATTTCCTGAATATGGTGCTCTCAATCTTCGAGGGCATAGTGCAAGGGGTGAGGCTCAACTTCGTTGAGTTCTTCTCAAAGTTCTACACGGGCAACGGCATCCCCTTCTCGCCGTTCAAGTACAAGAGGGTTTATACTAAAGAAAATGAGACGTGATTTGAATGACAATAGACATAAACGCTGCTACGGCGGCAATAGGTGCAGGTGTGGCAATAGCTGGAGGTGCAGTTGGTACCGGAGTTGCGCAATCTGGAATTGGAAGCGCAGGTCTAGGATTGATAGCAGAGAAGAAGGAAAACCTTGGAATAGTGCTTCTGTTCTTCGTCATACCTGAGACGTTGCTGATATTCGGTTTCGTCATTGCGATACTCATAATGCTGCAGGCCGGCATAATATGAAGTGTTTCACATGGCACTGGATGAGATAAAGAAGTCCATCATGCACGACGCCTATTCCAGATCTTCTGCTATCGAAAGCGAGGCCGGAAGGCAGGTCTCGGCGATAAGGCACGAGGCCGAGGAGAGCGCCAAGCACATACTGAAGAGCGCCGAGGAGGAGGCGGAGAAGGAGGTCGTCAGGCTGAAAAACGAGCACAAGGCAGCGCTAGATATGGAGGTCAGCGCTCTCATTCTCGACGCGAAGGGTAAGGCCGTCGAGCGTTCGCTGAAGGCCGTTATGGAGAAGGTGAGGAGCTCGATGGAGAACGAGGAAGGGATGAAAAAGATACTCGCGCACGGTATAAAGCAGTTCGCCGAGATAGCTTCTGAGGACGCGATAATAGTCAGCACCTCAAAGCGCAACGCAGCGACGCTCAAGGGCAAGGGCTATGACATCGAATACGCCGATGTTGATGGCTTCATGCTCTACACCAAGGACAAGAGGATCGCGCTCAACGCTACCGTGTCAAACATCGTGAACGGCGAGGCCGATGCTGCAAGGAGGGTTGTCGCTGCAGAGCTTTTCGGTTCAAGGCAACCCGCCCGCAAGCACATCTCAACACCGGCTGCGCCGAAGAAGGCAAAGAATGCGGCGCACGGGAAGAAGCCAGTGAAGGCCAAGAAGGCAGGTCGAAAGGCCAAGAAGACATGGCGAAGGGCCAAAAAGACAAGGAAGAAAGGTAGGTGAGTTTTTGTTATCCGGAACGGCTGCTGCAAGGCACTATGGCTACTCAAGCGCGAGAGCGAAGGCCATGGGCAGCAAGCTGATAGACCGTAAGACAATGAACGACATCATCAACGCCAAGGACATAAGCACAATAATAGCCATACTCTTCCATGGCGAGTTCAAGGAGGACATCGAGGAGTTCGGCGGCCTAGAGATAAAGAACGAGCTGATAGACTTCGCACTCAGCAAGAACCTCGCCAAGAACGTCGGCAAGCTCGTGCACATATCGCCTTCAACTGAAAGGAAGCTCATAAGGGCTATAGTCGGGAAGTGGGACATATACAACGTAAAGCTGCTCGTAGAGGCCAAGGAAAGGCACCAGAGCTACGAAGCTATAGCGAGATACATAATAGATTACGGGAGGTACGACGCAACAGCTGCAAAGGAGGCAATGAGGGAGGAATCAGTCGAGGGTCTGCTCAGCAAGCTGATGATAAACTCGCCTTACGCGGACATACTCAGGGACGCGCTCGAATCCTACAAGAAGAGCAAGAGCGGTGCAGAGGCTATAGCAACGATAGACAAGAGCTACTTCAAGAGCCTCGGTAACGTAATAGTGGGTCTAAGGGTGACGCACAATGAGTCTGCGAGGATAATAAAGATGGACATAGACATGAAGAACATACTGTACATGCTGAAGGCGAAGCACATGGAGCTGAAGTTCTCGGAGATAAGCGGCAGCATGATAGAGAGGGGCAACATCGGGCTTCCGGAGCTGGAGCAGATATACAACGGCTCGAAGGATGTCGAGACCATGGCCCTCCAGATAAAGGCCTATGACCTGAAGAACGCTGTCGACGTCTACAAGCAGAGCAAGGTAAAGCAGCTGCTGGTTTTTGAGATAGGGCTCAGGAACGCAATATTCGAGCGCAGCATGAGCCTGCTCAGGCATAGCATGCTCACTTTCGGCACAATACTGGCTTATGCTTACATGAAGGAGATAGAGATATTCACGCTGAGGGTGCTGATAAACAGCAGGATCTACGGCCTCAGCAAGGAGGAGACTTCTAGGTTGATTGTTTGGAAGACAGAGTAGACAAGCCGCTAAAGATAGCTTACTTGGGCAACGGCGTGCTCAGCGTCGGCTTCAAGATAGCGGGCATAACCGACGCATACGTGGTCTCTGACACCGAACACTCAGAAAGGAAGCTAAAGGAGCTCCTCGGAATGAGCGACGTAGGCATAATAATAATGACCTCATCGGTCAGGAGGATGATAAAGGACAGGAGGCTCGCCGATTCTGTAACTACGAGCATAATGCCGCTGGTGGTAGAGCTGCCTGAGCTCAACGAGAACATGGAAGAAGAGGATACTTTGCGCCAACTCATAATGAGGGCGATAGGCATCGACATAACGAAGAACGTTTAAAAGTGATTCATATGGGAAATATTGAGAGGATTTCAGGGCCGCTGGTCGTAGCCAAGGGGATGCTCGGCACGAAGATGTACGACGTAGTCAAGGTCGGTGACCAAGGGTTGATAGGGGAGATAATACAGCTCAAGAAGGAGCGCGCTGTGATACAGGTCTATGAAGACACAACCGGTCTGCGCCCAGGTGAGCCTGTGAAGTCCACTAACGTGCCCCTATCTGTCGAATTGGGTCCTGGCATACTTAGCAACATATACGACGGAATACAGAGGCCGCTGGAGATCCTCAAGGCAAAGAGCGGCTCATTCATAGCCAAGGGAATAGTCGCCGATGCCATAAGCAGGGGCAAGAAATGGAAGTTCAATGCAGATGATAAGGTAAAGAACGGGGGCAGTGTCAAGCCAGGAGAGATAATCGGCTTCGTCCAGGAGACCGAATTCATAAAGCACTACATAATGGTGCCGCCAGGGACAGAGGGAAAGATAAGCGGACTTAAGTCTGGAACATTCAAGGTCGACGACGTTATAGCGAAGGTGGAGAAGGGAGGCAAGACGACAGAATTGACTCTGCTTCAAAAGAGATCGGTTAGGAGATCCACAAAATTCACGAAAAAGTTCAGGGCAGAGGAGCCGCTCATAACGGGCCAGAGGATAATAGACATGCTCTTCCCTGTAGCAAAAGGCGGCACGGCGGCTGCTCCAGGACCTTTCGGTTCAGGCAAGACCGTAATACAGCACCAACTAGCCAAGTGGTCTGACGCGGACATAATAGTATACGTAGGGTGCGGAGAGCGAGGAAACGAGATGACCGAGGTGCTTACTGAATTTCCGGAGCTGAAGGACCCGAAAACAAACAGGCCGCTAATAGAAAGGACGATACTGATAGCGAACACCAGTAACATGCCAGTGGCTGCAAGGGAGGCCAGCGTTTACACGGGCATAACGATAGCAGAATACTTCCGCGATATGGGTTACAGCGTCGCCATACTCGCAGACTCCACATCAAGATGGGCGGAGGCGATGAGAGAGATCTCGGCCAGGCTGGAGGAGATGCCGGGAGAGGAAGGTTACCCCGCTTACCTGCCAAAGAGGCTTGCCGAATACTATGAAAGAAGCGGCAAGGTCGAATCGCTCGGCGGCAAGATAGGTTCTGTCACGATAGTCGGTGCAGTCTCGCCGCCTGGGGGAGACCTTTCGGAGCCAGTATCGCAAGGTACGCTCAGGGTGGTAAAGACCTTCTGGGCACTGGACGCATCGTTGGCGAACTCGAAGCACTTCCCTTCGATAAACTGGTTGACGAGCTACTCTCTTTATCTTGCCGACCTCGAGCCCTGGTATCTAAAGAACTACGGCGAGGAGTTCGTGCAGAACAGGAAGGAGGCGATGAAGATTCTGCAGAAGGAGGCAGAGCTAAAGGACATAGTGCAGCTGGTAGGTGCGGAGGCACTGCCTGACGAGGAGCGCTTGATTCTCGAGATAGGCAAGATGATAAGGGAGGACTTCTTGAGGCAGAGCGCATTCGATGAAGTTGATTCCTATACGAGCATGAAGAAGCAGGCGTTCATGTTGGGCGTGATGCTCTATTTCAGGAGGCTCGCTGCAGACGCAGTGAAGAGCGGAGTAAGCGTCGACAAGATAGCAAAGCTCAAGGTTAGGGAGCAGATCTCAAGGCTGAAGGAGATAAAGGAGGCTGAGGTTGACAAGTCCCAAACGAAGATAAAATCCGAGATTGATGATGAGTTCAATGCGCTTGTGAAGGAGTACAAGCAGGTTGAAGAGAAATAAAGGTGTCGATATGAAATTCGAAGTAGAATATAACACTATAGAAAACGTCGCCGGTCCCCTGGTAGTGGTCGGCAAGGTAGGTAATGCGAAGTACAACGAGATAGTGAAGATAAAATTGCACAACGGCGAGGAGAGGCTGGGCCAGGTACTCGATACCAGCGACACCAACGCAGTCGTGCAAATCTTCGGCTCTACTGACGGCATCAACATAGGCGATACCGCAGTTAGCTTCCTTGGCGAGACTTTCACGATAGGCGTTAGCGAGGAGATGCTCGGCAGGGTATTCGACGGGCAGGGCAGGCCGAGAGACGGAGGCGCGGCAATATCATACGAGCAGAAGCGCGATATAAACGGCGAGCCGATGAATCCTGTGGCAAGGTCTTACCCGAGCGACTTCATAGAGACCGGCATATCCTCTATCGACGGCCTGAACACACTGGTAAGGGGCCAGAAGCTTCCCATATTCTCATCGTCCGGGCTTCCGCACAACCAGCTCGTGGCGCAGATAACGAGGCAGGCTAACGTCAAGAACTCGTCCGAGAGCTTCGCAGTCATATTCGCAGGTATCGGTATAACATACGACGACTATTCCTATTTCGTGAATGAATTCAGGAAGACCGGCGCGCTAGAACGCGCTGTAACGTTCATAAACCTGGCCGACGACCCGAGCATAGAGCGAATAATAACTCCAAGGCTCGCTCTTACGGCAGCCGAATTCCTGGCTTACGAGAAGGGGATGCACGTTCTGGTCATACTGGACGACATGACAAACTACGCCGAAGCGCTGAGAGAGCTTTCCAGCGCAAGGGAGGAGGTGCCCGGAAGGAGAGGTTACCCCGGTTACATGTACACCGACCTGGCAAGCATTTACGAGAGGGCAGGGATAATAAAGGGTAAGAAGGGCAGCATAACGCAGCTGAACGTGGTGACGATGCCTAGCGACGACGTCACCCACCCGATACCTGACCTTACAGGTTACATAACCGAGGGCCAAGTATTCCTGAGCAGGGAGCTTGTGAACAAGGGTATATATCCGCCAGTCCAGCCATTGGGTTCGCTTTCAAGGCTGATGAACGGAGGCATAGGCGCAGGAAAGACGAGGGAGGACCACAGAGGCGTGTCCGACCAGCTTTATGGATGCTATGCGAAGGCGCAGGACGCAAAGAGCCTCAGCGCCATAGTAGGGGTCGAGGCGCTTAGCGACACGGACAAGAAGTACCTAAAGTTCGGAGAGGAGTTCGAGAACAGGTTCCTCAACCAGGGCTTCTACGAGCGCAGGACTATCGAGGATACTCTGCAGCTTGGCTGGGAGCTACTGTCCACGCTTCCTGCAAGC
The DNA here is from genome assembly GCA_021801355.1 of Microcaldota archaeon. GTDB lineage: Archaea > Micrarchaeota > Micrarchaeia > Micrarchaeales > Micrarchaeaceae > JAKATK01. Next base: position 154,655 of record JAJYYB010000010.1, on the reverse strand, counting down.
GACCTTACAAGGATCAAGAAGGACTTCATAGACAAGTACTACAAGGGTAAATAGATGCAGAGCAGGTCAAATGATATAGGTTTCAGCGAGTACCAGCGGATAGCCATGACAACCGCGATATATCCACGCAAGTACAGGATATACTACCCGGCACTAGGGCTCTCTGGCGAGGTCGGCGAGCTCAACAACAAGATAAAGAAGAAGATACGCGACAACGCGAAGCTCGACAAGGACGACATGAAATCAGAGCTTGGCGATGTGCTCTGGTACCTGAGCGCTCTCGCGACCGATCTTGGCATTGACCTGGGAGACGTAGCCGCTGACAACATCGACAAGCTTTTAAGGAGGAAGAGGAACGGAACCCTAAAGGGAAGCGGCGACAACAGATGATCTCATGCTGAACCCTACAAGGATAAACCTGATAAACCTGAGGCGCAGGATAGTGATAGCCAGGAAGGGCCATGACATACTCAAGAGGAAGAGGGAGATCCTTGTCATCGAATTCCTGAAGCTTCTCAAGCAGTCCAAGCAGAGCAGGAGCGCGCTCAACGACATGATGCAACAGTCCTACAAGATGGTCACTACTGCATCAACCTATGTAGGCAACTTCGAACTGGAGAGCATAGCCCAGTACATGACAGAGGCTGAACCTGTCAAGATCAAGGTAAGGAACATCATGGGTGTGAAGATCCCAGATATAAGCAGGGTGCAGCAGAAGGCGAACCTCACTTTCTCAATACTTCCATCCAGTCTGGCAGTCGATGACATCCATGGCACGTTTTCAAAGGCTACAAACGCGATAATAGACATAGCCCAGAGGGAGCAGGGCCTGAAGCGCCTGGTCATAGAAATAGACAAGACGAAGAGGAGGGTAAACGCGCTGGACTACAAAGTCATACCGAATATGCTCTCACAGTCAAAGTACATAAGAATGAGGCTTGAGGAGATAGACAGGGACACCTTCTCTGCGCTCAAGCACGTCAAGAGAAAGCTTGCTTCAAAGAACCAGGCAGAATGATCCACTCAAAAGCACAGGGTGTGCCAACGGAAGAAACAGAAGAGGAGCGCGCCATAAGGAAGTTCAAGCGGCTGAAGCGCATAGTCATAGCCACTAACATAATAGTTGGCCTCATACTCATACTGCTCCTCATAATATTCATCTTGAAATGAGAGCGCTTATGCTTATCCTCTGCTTCCTATTAATAGGCAATCGGCTTAGAGAACCGAAATTCACTATCGGAGCGTCCCCATCGGGCGGGTAGAGCCTCACCCTGGCCCATTGCTAGAATATTATATTCTAAAATCCCCGAAATAAACCCCACTCCATATGAACTAGCTGGAAGATTGCTAATGACTTTATTTTTATGGATTAATCGGTGCGGATGACCAAAGATAAGTTATTATCTGACCGTTGCCGCCGTTGGCTCCCCAGTCGCCACCTCCTCCACCATTTATGTTGTATGTGCCTACGGTATAGCCGCCAGGACCGTAAGCCAGCATTATAGCACCACCTCCTCCACCCGCCCCCATTGGATCCGCAGTATTGCCGCCGCTGACTGGACAGGCCTGGCTGCTGCCACCAGGCGCGTTTATTGTGCCAGCAACAAGATCATTAGCTTGTATATAAACGCCAGCTCCTCCACCGGTGACATAGTTTGTGTTGCTAGCGCCGCCACCCGCAGCACCCGACAGATAGTTAGAGAACCCGCCTGTGTACCATGCGGCTATGTTCGCGTTCGACATCGTCGGGGGTCCTGGCGTGGAACCCGGGCTACCTGCTGGGTTGCCACCCGCACCTCCTGGTACGAGCGTCGACTGACCAGAGAAGGAACTGCTGGAGCAGCCGCTGCCCCCCCCGCCGCCTGAACCTCCATAGGAATTCGGGAAGCTGTAAGAACTGCGCTGCGCCACAGGTATGAAACTGCTGTTAAGATAACCAGTGTTTATGGTGCCCTGATTGTTGAAGGTGCCACCCGATACAATCATGGCGCCATTGGTCGTCACCGTTATGCCAACGTTTATCGATATGTCGCCTGTGGTCATCAGGTTTCCGGTAAGCGCCATACTGCTCGAATAAACCAGGTTGGCGTTACCGGAGTAGCTCGGCTGGTTATAAAGCGTTAGTATGGTGGTTGTTGAAGTTGATGTACTTGTTGAAGTTGATGTACTTGTTGAAGTTGATGTACTTGTTGTAGTCGAGGTAGATGTCGATGACGTGCTCGAAGTGGTTGTCACCGTGGTGCTCGTAGTGTACTGCGTATTCGAGCCCTGTATCTCCTCGATAAGCTGCCCGACAACAGTGTGCGTCAGGCCGCTCTCAAGGTTCACGTATTCGAGCGTTATATAACCATGGAAGACCGTTCCTACTGGAGCCGTGTAAACCTTACCATTTTGGTAACACCTGAGCGCGGTTGTGGCGTTCCCACCGATGGTAACGTTATTCCCCATCTGCAATGCGAGTTGCGGATGGAAGCTTATCATGTTAGCAGTTGTAATATTGGTATTGCAGCCTATCGATGTTATGTTTATGTTTGTCGAGCTGGATTGCTGCATGTTTATGCTTAGCCCGCCATCCGCATACATGTAGCTGTTTATGCATCCGAACTGGGAAGGAAAAATGCATACGGTGGTCGTTGATGGGTTCTGGAACACACCAAGCGCATAAAGCCCTATAAGGACTATCCCTAATACTAAGACCATCCACCCATAAGTGACTAGATATTCTATCGCACTCTGCGCGCGCTTATCCCTAGCCTTACTCCTGGGCCTAGTCATCGTTTCACTTCTTTAACATACTTTACTCCTGAATATCTGTCATCTCAACGTGGCAACTATTCCGTCTATTATTCCGTTCACTCCTACCCCGCCCGTGGATCTTACCACTATCCTGTGGCTGAGTATAGGCTTGGCCAGATACTTTATATCCTCAATCGTAACTTCCTTCCTGCCTTGCACCAGCGCCCTTGCCTTCGCGCAGTTCATGAAGCTTATCTCAGACCTAGGGCTTGCGCCCATGACGATGTGTATGTCCTTCCTTGTCGCATCCACGATTCTTGTTATGTAAGCGAGCGCCTCGTCAGGTATGACAACCGTCTTCGCCATTTTCTGCAGCGAAATTATGTCCTCTATGCTGAGCACCCTGTTGGTCACTATCTGTTCCTCGCGCTCCTTTATCCTTAGCATCTGCTGCTCGGATTCCATATCAGCGTATGAAACCGCCAGCCTCATCAGGAATCTGTCGCAAAGCACCTTTGGCAGCGAAGTTGTCCCCTCGATGTTCAGCGGGTTCTGGGTCGCGAGGGCCATGAAAGGCTTGAAGAGCGGCATGGTCTCGCCCCCTATGGTCACCTGTCTCTCCTCTAGCGCCTCAAGGAGCGATGTGGTTGTTCTTGGCGAGGCCCTGTTTAGCTCGTCTATGAGCAGCATGTTAGTGAATATCGGCCCCTTCTTGAGCTGCACCTGGTTCCCCTCGTCGATGTAGGTGTACCCTATTATGTCCCTTATCTCAAGGTCAGGCATTCCCTGTATCCTTGAGAACTGCGCCTGCACCGTATCCGCAAGCGTCTTCGCCATGGTCGTCTTCGCCACCCCTGGCACCCCTTCGAGCAGCACGTGGCCGTTCGCTACCATGGCTATAAACATGAGCTCTACGACATCCAGCTTGCCCGCTATCTTCTTCTTCACCTCTGTCATGACGGCGTCGAAGGCGGCCTTTGGCTCCATTTTCAAAACCTTTTTATATATATCACGAAAATTATATTATAATTTGCAAATGACGTTAACCAATTTGCATAGAAGGCTTTAATAACAGAATGTTCCAAGCCTTCGTATAAGATTGTGGGTGTTTTAGTGATAGGCAGGAGTTCGAAGTTTGATAGCGCAGTTTCGATAAATGATGTCGAGGAGATACTCGGCAAGAGGAAGGATCTCACATACGAGCAGCAGCTCGCCTTAGACCATGCGAAGAAGTTCGCAGTGCCAAAGGCAAAGTATGAGAGCGCGAGGAAGGCCTTGAAGGAATTGGATCTTATGGATGACAGCACGATAGCAAGCGTACTGAGCGTGCTCCCGAAGAGCGAGATGGGGCTCAAGCAGATCATGGCCGGATCCAAGAAGCCGCTCAAGGACGACGAGGTCGCCAAGGTATTCGATATCGTAAAGAAGGTTAGTGTTTAAATGCAGTCTTGCAAGAAGTTGGGTGCATGGAAAACGAAGAGAAGCATGAAGAGCGCCGTGAGGAATACGCATACGTCCTCGACTTCCTTCTTACTGGCAAGTCTTTTTCTAACAGGGCAGAACCGGTCGCCCAGATAATAGGCGATACATGGTTCACGCTTCTTGAGGCCGAGCCAAAGCTAGGAGTCGCGCTTAAGCCTTCTGAGCGCGTTTACATAGGTAGGGCGGAGCGCGACAAGATTGCAATGATAAAGACTAGGGTCGAATACTTCGACCTGACCCAGAACGCAAAGAATGAGCTGCCTCTTATAGTAAGCCAGATAATAAATGGCACAGAGCCAAGGTTCGTGGAGCTTTTCAACAACGCAGGCCCGCTCAACATAAGGCAGCATTCGCTCGAGCTTCTGCCAGGCATAGGCAAGAAGCACCTCACCGCAATACTTAAGGCGAGAGATGAGAAGAAGTTCGAGTCATTCTCAGACATAGCCGCGCGCGTCGCACTGCTGCAGGATCCGATAAAGCTCATAGCGGACAGGGTGCTGTTGGAACTGCAGGGCAATCAAAGGTTCTACATGTTCGTGAAGCCTTACGTCAAGAAGGATCAGAGGTATTGATGTCTTTTTCTCAGGACTGCGCCTTTTCAAGATGTATTGCCGGGACTATTACCTGCCTAATAGCATTCATCATGCGAACCTCGACAACGTAGGCGGATCCCCTCTTCTCAACGACGCTGCCTATCCTGCCCCTGAATCTTGGATGTGGTATGTTCTTTACGTTGCCCTTCGGCACTATCGCCACCTTATCCCCTATCTCGAAGCTCTTTATCCTGCTGGTGAGGCCGAGCGAGGAAGGCTTATGGTGCCTTGAAAGGTGCCTAGTCCTCCCAATAAATAATCCATGTGAACGCTTCGTCATGAAAACCACGTCTAAATTAGACTGTAGAGTATTTAAATGCACAACATATATATAGTTTAGTTGCAAATAAATCATCGGTGTTCTCCATGGCAAAAAGCTCGCCTAACAGGCCCATATCGCCTCCTCACAAGCACGTTATACTAAAACCTACCTACAGGGTAGAAAACATAGTCGCAAGCGCTGATCTAAACACCGATCTGGACTTATACGGCCTTGCAAGTTCTTCGCACGACATAGACTATGAGCCTGAGCAGTTCCCTGGTGCAATCCTGAAGGTTCACGACCCAAAGGCAGCGCTCTTGCTTTTCAAGAACGGCAAGATAATATGCACAGGAACGAGGACTTCTGCCGATGTAAACAGGGCAGTGGCTCTTGCCGTAGAACTTATAAAGAAGTACAAGGCAAGCTCGAAAAAGTAACTCGAGCCATACTAGCAGTTCCTTTGCTTTTTCCTTCCGGGGTTTTGAAATATGGCACTTATGGATGAAGAGAACATACTCATGTCCAAAACAGGCAGCAAGGTAGTAATTACCGTGAACAGGCCTGGCAAACTCAACGCATTCGATAAGCCCACCATAGACAAGATGTCTCTGCTTCTTAATGAGCTGGGGAAAGATGACTCGGTGCGCAGCATAGTAATATCCGGTGCAGGCGGCAAGGCATTCTGCGCCGGCACTGACATAAACTACCTAAATGGCCTTAAGTCCAAGCAGGAGGCCGAGACGTTCATAGATTCTGTTCAAGGTCTGGGCTTCCTTATAGAATCGATTGATAAAGTAGTTATCGCGGCAATAGACGGGTACTGCTTTGGTCTTGGCAATGAGATAGCAATGGCATGTGACATAAGGGTAGCTACCTCAACATCACTTTTCGGCCAACCTGAAATAAAGATTGGCGTAATACCAGGAGCGGGTGGGACGCAGCGCCTGACCCAGCTTATCGGAGTATCGAAATCAAAGGAGCTCATATTCACAGGTGAATCAATAGGGGCTGATGAGGCCCTAAGGCTAGGCCTTGTGAACTACGTCGTAGGCAAGGCAGAGCTTGAATCCAAGGTGGACGAGCTGATAGGCAAGATAAGCGCGAACAGCTTCAATTCGGTGAAAGCCTCAAAACGTGTGGTTAACGAGAGTTTCCATCCCACCGGATACAAAATTGAGAAACAGCTCTTCGTCGAGTGCTTTGAGCATCCGGACAGGAAGGAAGGGATGGACGCTTTCCTGCAGAAGCGCAAGCCGAATTTCAAATGATCATTTGCGGTTTTAAGATGGAAGATGTTTATATAATCGATGCGTCACGAAGCGCCATAGGCAAGTTTCTTGGCTCGCTCACTGAATTCTCCGCGCCTCAAATCGGCGCCGCAGTGGTAAAGGGCATGCTCGCAAGGAACAGCATTCCCAAAGAACAGATAGAAGAGCTGATAGCTGGCAATGTCATATCAGCAGGGCTCGGCCAAAATCCTGCCAAGCAGGTAATCGTTTATTCCGGTCTGCCAAACGGCGTTTCTAGCACAAACGTCAACATGGTCTGTGCATCAGGGCTGAGAGCCATAGGCGTTGGTTCAGCGTCTATAAGTTCTGGAAATTCAGAGCTGATAATCGCTGGGGGCATAGAAAGCATGAGCAACGCACCGCACACCATTAAAGGCGTGAGGCAGTTCAAAAAGCTAGGAAATACCAGCATCAAGGAATTCAGCACCTACCTTTCCGGTGCTGGAAATGACCCATCAAAGGCGGAGCTTACTGACGAGCTGATTTTCGCAGGTCTTTGGGATTGCTATACGAATCTGCACATGGGCGCCATAGCGGAGAAGCTGGGCGGAAAATACGGCATATCAAGAGAGGAGCAGGACGCCTTCGCTTTTGAAAGCCATATGAAGGCTGCTGCTGCAACAGACGGAGGAAAGTTCAAGCGCGAGATAATACCAATAAAACTCGGTTCAGGATCAGAGTTCGATAAGGATGAGGGAATAAGGCATGATACTGACATCAAGAAACTTGCGAGTCTCAAGCCCGCGTTCGGTGAGAATGGCACTATAACTGCGGGCAACGCGTCCCAGATAAGCGATGGGGCATCTTTCGTTATTCTGGCCTCCGGGAGAAAAGTGAAGGAATTAGGTCTGAAGCCGATTGCGAAGATAGAGTCCTTCGCATCCTCTGGCATAGACCCGAGCTGGTACGGCGTAGCGCCAAGCACTGCAATGCGCAGGGCGCTTGACAAAGCCGGTGAAAAGCTCGACTCTGTAGATCTTATAGAGCTGAACGAGGCATTCTGCGTCCAGGCACTTAGCGTTGTAAGGGAACTTGGCATAGACATAAAAAGGCTTAACGTTAACGGCGGTGCTACGGCACTCGGCCATCCTATAGGTGCATCAGGCGCAAGGATACTAACAACGCTCATCTATGCGATGCAAGATAGAAAGAAGGACCTTGGAATGGCCTCGCTTTGCCATGGCGGCGGAGGAGCAGCTGCGATGATAATAAGAAGGGTAAGTTGAAATGGGCCAAGAGATAACAGTAATAGGGGTAGGTCAAATGGGAACCGGGATAGCGCAGGCAGCGCTACAGGTTGGCTACAGCGTAGTCTTGATTGACAAGAACATCGACTTCCTGAACAAAGGATTCGCCCGCCTCACCACAAACTTGGACAAGGCTTTAGAAAAAGGGAAAATTACGGCACAAGAAAAGGAAGCGATGCTAAAGCGTGTAAAGCTGTCCCAAACTATGGACGCGATTAAGGATTCCTCAATAATAATGGAGGCAGTACCAGAACTCATAGACCTAAAGCTCGAGATATTCAAGAACGCGGATAAATTCTGTTCAAAGGATTCGATATTGGCTACAAATACGTCGTCTATACTGATAAACAGGCTTGCTACTGCAGTAAGTGATCCAAGCAGGTTCATAGGTCTGCATTTTTTCAATCCGGCCAATGTAATGAAACTAGTCGAAGTGGTGGTCGGGGAGAAGACATCAAAAAAGACAGTTGATGAGTCGCTTGCTTTCATAACTTCCATGAACAAGATACCAGTCAAGGTTAACGATGCCCCTGGTTTCATATCAAACAGGATACTGATGGTGTTCATTAATGAGTCAATCACTGCCCTCGAAAAAGGCATAGCCGAAAAGGAGGCAATAGACTCTATAGCAAAACTTGGCTTCAATCATCCGATGGGTCCAATAGAACTTGCGGACTTCATAGGTCTGGACGTATGCAAGGACATAATGGACTTCATATATCTTGAAACAAAAGAGGAGAAGTTCAAGCCCTCACCTCTTTTGGTGAAGCTTGTCAAAGAAGGCAAACTCGGGAGGAAGGCAGGCGAAGGATTCTATAAATACAATTAATACGCAAGCGAAAGTTCATTCGAATTTCGGTATACGTTTCCCTAAGAACGCACTCATCCCCTCCTTCTGGTCGGGGTGCTCAAAGCTCCTGACAAAAAATCGATTCTCCAATTTGTAACCGCTTAGCTGCACGCCTCTGTTGATAGCCATTTTGGAAGCCCGCACCGCTTTGAAACTATTTGCGCTTATTTTTCCTACCAACTCATCCACTTTTTCAGCGAGCTTATCATTACCTGTCACATCATTGAGTATCCCTAGCCTGAATGCCTCGTCCGCCCCTACTATATCGGAGGTAAAAAGCAGCTCTTTCGCCTTCTGCACACCAACAATTTGCGGGAACCTCTGCGTGCCTCCTCCGCCAGGTATTATGCCCAATTTGGTCTCAGGAAGGCCGAAACTCGAATTCTTGGTTGCTATCCTAATGTCGCACGCCATTGCAAGTTCCAATCCGCCTCCCAAGCAATATCCATCAATTGCAGCTATGAAAACCTTGCCCATAAACTCAATAAGAAAGAACAGTTCATCCGCAAGAAGCGAGAAAGCCCTGCGCTCTTCCGAAGTTTTTAGACCTGAGAGATAGTTTATATCGACTCCAGCGCAGAATGCCTTGCCGCCTGCACCGCGTAAGACAATAACTCTTATGTTTTCATCGTTTTCGTAACTCTTAATCAGGTCTATAAGTTCCTCTATGAGTTTATTGTCAAGTACGTTGAGCCTTTCAGGTCTATTAAGCGTAAGCGTGAGAGCCTTCCCATATTTGCTTAAAAGGATGTCCTCTCCTGCCATAGAAATTCGCTGTTTCACTTTGCCGGCACGAAGTAAACGTCGGATACAAGATATCTCGGCTCCTTCCTGAATTCGGCCTTGACCTTCATGCCCACGTAAACTTCCTCATTTTTTGCCTGCATAAGTCTTGCAAGAAACAGCGTATCAACTCCGGGGAACTCCACAAGCACAAGGTTGAAAGGTGTCTCCTTTAGGAATTCCTCGCCTCCGAAATAGCACGTGGTCCATGAATGTACCTTGCCTTCGAGCGGAAGCTCGAACCACTTAGTCTCGCTACCGCATTCCATGCAATGGCTTCTCGGTGTTCCATACTTATGCTTGCAGTTCTTGCACACGCTGCCCAAAAGCTTACCTTCAGATAAGGCCATGAAAAACTTAGAGTCCTGAGCATAGCTGTGGATATAGTTTATTCTGTAAGGTGAAAGCACCACAAGATCCTCTGTGCCTACCGGGTTTTTGTAGATCGCCACGCCTGTCTTGTTTATCTCGCCCATCACGTCCTTGAACTTTTCGAATTTTTGCACCATTAAACCGCCTCAAGTATGCTAACAGTCACAGAGCTTCCCGTGCCTGCGTGGCTATGTATAAGCCCACGCTTCGCGTTCTTAATCTGCAAAGCCCCATCCCCAAAATGCTTCTTTATCCTGCCCTGCAATTGCCACATAGCGAAAACGCCCTGCATTATGCCGGTAGCCCCCACCGGATGGCCGCACGCGATCAGACCGCCGGACGGATTCACCGGTATCGTACCTTTTGTAGGTAGCTTAAGCCCATAATCTATATTTTCAAGGAATGGATGCCCCTTTTCAACGAACGAATAGCCTTCTCCGTATTTGCAGAGCCCCAAATCTTCGTATGTCTGTATCTCAGAGCTTGCATAAGCGTCATGGAGTTCTATGAAACTAAGCTCCTTTATTGGGTCTTTTATCCCTGCGTGTTTGTAGGCTTCGAGTGCAGCAGTCCTTCCCGCCCTGAAAGAGTGAACCCCCGGATATTTAAGGCCCGAATAATCCGTCTTCTTCTCCCACTCAAAAAGCGGGACTTCGCCGTGTGGTCTATCCGCAAGCCTCATCGTATCTGTTCCACAGCCTACGCCCTTAATCAATATCGGCTTGTCAGTGTACTTGAAAGCTACATCCTCTGAAGCAAGAACCATAACGGCTGCGCCATCGCTCATCGTGCATATGTTCTGCCTGTTGAGCGGATACGCTATCATCTCGCTTTTGAGAACATCATCCACTGTAACCTTCATAGGATACTGGGCATAAGGATTATGGAGCGCGTTTATGTGGTTCTTTACAGATACTAAGGCCATTATCCTCATGGCTTCCTTGTTTGCAAGCCTCTGCGCCTCCTTCTCGTCCTTTACATTTGCGAAACGTGCCTTCCTTATATACTCATAAATGTGTCTCTGTACCATAAGCGCGTAATAACCGGTATAAAATCCACCTACTGGATAGTCAAAGTTTGTATCAGAAGCCAGCGCTATAAACTCGTTCCCCTTCCAGGTCTCTACTCTGGACATCGTTTCGAACCCGGCAGCGAGACATACATCGTTTCTACCACTTGCTATGGTTTCCCAAGCCGCCTGTATGCACTGCCCTCCTGTCGCGCCGCCCCACTCTATCCTCCTTGAATCCTTAGGGTTTAAGCCCAGGAAGTCTTGGACCATAGACGCAGCCTTCAGCTGTCTGGTAAAATGGTCTGAAAAATAAGATATCCTGCTGCTTTCGATGTCCTTAGTCTCTAGGTTTGGTACATCATTCATTGCGTAATCAAACGCTTTCTTTACCATCAGCCTGAAATCCATTTCAGGATGGGCCTTTGCGAATTTTGTAACGCCCCCAGAAATTGCATAAACTTTCCTCTGATTCCTCATATTAACCATTGCAATAAAACTTTATATCTTTAAATTTCTTATCCTTCTATGGTTTTACTGCTATATTATTGCGAACCCAAGCAATGTTTAAATTCCTCATGTAAACTTATATCGTAAGGATTGCTATGGAAAGCAGGCTATCCAAATTTATGCAGGCCAACGGCTTCAACGTAAGTGAGGATTCATCCTCGTATAAAAAGTTTCATGATTGGAGCGTCTCAAGCCAAGATAAGTTCTATTCTAAGGCGCTTGATGACATAAAATTTCCCTGGATAAAGAAACCAAGCAAGATCCTCGAGTACAAGAAAGATGAACCTATATACACTGCAGAGTGGTTCGTAGGTGGAAAGGCAAATGTTTACGACGCATGCATAGAGGAGCATATAAGGAGAGGCCGAGGCGACTCTATAGCTGCAATATTCTATAGGGAAGACGGACTTGCCACGCAGCTAACATTCAATCAGGTTAAGGATAAAGTCGAAGCGCTTGCAGCACATTTGGTCAATGATGGCGTAAGGAAAGGTGACAGAGTTTGCATAATACTCCCATCATCAGAATACTCCTACCTTATTTTTTATGCGACGCAGAAAATAGGCGCAGTCTTCGTACCAATACCAACCGAAGTTATGGACATGGCACTAATAAAAAGATTGGAGATGACACGCCCTAAAATAATTTTTTCAGTAGACAATTTTGTTTACAACAAAAAGGTAACCCCCGGCATTCTCAACATAACTAATGCGCTTAGAGAGATAAACAAAAAAGAGCAATACGCGCCTAAGCTGATAAAGATAGCCTACATTGACAGCTCAGGAAAGCAGGATAACCATACTGCTTCAAATGCGGTTGAATACACTTACTGGATATCTGCAAAAACCACAAAAAGCGGTGCGACAGAACCTATGTCCAATAAAGACATTACAATGATACTTTTCACTTCCGGAACCACAGGAACGCCGAAGGGCACAATGCATACATATGCGGCCCTGATTGAAGACATGCTCGAAAATGCCTATTCATCTGATTTAAATGAGGGTGACAGGTTTATGTGGTACACGAGCCCCGGTTGGATGATGTTCCCATGGCTTCTTATGGGCGGCAATGGGCTTGGTGCCACGATTGTTTTGTACGATGGCTCACCAACAATAGGAGGAAAAGAAACTTTGGTAAAATTTGCGCAGGACTTCAATCTGACTCACATTGGAATATCGCCTCCTCTAATAATAAATTTTGTAGAATCACTTGACGAGATGCCTAATTACGCCGGTCAAATAGGTAAGCTTAGGCAGATACGATACACGTCTTCGCCCCTAGCCGATAGCCTTGCTAAAAGGCTGGACAAGCTAGGTTACGCGCCTAACGGGGCGTGCGGTGGCACTGACGGATGCTTCTGCTATTGCAGTTGTAATTCTGTTGTAAGAAAGAATGGCGCCAAAATGCTCCCGGGGCTTGGCATAGATGTCCATGTAATGCTGAATGAAGAAGGCCACTGGCGCGATGCAAAGCCTGATGAGATAGGCGAAATAGTGATAAAATCCCCATTTCCATCGATGACCAGAGGCCTGCTAAGCGATGGCTTTGATATGCAGATCTTCAAGAAGACCTATTTTCATAACAGCCGCTATCCAAAGAGCGACTATGAAGGCAAGTATTGGTTCCATGGCGATTTGGCTTCTTTCGATGCCAAAGGCTATCTTACGGTCCACGGAAGGGCCGATGACCTACTTGTAGTACACGGAAGTAAACTGAGCCCTATGGACGTGCAAGACGCGATACTGAAATACAATCCAGAGATTCAAGATGTTGCGCCCATATCATTATCGGTTCATGAAGGTGACGGCGGCGAGCTCCTAATATTCGCTGTGCTAAACAAGGGAAGCGCAAACCTAGATGGCGAGGATAAAGGGCAACTCGATTCTAGGATAAAGGGCACAGTAAAAGAAAAAGTGAACAAACTTGCAAAGCCATATAAAGTATTTTTTGTAAATGCGATACCATATACTATAAACAACAAACCTGCTTTGAGGATAATAAAGAAGGCTTTTACAGGGGAGGACATAGGCGATACATCAACGATAAGGAACAAGGATAGCATAAATGAAATACTACAGCTCAGTAAGGGGTTTATAATAGGAAAGTAAAATTGGTAGTGTGTAAATCGGTGGCATGATGGAAACTCTATTCCAGAATCACGTTAATGAGCTAAAGGAGCGGGGCATAATAGATGCAGAAAACGTGAAAGTTGCCGAGGCTGTTGATAAGGCAGCAGAAGAACTCTACGTCGATGAGATTGAAGCTTACCTGAAGCACGAAGTAAATGTAACCCAGCAGTTTAAGGTTCTGAAAAAATACGGGTTGCTCGGTGCACACGTCCCTAAAAAATACTCCGGCATGGGGTGCGATGCGGTATCTTTAGCCTTGATATTCGAGCGTCTAGGGCAGGTAGGGATGGGCGTCGTTACCGGGTTTGATGTGCAAACGTGTCTTACTGAGGCGATACTCAACCGATGGGCTAACGAGGAGCAAAAGAAGAAATACCTCGTACCCGAGGCTAAGGGTGACAAATTCATGTCGTTTTGCCTTACAGAGCCTAGCGAAGGTAGTGATCCGGGCTCATTGCAGACGAAGTTCGAGGAAGTGGATGGCGGTTTCAAGGTTAGCGGCGAGAAGTACCTGATAACTAACGGTTCCATAGCCAATGCATTTATAGTCTTCTGCAGGAATAGCCAGAAAGGCATCTCCGCTATAATAGTTGACAGGGACGAGAAGCACGTGACCAAGGAGGCTGAGATAAGCGAGAAGCTAGGCCTTTTCACCTCAGACACCACTTTGCTAAAGTTCGACGAAGCGTTCGCTCCCAAGGAAAATCTTCTGGCAAATTTCGGCGATGGTCTGAAGCTCGCTTATACGGGCTTGCTCACTGGAAGGCTCGGTATAGCTGCAGGATGCGTTGGTGTCATAGAAGACTGCCTCAACGCCTCTGTATCACGCTCCAAGGAAAGGATCCAGTTCGGGAAGGAGATAGGAAAGCACCAGCTTGTCCAGCACAGGCTATCTGTAATAGAGCAGCAGCTTGAAATCGCTTCGCATTCCGTAGAGCGGGCAGCTTACTGGAAGAAGAGGTACGATGATGACACTCAGAATCTAGATCTTAGAAAGTCAGCTGATCACAACGTAACTCTGGCCAAGGTCATAGCTACGAATGCAGCAGGAGAGGCGGCAGACAACGCAATACAGTTGTTCGGCGGGTCCGGATACTCAATTTTGACGCCTGTTGGCAGGCACTACATAGACATAAGGGCATCGAGAATATATGAGGGCTCAAATGACGTTCTTGAGCTCAAGCTCGCTTCAGACCTGCTCGGCAAAGGCTTCGAGGCCTACAAGTAGCACGTTTCCATGTAGTAACATGCGCAGGCCGATAACGTCTCTTGCCCAGGATATAGGGCAGCTATACGAAGATGGGTCTAGGCATGAGACTAAAACAATCAAGAATAGAGTACCGTGACGACAGTCGGGATCTTTGTACCTACAATAATGGTTATGGTCAAATCCCATAATGTGCAAGAAGCACTATCAAATCCTATGGATGCCAAGCTGGAGCGAAGAGCATTCTTTTTGGCCGCGAGCCATTAAATCTCGATGTTCTTTGTAAGGCAGGCAGCAACCCAAGGGCATAAATCGCGCGCTCCTGCCACGCGTTGCTTAATGTGCTTGAACTTCGAAATACCTAGCTCAGGAATGCGGATTAAAATGCCATACAATCTGTTCGAGGGGCGTTCGCATCTTACTGCGCGCAGACGTTCTAGCTAGGGCCACAGTCTGAGCCTCGCCCAAAACAATTTGTCTCACTTACGCTAATAGCTTAATCGTCGTAGCCCACTGCAACTTATCGCTTCATCGCGATCATCACTATACGTTTTGCGTCCCTCCTAAAGTTGGTGAACGACTTGCCAGAAAATGTGTATATCGGTTTAAATCCCGCTTCACAAAGCTGGCGCCTTAAGTCCTCCTCAGAGTATAACCTTAATCTTTCGAGTGTGTGCCTTTTTACAAAAATAAGATTTTTGCCTCTTTTGCGATAAAAGCTTTCGTTTCTGACTTGATACGACACACCATGTGAGACTTCTATTTTAGGGCGTTCTATCATTGCGTATCCATCCCTCTCATTATAGAATATCGCGTTTGGGTTTGTTAGTAACGCGGCAACAGTGGCTTCCCTGTTACCCAGATCTATTATTATTATGCCGTGTCTTTTAAGATGCCTCGCCGCATTCCTCAGCACTGCCAGATTCCCAAAGTCTTCAAAATACCCTAAGCTCGTAAACCAAGAGATGTAAACGTCAAATTCCCTTTTTAGGTTAAAGTTCCTTATATCCCCGACAAAGTAATTCCCTGCATTCGCAGGATGCGCCTCCTTTGCCTGTTTTATTAGCGCTTTGTTTATGTCCACACCGTAAACAGAATAGCCGTACTTTATAAGATATCTGTGTAGCCGCCCGTTGCCACACGGTGCGTCCAACACTCTAGTGAGTTTGAGCCTCAGCTTTTGGCTGGTCATGCGTATGAGCGCGTCTATGTAAGCAGCATCAGACTCCGAAGCGCCATTATCCATACGTATGTGCCATTCAATATCCGGTGGTACTATCGCCCTCTGCATACGCTAACCACTTTTACTTTCGTGCACGTATATAAATCTCATACCATAACTAAATATTAAGTCCCTAACAGGCACGTTGAAGATGGGCGATAGTTTAAGTAACCGCAACATATGTGGTCGGTGTGATTTGAACTCACGAATCGGCTAATGGTTCGGGAGCCGAGCGTTGCAGTTCCCACGATAATGTTTCAAGCCATATTCGGTGCCAAACCAAAAATCCTAAGCACAAAGCGGATGCGTCTGCTGCAGATACGAGCCAAGCAAAACCTATAAGCAGCTAGCGTTCAGATATACTGCATATCTGGACTCAAATTAATTTTGTCAATTCATAGTAGGAAGGTCATACGTATTGGTCATTATAACAAAATACGCCAAAAATCTATCATCTGCCGAGAAATAAAATAGACGATCAAACCCGTAGAAATCTTGCAGGGATTAATACGTAGCATGCTGCACTAGCCATCGAATGATGAACCTTCGTTCGTTATGTTGAAGTCCATTGTACTTCCGCTTGACGTAACGACATTTGCATTGATGTAAAGTGGTATATCGTATTGCGCAGATAAGCACGTATTAAAAATAAAATTTGCTGGGGCGTACCCTTTCATAATGCCCATTGCAGCTTCGTTGATCATTACCGATCCGGAACTCGAGACGCAGTAGTACGGTTGCCCGTTAAATAACTGGAGGCTGTATGAGGTTGCATTAGTATTGTTGTTGATTCTGACGCTCGAGACATTTACAAGTTCTCCAAGCATCCGCAAATATATCGCATATGGATAATTGGTTTTCTGGCATCCGGAAGGCAATATTTTTGCCGTAGTCGAATTGAGATTGGTTAATTCGTATGAGTAGAAAGCGCAACTCGTTCCCGAATCATTGTTGTCATAAACCTGGGCGCTTGCCATGACATTTGGGTACCCACTAACATAAAAAAGACTGAAATTCGAGGATGAAATATTATCATACTTATTATAAGAAAAGCTGATAATCGGATCTGCATTGTTTATTATTACTGAACCGCCGTAATCCAATCTCACATTCTGCGCCGAATTTATCTTATCGGCTATTGTTGATATAATAATTGTCGTATTGATCTGCTTTGCTCCGAGAAGCGCCGAAGGAAGCGAGCCGTAAGTATAATATAGATAAACACCTGCCAAGACAACAACAAGAATCATGCCGAGCAGAATCTTTCCTTTCCCAAACCTTCCCTTCTTAATATCACTTGCTGGTGCCTCATTATCTTCAGATTTTTTCATAAAAGCAACCTTTTTTTATGTGTCTAAACCTATTTAATAAGTATGTTCTTCATGTTAGCCATTCGGAATCAGACAGTATAAGATTCAGCATAGGTTTAAACAACGTGCGTAAACTTCTTCATTAGCTGTGCCGGATCGCGCGCTTCTGGAAGGTTTTGTGGAAATCCTAAAAATCTTCACCCATCGAAGATTTCTTTTCAGGATTTCCGAACCATGCTCCGCCGTCGTAGCTTGAATGTGCAGGGGGTGAGATTTGAACTCACGAAGGCGCTAAGCCACAGGATCTTAAGTCCTGCGCAATTTTCTGTGGCTTTACACTTCAGCCAGACCAGACTCTGCAACCCCTGCTTTTAGCAAAATCAATTCATGCGTACATTGACGGCCCGGCGCCCTCAATCGCCTTCTTGTAATTGTCGTGCGTTTCCCTGTTCTTCTTCATGAGCTCGCGGACCTTTGCCTCTATATCCCTGGCCTCCTTCTCGAGCTCTGTTACATCTATATTAAGCCCGAGCAACCTGTTCAGGCTTTCTATGACTACTTCAGCATAAGCCGGATCTATTATGTTAGGGTCCGTAGGCACCAGTACGCTTATATCCGGAAGGTCATCGAGCACCGCTTTGGTCAGCAGTATCGCGCTTACGCCCGTCGATACGCCTTCTCCCACCTGCCTGAGCCCGGCTACCTTTATATCCCTCTTCAGCGAATCGTTTGAAGCTATGCCGAAGGCGCTCTCCTTGATGTTTTGGGATGGTATGCCGCCTATTGATATTATCTTGGTTACCCCACTTTCCTTTACGAAAGAGTAAAGCGTGTTGCTCATCTCATAAGTCAGTTCCACAGGTATTGCGAATTCCGCGAATATTGTGAACAGCTTGTACTTGTTGGAGAAGTAAAGCCTGACTGGTGGCATAGGTCTGTCCTTGTGTATAGAAACAAGTGGCGGAAACGCCGAACTCTCGATATAACCTATATAATCAAAGCCGAGCTTGTCTATTATGTAGCTTATGGCCATAGGTCCAACAAGCCCTATCCCCGGAAATCCCTCTATAAAAGTGAATCCTTTCAGGTTTACCTTTTGGAAGGTTTTTATCTCAATCATTCAATCAGAGTCCTTTCGTTTGAAAGATATTTAATTATTTACGAAATGTTATTTTTCCTCAATAATTTGACATCCAAAGCCTTACGTCTATGACGGCATATCGACGATAGATATTTAAGCATATCTATAAATATATAGACAAGGTGAATTTATGGCTGAACGAATAGGAAGCGAAAAGCTGAGCAGAGAAGACGGATATCTGTACTTCCTCGGGAAGGACGGGTATGTATGGCGAACACCAATGAAGACAAATCCAAGAGGCAAGAAGGCCAAGATGGGAACAGAGAAAATCCAGAGGTCTGAAGGCTATCTGTACTTCATAGACAAGGCCGGATACGTCGCTAGGGCAAAGATGAACAGGAGGGGAAGGAAGTAATTAAGCAATCCCTTTTTCTTTTTCTTTTAATTTTCTTCTATATTATCCTTTTTATTCATTTATTTTATCAAACAGGCGCATGCAGCGTCCCAACCTAGCCGATTTAAAATGCGGCGCTGCAAAACCCGGAAATGAGGAAGAAAGAGATTTAAAGCAGAGCACTAATAAATATAAGGATTAAATGGCAGAAGAAATAAACTTCCTTGATTTGGCCACCTTATCAAAGATAGGTCCGGACACGGTAGTGGAAAAATACGGTGCGCTCATAAACTCATCATTCTTCGATGCCTCAAACATACTTGGCACATTAAAGCTCAAGGGGCTGATAGACTTTTCCACAATATTCCCTGGCCAAAACGGCATAAAGATCACTGATTCAGGCAAGCAGCTGCTTGATGAGGCAGCAGCAAAGTCCAGCGACAAGTTCGATGAGCTTGACTTTGCAATAATATCGCATTTGTCATCAAGCAAGCGCACCCTGCAGGAGCTCACCGGAGCAGTCAACCTCAGACCCCGAGATCTCGCACTTCACATATTCAAGCTTGTACAGCAGCAATACGCTTCATACACCATAAGGAACGGAAATCTTGACATAACGCTTACGGAAAAGGGCTTCCTCCAGGCAAAGGCAGGGATGCCGAAGCCGGAACCATCACCAGAGCAGCAGTCCGCAGCGGCCGCCCAACAGATGGAATCAAGCCAGTCCGAACAGAATACGGCTACCTCAAGTATGGGTGGCGGCACGGCCCAGCCAAATCAGGCAACGGAAGCGATGCAGGGCATGATGCAGGATACCGTAATGCCGTCTAGGAGCAACAAGAAAATTGCAGTGGCCGCAGTAGTAATAGTGATCATAGTAATTGCACTTCTAGCGCTGAGGTCATACGGTTACTTTATGGCGATCTAGCCGCTATGTAGCGTTTCCACATCTGTAATTTTACAGTCGTGTTGGAGATGGAAAGCTATTAATAGCTTTTTTATAGTAATATTGTAGCAACTTATGTTCGACATATGCTAAGTGAAATGAATGACTAACGTTTACGATGTAAAGGCATCAGACCTAGTGAACGCAGCAGCTTCGAAGCTGAAGGGCATGATGAAGAAGCCAGATTACCTGAATTACGTCAAGTCTGGCGCCGACAAGGAACGCACTCCGGCTGATCCTGACTTCTGGTATGTGAGGAACGCATCGATACTAAGGCAGATATACCTCAACGGCCCTATAGGCATATCAAGGTTGAGGACAAGGTATGGAGGCAGGAAGCAGCACGTTATACACGCCCAGCACCACAGGAAGGCCGGAGGCAGCATAATATCCGACTCTTTCAAGGAACTGGAAGCGCTCAAGTTCATAAAGAAAACCAAGGAGGGAAGGGTGATAACGCCCACAGGCAAGTCTTTCCTCGACAAGATAAGCTCCGACCTGGCCAGGGCAAAGATCTGAGTCACGTTCAGGTGTTTGAGATGGCTGAGGAAGAGGGCGAGGATCAGGAGGAACAGAAAAGGCTCAGGAAACAGCTCGCTGGTGCCATAAGGCGCTCGCAGATAGAGCAGCAGAAGAGGGAGATGGCCAAGCAACTCCTCGATGCAAATGCTTATGAGAGGCTGACCAACATAAAGGCAGCCAATTACGAGCTTTATCTGCAGTTGCTCGACCTCATAATATCGCTCGCACAGAGCAACAGAATACAAGGCAAGCTCACAGAGGCGCAATTCGTCGCGATACTGAACAAGGTTACATATAGGCGTGAACCTACAATAGAGTTCAAGCACAAGTGATTTTATGTCAAAGAAATCCATGGAGAAGAAAAGGATGCTCGGAAAGAAGCTGAAGCAGGCGAGGAGGCTCCCGCTGTTGACATCGCTGCGAACGCACAGGTCTGTGCAGCAGAATGCCTTCAACAGGAACTGGCGCAGCCGCAAGCTTAGGCTAAAAGTGGACTGATTAGGATGGCAACAAGAGTACTGACTATAGGTATAAGGAACTATCTAGTAGGCAAGTCGCGCACGAAGCGGCGCGCCAGTGCTGTAAAGTTCATAAAAGACAGGATAGCTCATGCCACTAAGACTGATGTGGAGAACGTGAAGCTGAGCATGAGCCTGAACAACGCTATAATAAAGCGCTACTCGAAGTATATGGTGCCGGTTAAGGTGAGCCTTAACATAGACAACGGCAAGGTCAATGCTACTCCTTTCTCCGAGCAGAAGCCTGTTGAACCGGCTAAGCCTGAAGCGGCAAAGAAGGGTACTGGTGCGTCAGAAGCGGCGCTGCCTGCTGCAGCGCAGACTGTAGCAGCTCCATCAGCTGTAAAGCCAGCCCCTACCGAGGCAAAGAAATAATTACAATGGTAGAATGAGATGGCAGTTACCAAATGCAGGGTAGCTGGCAGCGATTACGTTGGCGTTTTTGCCACCGCGACCGATAGGCACGTCTTCATGGGCAATGACGTTCCAATTTCTGTAAAAACACTTGTCGCGCATACTCTCGATGTAGAGGCTGTCGAGATGTCGATATTCGCCTCGGATCTCATCGGCATATTCTCCCGTGCGAACTCCAATGGCATAATAGTCTCGAACCTGATAGACGATAGAGAACTTGATGCACTGAAGAAAAAGAAGCTTGGCATAAATATAGCAGTTCTTGAGTCAGGCATGAACGCTATAGGAAACAATATAATAGCCAACGATAAAATAGCACTTATAAATGAGGATTACAGCAACGAAGCTGCTAAGGTTGTGCAGGACACGCTTGGTGTAGAGGTCGTGAGGATGGTAATAGGCGGTTTCAAGACTCTGGGCGCAAACAACATAATGACCAATAAGGGCTTCGTGATAAACAACAGGAGTACGGACGAGGAAAAGGAGCAGGTTGATAAGCTCATCCGCATGAAATCAGTAAGCACGACGGCAAATACTGGTTCCGTTAATATAGGGCTTTCCGTGATAACAAACTCAAAAGGGATCGTGGTTGGCGATGCCACCACAGGTTTTGAGCTTGCAAGAATCATGGAAGGGCTTGAATTGGAATAGGTGTAAACATGAAATTCGTAGTGGCAGGATCCATAAGAAAAGGTACAGAGAGGTCATTCGAGATAGGGGTAGAAGCGAAGAACGAGAAGCATGCATCCGCTCTTGCCATGGTAAAGATAGGCGGAGCCCAGGGCATAGCCAAATCGATGATAACCATATCTTCGGTAAAGAAAGGGGAGAAAAAGTGAAGCCCCGGTCATGCGATAAGTTATTATCTTTTCAGTGAGCTATCCTTAACGTAATTCCGGTTGTTCGTATGGACATAAAAAATACATACTCGATTTACTGGAAGAGCATCGCAGAGAGCAGTACTGGCACCAATATCTCAAATCAAAAGGACTTTGACAAGGAGGCCGAGGCAGACTCATATTTCAATTCCGAGCTTCAGAAGTTCGGCTCACTTCTTGCTTCAAAAGAAGTTAAGGAGAGCACCATGTTCCTTGTATTTGATGATAAAAACTATAAGCCTCTTATAGTCACAGCAGGCGATGATGCAAAAACCAAGGAGATAAACAGCCATCGCAAAGTGGCTTGCAATTCCGTCTGGCGCAAGCAGAGCACTGGTGTACAGATGGCCGGCGTAGACCTATATGTTGATGGTCTGCCGAATAAGTTCTACCAGATTAAGGACCAGAAGCTTGTCGATGTTACTGAAAACGTAAGGCTCTGATCAAAATAAACTTTAAGATGACAAAATGATACTTGCTGATGAGAACATACCAAAACCATTCGTCGATGCCCTACGCAGGGCTGGCTATGATGTTTTATGGGTAGGCGAGACGGTACGCAAAGGCTCTAGCGGCGATGACATAATAGCCTTGGCTAACAGTCTCGGCGCAGATCTCATCACAAGGAACAAGGAATTCTTCCTTCGCGACCTCAACTCAACCCACCTAAACTCAAGGCTTGTGCTTATAAGTGACACTATAAAATCAGATAACATGGACTCCGTATTACAAATGGTTTGCGAAGCGCTCGATAAAAGGCAGGAAAAGTGCCAGATGATAGAGAAGGGCGAGATACTAAATATCGTCTATACTCCGAAATCACGTTCACGCAGCACAGCATGGTGATTAGACGGCGGATCAATCAATACCTACGAATCAAACGCGCATGGACCAGACAGTTGAAGGCTTACAGTATCTGCACCAGCTATATCAGAGCCAATATATGCTGCTAACGCAGGAAATAAACGCTATGCTTGATGAACTGGCGAAGCTAAACAACGCGCAGAAGACAGTAAACAGCATGGACGATGTCAAGAACAGGAATGCACTCATGCCGCTGGGCGGTGATATATACCTTGATGCTTCGATAGGTGACTCCAAATCCGTTATAATAAGCGTAGGAGGAGGCTACTTAATCGAGCAGACGATAGACGAGGCAAAGCAGTTCATAAACAAGCAGGCCCAGAAACAAACCCAGGAGATAAATTCCATGATGAAAAATAAGAGGGAACTGGAACAGGCCGTACTTGAGATATCCTACAGGCTCGAACAAATCTCACACTAGGTAAATGCGCATGTTTGACGGCCTTAAAAAGAAACTAGCCAGCGCAGTCAAAACGTTCGTCAAAAGTGAGGCCGCAGAGGAACAGAATAAGGCCCCTGATAATACTACACCTGCGCCCGCAGAACAGCCAATCCAAATCGAAGATGAGGCACTGCAGCCGCAAGATGACGAGACAATTTCAAATGAGCCTGAGAAAGAGGCAAGCGAGGCCAACAAGGAAAGTCAAGATGCCGTAAAGCTTTCCATCGCAACTAAAGTAAAGAAAATCTTCCGCAGTTCTGTCAAACTAAATGAAAATGAGATAGACAATTTTCTAGACCAGGTAAAAATTTCCCTACTTCAGTCAGATGTATCGCTTGACGTCGCAGAGTACCTGATAAATGACATGAAAACACGTCTCAGCGGTGCGGAAATAGATTCGAAGGATATGACAAACGCACTTTTCAACGTTGTAAAAGATGCCCTCGCCGACATGCTGGGCAGGGCAAAGCCCGGGATAGACATATATTCTTACATATCGCACAGGATCAGCAGCGGAATGCTGCCTGTCAAGATACTTTTCATAGGCTCGAATGGCACAGGCAAGACTACCACAATAGGCAAGATCGCGTACTCGCTTAAGGCAAAGGACGTCTCATGCGTCATGTCGGCAAGCGACACCTTCAGGGCGGCTGCCATAGAGCAGACCGAATATCATGCAAACAAGATAGGCGTCCCTGTAGTGAAAAGCAGTTATGGTGCCGATCCTGCAAGCATAGCGTTCGATGCCATAGCCTATGCGAAGGCCAGAAACATATCGGTGGTGCTTATAGACAGCGCAGGCAGGCAGGAGACAAACAAGAACCTGATCAATGAGATGCAGAAGATAGTCCGTGTGGCGCAGCCTGACATAACGGTCTTCGTCGGTGAGAGCACTGCCGGCAGCGTCATAGCGGAGCAGGTAAACGAACTTTCTAAACACGTCAAGATAGATGGGATAATCCTAACTAAGCTCGATTGCGACGCTCGCGGAGGTAACGCTTTATCTATATCAAACGTGACCGGTATACCAATACTTTTCTTCGGTGTTGGTGAAGCCTACGATGCAATAGTGCCGTACAGTCCTGAATTCATAATAAAATCAGTGATACCAAACTGAATCTGCCGTACTTTGATTTTTTAAGCGCTCAGGACACGCCCAATATGCTCCCAGCCCCGAATATCCTGGGCTTGTTGTCCTGAGTCAGCAAGAATGTATCCCCAACATCAACAGGAATCGCTTTCTCGAAGTTTATGGTGCACGAATCGCCTTCCATCGCTGATATTTTAGCCTTGCATTGTGAAAAGCCGGATGTGAACCCTATCATTTCGCCTTTTATGTTCCCCTCGCTGTAAATCTTCCCTAACCTGATTATCGCCTTGGCCGACTTCACCCTCGGTATGGCTTTGCCGGTCAAGACATCGCCCTTCTGGACCTCATCGCTTTCAATGCCTTTCACAGCGAGCCCTACCCTTATGCTCTTAACCGCGGATTCGATGTCAACGTCAAGGCTCTGTATGGACCTCACGCTCACCATCTTTCCGCTTGAATGGGTTAGGTTGTCATGCACTTTTATGGTGCCATTTCGGACAAGCCCTAACAGCACCGTCCCAACGCCCTTAACATTGAACGCGGCGTCCAAGTCTACTCTTACATCGCCTCTCGACTCCGCTGTTCCAGACTTCCTTATCTCATCAAGCACCGCCTCTCTCTTCACTATGCTCACTTTCGTTACATTAGCATCCTTGGTGAACCTAGAGACGTCGTTCTCGTCAGTCAGGATTACTGGCTTGTCTATCATTCCGGCTGCTATGAGCGTTTCGCCAAGCAGCGCATCAACGTTGGCCGTACTCAGTACTATGACATCCGCTAGAAGTAGCGATTCAGGCACGGCATAGTACTTCTTCTCAAGATCGGCAGGAGCAAGCACTGCTATAGTATCATCATCTATCCGCCTGTTATAAAAGATGAGACTGCTTTCAGTTCCTCCCTTGCCTATGCTGGCAGCCAACTTGCTATCATTCGGCAGAGCCACTACTATGCCTCGCATGTAACCATTTTATCTTAAAACAGAGAAGGACATTCAAGCGGTCGTCTCTGTAGAGGCCTGCGCTTGGAGTCCCCTGTTCTTGTAAACAGTCCTCTTTTTCATGTCGCTCCAGTCATCCTTGCAGATAACAAGCCGCGTGGTCTTTGAAATCCTCTGCGAACTCTTCATGCATTCCACGCCTATCTTCCTTCCGCATGAATTACAGGTTTCAAGTCTGTAAACTTCTCTCTTGCATCTCTCGCATAGTAAAGGCATTTTTAACACCAAACCAGTATAAAAAGGTTTAATATTGCTTCCGTTACAATTTAATCATCAATATATAAAAATGTAGCAGATGTCATGCAAGTTTCCATTAAAACATACGGCTGCACCCTCAACCAGAGCGACAGCGAATTGATGACCAACGTACTTAGGCAAAGCGGAATCGCTGTTTCTGAAGCCCCAGACGCTGAAGTTGTCGTTGTGAATACCTGTACAGTGAAGAAGGCTACCGAGCAGAAGATACTTTACCATCTGAGCAACCTTGAGAAACAAGGAAAGCGCATAGTTGTTACAGGGTGCATGGCAAGTGCCAACAAGGACAAGATATCAAAGTATGCTCCCAGAGCGAGCATCGTTACCACAAGCAACATACAGCACATAACCGAAGCAGTGAAGGGCGCATCGGCTGGCAAGAAAGTAGTATTCGATGCATATGAAAGGACCGACAAGCTGGCTCTTTTCAACCCCGGAGAGAGCGTAATCGCAAAGGTGCCGGTGAGCGAGGGATGCCTAAGCAACTGCTCTTTCTGCGAGACAAAATTCGCTCGCGGACCGCTAAACAGTTTCTCAGAGAATTTGATAATCAAGGCGATAAAGTGCAGTGTTGAACGTGGCAGCATGGAGATACAGCTTACGTCACAGGACATGGGCGCATACGGCCTTGAAAAAGGCACAAACATCGCCGAGCTCATGCGCAAGATCGCCGCGCTCGATGGAAACTTCAAGGTAAGGATAGGCATGCTCAATCCCGAACACCTCCACAGGTACATCGATACCCTGATCGAGGCGCTTAGGGAAGACAAGTTCTACAAGTTCCTCCATCTGCCCGTTCAGTCTGGAAGCGACACTATACTGGAATCTATGGGCAGGCACTATTCATCGGGTGAATTTCTTGACTACATAAAGCAGCTAAGGGATGCGATACCTGACATAACACTCTCTACAGATGTGATAGTAGGTTATCCTGGCGAGACTGATGAAGATTATGAGAGCACAAAGAAGCTGATTGGCGAGATAAAGCCTGGCATAACAAACATATCGAGATTCGCCCAGAGACCCCATGCAAGGGCTTCAAAGCTAAAGCAACTTCCCCAGTCAACTCTGAACAACAGGAGTACGGACCTGTACCGCTTCACTAGAGCTCTGCAGCACAAGGAAAACTCGAGGCTCATAGGTAAGACGGTGCCGGTACTTATTACAGAGAAAGACATTCGTTCCATAAACGGCAGGACAGGAGAATACAAGGAGGTCGTCATAAGGGATGCTGACGATTCACTCCTCTTGGGTTCAACCATTTCGGCAAACATATACGAGGCCTCAATAAGCGGCGTCTATGGAAAGGCGCAGTAAACGCAGATGATTTGATTGTATAGCGAAGAGATACAGAAGCTGCTTGACAAGAACGGGATAAAGGTAGGCGACCAGATAATGCTATCCAAGGGCGCCACGCAGTTGGAGGGGGAACTTATGCCCAAGGCCAACATAGGCGGCAAGGATACCGTAATAATAAAGATGAAGGACGGCTACAACGTCGGCATAAAGCTTACATCCGATCTGAAGATAGAGAAGCTTTCGAGCGGAGTTGCAAATATAGGATCGTTCCCAAAGGTTGCACTCAAGCACGACAAATCAGCGCCCAACGTAACACTCATCTACACTGGTGGCACAATAGGGAGCAGGGTGGACTACGAAACGGGAGGGGTATCAATGCTGCTCAAGCCCGAGGAGTTACTATACAAGGTTCCGGAAATCCAGGACATAGCCAACATATCAGTAGACATGCTAATGAGCGTGGCCAGCGAGGACCTATCGTACATGGAATGGGTCAAGATAGCGGAAAGCGTTACAAAAGCTTTCAACAACGGTGCGCGCGGAGTCATAATAACAATGGGAACAGACGCAATGCACTACACTGCAGCAGCCCTTAGCTTCATGCTCCGCAACCTCGACGGCCCCGTTGTCATTACTGGCGCTCAAAGGAGCAGCGACAGGGGCTCTAGCGACGGCTTCATAAATCTGGTCTCTGCCACAAGGCTCGCTGCCTTCTCTGACATAGCAGAGGTAGGAATATGCATGCACGAGCAGAGCTCTGATGGGAGGTGCATATTCATCAGGGGCGTAAAGGCGAGGAAGATGCATACATCAAGGAGGGACGCGTTCAGGCCTATAAACGACAAGCCGATGGCATATGTCGATAAGAACGGATCGATAAGCTATTCAAAGGGGTACAACAAAGCCGAGGCCAAAAAGCCCTCCACACTGGAATTAAAGACAAAATTCGATCCGAAGGTGGCGCTAGTTAAGGTATATCCAAACTCAGACCCGAAGATAATCGACTTTTACATAAGGGAAGGCTACAACGGTATAATAATCGAGGGCACAGGGCTCGGCCACGCCCCTGTCTCGACCAAGCACGATGAGTTCATGTGGCTTCCGCATATAAAAAATGCATTGGATAGCGGCCTGATAGTTGGCATGACATCGCAGTGCCTTTACGGCAGGGTGCATCCAAACGTTTACAAGAACCTCAGGCTTTTAAGCAACCTAGGTGTAATCTACTGCGAAGACATGATGCCAGAGGTCGCCCAGATAAAACTCTGCTGGCTACTGGGCAACTACGGAAAGGAAAAGGCCAAGTCCATGCTCGGCAGCAACATAGCCGGGGAGATACACCGGAGGCTGGAATTCGACGAGTTCCTTGTTTAGTGAAATGGTATGGAAGCTAATGATTCTGAATTTTATAAGAAAATAGGATTCCTCTGCGGGATAGAGGTACACCAGAGGCTTGCTACAAAGGAGAAGCTTTTCTGCAGCTGCTCAACAGGCATGCCGCCACTTTCAGAAAAACCTATTGCAAGCATAAGAAGGCACCAGAGAGCGGTAGCAGGAGAACTGGGCTCGGTGGATCTATCAGCCCAGTATGAGGAATTCAAGGACAGGGAATTCACATACAACATCTACGGCGACAATACGTGCCTGGTCGAGATAGACGAGGAGCCACCGCACGAGCTCAACAAGGAGGCCCTTTCACTAGCTCTCGCCTTCTCAAAGTCGTTGAGCATGGAAATAATCGACGAATTTCAGGTCATGCGCAAGAGCGTGGTGGATGGCAGCGATCCGAGCGCCTTCCAACGCACCATCCTCATAGGCCTAAACGGCAGTATAACCACTCCCGAAGGCTTGAAGGTCATGGTACAAAAGCTCTTCCTTGAGGAGGAATCGAGCGGCATAGAGTCTTCATCGGAGAATTCCATAGTATACAACACGGACAGGTTGGGAATACCTCTGGTCGAGATAGATACCGATCCGTACATACCAACACCTGCAGCCGCAAAGTCGGTAGCGCTTGCGATAGGCATGCTACTCAGGATTTCCGGAGGCGTTCAAAGAGGTCTCGGTACAATAAGGCAGGACGTAAACGTTTCGATAAGGGGAGGTGCAAGAGCCGAGATAAAGGGATTGCAAGAGCTTGACCTGATGGACAAGTTCATTATGAATGAGATAACTAGGCAGATGAAGCTCCTTGAAATAAAGGATGAGCTGAAACAAAGAAATCCGAAAATACACACGCCTAAGGATATCACTGAAATATTCGCTGATACATCCGTCAAGATAATAAAGACGCAGCTGGCTAAAAACGGCGCGGTAGCTGGATTCAGGCTCGAGGGATTCTCGGGCTTGCTAGGGAAGGAAGTTAATCCAGACAGGCGGCTTGGCAGCGAGATAAGTGACTATGCCAAGGCTGCAGGCGTGCACGGAATAATACACAGCGATGAGAACCTCGATAGATATGGATTCTCGGATGATGAAAAG
Organism: Microcaldota archaeon; assembly: GCA_021801355.1. GTDB lineage: Archaea > Micrarchaeota > Micrarchaeia > Micrarchaeales > Micrarchaeaceae > JAKATK01. The sequence continues at coordinate 125,470 of JAJYYB010000010.1, read as the reverse complement.
GCGAATATATCAAAGGCGCTAGGACTCGGCAAGAACGATGCTTTCATACTTATCGCAGGTCAGAAAAGCCAGGCGATGAAGGCTGCCTCACTTGCAGTTGGAAGAGCAGAAGCATGCATGGAGGGAATACCCCTCGAAACGCGAGGTGTGGCCAATACAGATCTGTGCACAACGAGATTCCTGAGGCCGCTGCCCACAGGTTCAAGAATGTATCCAGAGACCGATGTCAAGCCAATAGGCGCTACAAAAGAGATGCTTGATTCGGCCACGGCTAACGCCCCCGATTCGGCCAAAGAACATGGTAGACTCAAGGCACAGCTTTCAAGTGCAGCCTTGGCTGACAGCATGTTGCTCTCTCCCAGATTAGGCTTGTACAAGCGCGTTGCATCGTCTTTGAAAATAGACAGCTCATTCGTCGCAAACATACTATTGCAAAAATTCACGGAGCTTAAGCGCAGCGGTTTCGATGTTGACAGCATACCGGAGGCGAGCGTAATGGATGTGTTCTCTCAGTATGCGGATGGCTCGATAACCAAGCAAGCAGTGGACGAACTGCTAAAGGCGCTCTCCTCAGGCAAGCGCGATGTGCCTGGGTTAGTAAGAGAACTAAAGCTTGAGCGAATCCGAGGTGAGAAATTGCTCGACCTCGTGAATTCTACTACGAAGGAGGCTAAAAGCGGTCAGCCAGACGAGGTGCGCAGATTGATAATGTCAAAATACAGGCTGAACGTGGATGGTTCGGAACTCAACGAAATGCTGCTGGGCGAGGCAAAGACCTGAACGCGCTCACAAGAATCTTCCACCGTTTTCCTCTACAAGAACGTCGTCTTCAAATCTTACCCCTCCGAATCCTACCAAGTAGATGCCTGGTTCGTCGCTGAAGATCATGCCTTTTTCCAGTTTTGTCTTTGCTAAGCTAGAAATCCTTGCACCATCGTGCACATCTATGCCTATCGAATGGCCGAGCCCGTGTATGAATTTGCCCTTGTAAATGCCGTTGTGCGCGCTGTTTATGTAATCGGCAGCTACCTTGTGTATATCGCTGCCCTCCTCCCCGGGTCTTATCGCCTTAAGCGCAAGCGACTGGGCCTTCCTTACGACTTCTATCATATCCTGCATCCTCCTGTACTTTTCTGATTTGGTATCCGGCTTGAATATGAAGGTGCGCGTAAGGTCCGAGCAGTAGTTCTTGTACTTCGCACCGGCGTCTATAAGCACGAATTCATTCTCCTTCAATCGCGTATTATCAGGGGCGTGATGCGGTAGCGCTGCGTTCTTCCCAAAGGCTATTATGGTTTTGAACGATGGCTCCGCTGCACCGTGTTTTCTCATTATATAATCGAACTCAGCCGCCAGCTCCTTTTCCGTAATCCCTTCCTTAAAATACCTATCAATCTCTGCGAAAGACCTTTTTACTATATTTACCGCTTCCCTTATACTCCCTATCTCGTCCGGGTCCTTTATCAGCCTAGCATCCGAGAACGCTGCAGACGCATCAATGAAGCCCTTCGCCTTGGAGAGCTTCTTCAGATTAATAAAGTGTTTGTAAGGGAGGAAGTCGGCATTTACCCCAACAACCTTGCCCCTGAGATGCGCGGAGAGCTTATCCCCCAGTTGCTTGCCTCCGGCACACTTCTCCACTGTCATCTCCCTCGGCATCTGAGAGCGCGCAGTGTCGTACTCAAGTTCGCTGGTCAGCAGCAGCATTCCACGCCTGGTCACAATCAAGGTGCTATTTTCGAATATGCCGCTCGTGAAGCCGCTCATGTAAAGGAAGTTGCTGTCAACTAGCCCGGTGTTGTAAAGCAGCACCGCGTCGCCCTTGAACGATTCGAATATCCTTGCAATCCTATTCGCGACGCTTCTCATCAAATCAGTAATTTAATGTAAGGAAAGAGATAAATTATTACCATGTGAATTAGGCTTGGTGAACAGATTTGGATAGGGGCAACATGATAGAAGAGCTTGCGCAGATGCCCGGCGGGCTTAACGTAAAGCGTTCTACCATAGTGTATAAGCACATGAGAGATCCGGCCCTTATGCGCTATTACTACGGAGTCAAGATGTTGAATCTAGTTGATAAGCTTGATATCTCAGGTTCATCGCCAACAGACATATTCATTGGCAGATTCGGGTATCCGAAGGTTTTCATAGGCCCCCTTGTTCCCCCAGAATTTGGAGACACCTCAATACTAGGAACTCCGGAGCAGTGGCGTGACATGTCGATGGAGAGCATAGTTGATATGCGTTCCAAGCTTGTACGTGGAGTCCATCTGTCAAACATACACGATGTAGAGAAAGGCAGGATAGAGGAGCAGGTAAGGGACTTGGCCCTTGCGGAGAAGCCAGCAGTTGCGGACATGTCATTTTCAAGGAAGCCGTCCATAAAGATAGCCTTAAATGACGAGGTGCAGCCGTTCGGCCCGACCGGTGAGATAAAGCAGGTCGAGTTGTACAACATAAAGGCCGAAAGCAAGATGGAGGCGCTTTACCAGGATATCGATGCAAAAGCTTCAACGGCCATACTGGAGCTTTACGATAAAGGCCTTCAGGTATCAAAAATCCAGCAGGGTCTTTCAGCAGGTCTGTTCGGGATAAAAAACCAGAGGAGGTTCGTACCGACAAGGTGGAGCATAACTGCCGTAGATGACACAATATCGAAGGACCTGAGGGAGGAGATAAAGCAGAACAACCCTATGGATGTTATTTACGCATACTACAATATAGCACTTGATAACAGATGGCTCATCTTCTTCATGCCAGGCAACTGGCAGTATGAGTCGATAGAGGCATGGTATCCAAAGACCATATGGAACGAGAACGGGACTGACATATCGATATACTCGTCGTATGAGGGTTATCACGGAAGGTCGACCTATGCAGAAATAGGAGGATGCTACTATGCTGCAAGATTGGCAGTGACGGAGAAGCTCAAGAAGTTGGGCAGACAAGGGACGATACTCATACTAAGAGAGGTACACGACGGCTACATAATGCCTGTGGGCGTCTGGAACGTGAGAGAGCATGTGAGGCAGACTCTTGAGACGGAGCCGACAGTCCTTCACGGCACCAAAGAAATGTGGGACATGATAGCCAAAAGGTTAGAGATACCGAAAGTCAACTGGATAGCCAACAGCAGGATACTCAAGGACTTAATCACCCAGCGCAGAATAATAGAGTACGTGAAATGATCTACTTGCCAAGCTTGGTTATGAACTTCTTGTAGACGGGTCCAGGCAGGTATCTGCTAACGATCTTCTCCCAACCCGGCGGACCAACGAGCCCCTTGACAAAGCTTGAACTTATCTCAGCTATTTCACGCGGTGGCATCAGGAACACAGTCTCTATGCTCGGCTCCAAGTCTCCATTTATCAGGCGCATATCTCTTTCATACTGAAAATCAGCCTCGGTCCTTATGCCACGTATGATGTAGTTTGCTCCCATAATTTTCGCATATTTTACCAGAAACTGGTTCTTGAAAAAGTCTACTTTTACGTTCTTGTACTTCTCTGTGAGCTTGGCAAGCATATCTAGCCTCTCCTCGACTGAGAAAGTGTACCTTTTCTCAGTGTTGGTGCCTATAGCGACTACCAGTCTGTCGAAAAGCGAGGCTCCTCGCTCTATCATCCATAGATGGCCAAGGGTAGGCGGGTCAAAGCTTCCCGCGTAAATCGCAATCCTCATTTAACTCCATATAAAGTGCAGTTTTATATTTAAAGACATATCTACTGCCCATTTTGCTACTTTAAGCAAAATATGGCGGTGTGGATTTGTACCTGAGGCGCGTAAAATTTATTAGAGAAGAAATAGCCATTCAATTGCAAGGAAAGTATTAAGGAAGTTTCATGTGTTTATTTCTTGTCAGCGAAATCAAACACGGATTAAATGTGCACACTTGTATTCCTGTATAAGGTAGTAAAAGACGCGCCGATAGTAGCTATGCACAACAGGTACGAAAGGGCAGGCACTCTAGAGTACCCTCCTAGGAAAACAGCATCTTCACAAAAGATATACGCTCCAGTTGACGTCAGAAGCAACGGCACATGGGTGGGCTTCAACGATTCCGGAGTTTTTGCAGCCGTAAGCGACCAGCACAGCGGTATAGATACGCAGTTCAGGCGAAGCCGTGGCCTTCTCATCCAGGATGTGCTTGGCATGTTCAAAAACTCGAAGGACGCAGTAAAATACCTCGAGAAGGAACTGCTTAACGGATATAAGAGGGGCAACTTCATAATCGCTGACAGGCAGAACGCGTTCAGGATACTTTTCGAGGACGGCCACATTAAAAAATCAGAGCTTAAACCAGGGATCCATGTGATGACATCATTTACAAGACGGGAGAATACGAAATATGGCTCTGTGTTTGCAGACATAATCCACGCTTCTGAAGAGAGGGAGAAGCGTGCCATCGACCTAGCATCAAAACTCTCGCTTAAAGATGCGAATTCAGCCATAGAGGGGCTCAAGGTTCTCTCAGCAGACCATAAATCGGAACACGGCCACCCTGCAATCTGCTTCCATGGTAAAAATGACTGGACAATGACTTCTTCCACAATCATATCAATATCGAAGAATAAGACAGAATCAAGGATACTGTACTGCGAAGGCAATTCGTGCACAGGGCATTTCAATGATTATAGTAACTTGATGGCGGAGCATGCACCAGGCGGAGAGATAGAGCTTAAGAATAACAGGATGAATGACGTAAAAGTTGCGTTCTGTATGTCAGGCAGCGTAGCCTGCATAGGCGCTCCAAAAATCGCGAGGGAACTCAGGAGGAACGGATGCACTATTGACTGCTTCATGACCCATGGCGCCATAGAGTTCGGTCTGAGCCCAAAGCTTATGGAATGGGCGACTGGAAGGAAGGTCTTCGTTGAGCTTAGCGGCCTGGCCGAACATCTATCCGATTATGACGTGGTGCTCGTCTATCCAGCTACGTTCAATACTATAAGGAAGATCGTATTGGGGATAGCCGACAATGCAGTTACTACTTTATGCGCTTCAAATCCTGGTGACAAATTAGTTATAGTGCCTGCAATGAACATGAAACTGTATCAGAACCACCTCCTTAAGGAGGGGCTTGATGAATTGAGAAAGAGAGGCGCCACGGTAATAGCGCCGCGCATCGAGGAGGGAATAGCTAAAATACCGCGCAGGGATGAGGTCATAGAAAACGTTTTCAGGAAGATAGCGGTGGGAAGGCTCAATGGCAAGGGCGTGTTGGTACTTTCCGGCCCTACCAGATACAACTTAGATGCGGTGCGCTACATATCAAATTACTCAAGCGGCGGGCTTGGCGCTTCAATCGCAAGGGAAGCTTTCAAAGCCGGTTCTAACGTCACAGTAATAACTGGTCCTGCGATCGTTAAGCCTCCAAGGCATTTAAGGTCCATAAATGTAGCAACCGTGGAGGAGATGCTTGAAAGCACTGTCTCAGAACTCAGTTCCAACAAGTACGACATAGTAATGTTTCCTGCAGCGATACTAGACTTTAAGCCTAGTGCATATGTCAGCTCCAAAGTAAAATCAGATGCCGAATGGAAGATTACATTGAAGCCGACACCAAAGACAATAGAGAAGATATCAAAGATGTTCCCAAAAATTTTAATCGTAGGATTTAAGTTAGAGGCAGGACTTCCAGATACAAAACTCATAAGTGCAGGCACCAAGAGAATGAAAGAGATAGGTGCCGCTCTCATGGTCGTAAACGACTTGAACAAGATAAATGGTAAAAAGCATCCTGCATATATTATATCAAAGAGCGGGAAAGCAAGATTTATAGATGGTACAAAAGAGGAATTGGCATTCCAGATAATAAGTGAGCTTGGTTCTATTCAATGAATACGATGGTGTGAACATGGAGAAGCTTTTACAACAGGCGATAGACGACCTAAAGAATTTTTACAATTTCTCAAATGAGGAGTTTTCTATACTTGAAAAAGCTGACAAGGCCGCTGAAGAAATGACGGTTCCTGAATTTGAGCACTACATAAAGCATGAATTCAATTCAGATGCACCGAAGATAGCTGCTAAGTACGGCTTACTCGGCATACCGATAAAGAAAGAGTTCGGCGGCTCTGGCGCCAAGCCCCTAATAACTGTGCTGACGAAGGAAAGACTTGGCCAGATAGGCCTTGGATTCTCGAGTTTCTACAATGTGCAGGTACTGCTATGCGGCCAAACCCTGCAGAGGTGGGGCAACGATGGGCAGAAGAGTCGTTATCTCAAATCCATAGTGAGCGCGGATAAGGTGTTCGCCTTTGGGCTGACTGAGCCTGAGGCAGGCAGCGATCCAGCTTCATTGAAAATGCAGTACGAGAAGAAGGGCGACCGGTTCATCCTCAACGGCACAAAATACCTGATATCCAACGGAACGATAGCAGACAACATAATCGTTTTCGCACGATCAAAGGACAAATCGGATCAGATAAGCGCTTTCATAGTAGACGGTAATTCCGCAGGATTGAACAGAATGGCATTGAGGGACAAGATAGGCTTGCTGACATCCGATACAGCCATGCTTGAATTTAATGGTGTAGAGGTTTCAGAAGGCGATATGCTCGGCGAACCAGGAAAAGGCCTCGGCATAGCTTACTCCGCCCTTTTGAACGCACGCCTTGGTGTCGCATCCGGCTGTGTAGGTGTAATAGAGGGGTGCCTAAACGCAGTGGTGGCGAGGTCTAAGGAGCGCGTCCAGTTCGGCAAGCCGATAGGCAGGCACCAGCTGATACAGAGGCACATAGCAGAGATAAGGCAGAATCTCGAGATGGCGCGCTGGCCTGTCTATTTCGCTGCTCTTAGGAAAGCCGAATACGAGCAGAATCCAGGAAACCATGAGCTACGGGAAGAGGTGGACATGCGCGTTTCGCTTGCCAAGAAGATCGCCTCAAGGCTAGCTTTCGAGTCCGCAGACCGGGGCGTGCAGGTCTTCGGCGGCTTCGGATACTCCCTGCTCTCCCCTGTTGGCAGGCTTTTCTGCGACAGCCGCGTGGCGAGGATATATGAGGGAAGTGACGAGATTCAGGAGCTGAAGATAGCTGCTGCAGTGCTCGGGGACGAATTTAGGGCATTTGACTAGATGCGAAGCAGTCCAAACATGGAATTCTGCTGTCTAGGAAGGGTATAAATACGCCAGTAACTTCATTATAATAAAAAGGGGAGTAAAAATGTCGAAGAGCATAGAGCGCAAGAACGATGCAAGCGCACAGAAGATGCTTGTTTTCGAAAGTGCTGAGAGCCTTTCCAATTACGTTAGCAACCTAAAGAATGAGGACACGCCCATAAAGGCCAAGCTGAACATCAACGGCAAGGAGAGAGAGATAGAGCTCAGGAGGCACAGCAATCCGGACGGCAGCAAGGGCGGCTGGGTCGGCGCAAACGTGCGCCTGGATAACACCACTATAGCGAAAAGCGCTGTCGTGTATGGGGACATAGAGTTGAAGGACTGCAAGATAGGGTCCCACTGCACCATAGTGAGCTTCGGTTCGCGCAAGAAGAACGCGAGCGATGATGATAACAACTACATAGAGAACTCACAGATAGACAAGAACGTCACGCTGATAGCCCACGGAAAGAACAGCGTTATAACTGTCATACATTCAAAGATTGAAAGCGGCACATCTATAGACGTAGGGGAGGGCAAGCTTCTGGTATTCATATCGCACATAAAGAGCAACGTCACAAGCGCCACTGAAAACGGCGCCCAGCTGGACAGGCTGACAATACTAGATATCGAGCAGACAGAGATAGGCAACGACTCGACAATAGTGCTTGACAAGAATCCTCCGAGGATGGACATACTGAACAAGAAAATCCCTAGCAATTCGGAAATAAGGCCAGATCCCAACAACTACGCATATCCATTCAATTATGGTGAGCGCGTTACCAATGGCGGATACGGCATACGCATACCCCAGCCGACAGACGGGATCCTGTCAAAGTTCATAACCGATGCGGAAACCTACGCCACCAAGAACACTCTCTCGGATGGGACAAAGCAGCAGCTTATCAAATTTGTAGGAAACAAGGCTACCGCAGAGAAACTGCTCAAGGTCATACTCTTGGCAAACTACGTCCATAACAACATACAATACGATCTGCACGGCTACGAGAAGATAGTTACCAAATACAATGACAATGTCGAAGACATTCCGCTTGACCACTTTATAAAGTACAAGAAAAGGAGTATCTTCGGCAAGAACGGCACCGGCGTCTGCTTTGAGTATGCACTTATAACGTGCATGATCCTCAAGAAGGAGCTTGCTGAGGGGAAGTCCAGTGCGGCACCGCTTTTCGTGGGCGGCACGGCAATGAGCAGCAACAGCAACGCTCTGCATGCATGGGTCGAGGTTGAGATAGACGGAAGGACTTTTGTGATAGATCCTACGAACCCGCTACCATACATGATAGCAGGGGAGCGCGACAAAAACCACGCTTTCATACAGTTCATGGGCGTTTCCGACTACGATTACACGTATGACAGCCAGCCCGTAATAAAGGCCAAGCCGCCGAAGTCCAGCCTCTCAAAGCTCCTGAGGCTATTAGGGCAGCCACAGCCCAAATAAAGCTTACACGGAAGCGCTATATACACGTAGTTCCATTAAATTAACGTAAATAACGATGGTAATCATGGAGGCCGAGAAGACGAAAAAAGAATCGACAAACGCTCAACGCAACTATACTGACGAGCATCTGCTCAGGCAGCGCGCATCAAAGAAGTACTCTGATTCTGATTATGAAGCCGAGTACAAGAAGGAGCAAAACGCGATAGCTAAGAGGGAAGAGGACTTTGCAAGAGTGTACAATAAAAACAAGCGGCCAGTCTCTCTTGCAGCGCTCGGTTCGCTCGCTATAGCAGCCGGGGCTGCAAGCAGCGCTGCTACGGTAGTCGTGGCCACAGTTGCATTCCCTGTGGCAGTTGGTCTCGGCGCAGTATATTTAGCAATGAACATCTACCAGCATCGGCACGTGGCTGCAGCTGAAGAGGCCCGTGAAAACGCAAAAAGAGGGCCGCAATTCGTAGATGTCCCTGGCTCTACCGAATTCGAGGAATACGGTCCAGAGGACTTCGAGACAGCAGAATTCGATGATGAAGGAGCCGACCTGACAGAGGAAGCTTGATTCTAATCCTTTTCCATTTGTTAACTTATAATGACGGATAACCTGTAATCAGCCCCATCCATCATACATTTTAATAGCAAGTGCAGGTATAATTTTTTATACCCGGCAAGTTAAATATGTAAGAAAAGTTAGCCTATTAGGGGCTTTTTATGAAAGAACACTGGTTATACAGGAACAGCGAAGGACTGAAAATCTTTATGAGGGTAGTCTTTGGCTTTGTGTGGGTCATTGATGGGTCATTAAAGTTCCAGCCTGGCATGGTATCAGTATTCCCGCAATTGGTTCAGGCTGCAGGTCAGGGCCAGCCCGCATGGCTCATGCCATGGTTTAACTTTTGGGCAGGTGTCGTAAGTCAAAATCCGGCTATTTGGGTTTATCTTATAGGTGGTGGCGAACTACTGTTAGGCATAGCGTTAATCTCTGGAAGCCTGAGGAAGATAACGTATACAGCTGGAATCCTATTGAGTTTAATAATATGGTCCGTACCAGAAGGTTTCGGGGGTCCGTACGGTCCAGGTTCTACAGATATAGGTACAGGGGTGATATACGCTTTTGTCTTCCTCGCTCTCATACTTATAAACGCTAAGTATGGACCAAGTAAATACTCGATAGATTATTATATCGAGAAAAGAATAAAATGGTGGAAGAAACTAGCAGAGTTCAGTCCTGTATGATTTAATAGTTCAATGCGGTAAGTGATCCATATGAATACAAAATTAATAGGGGGCATACTTATACTTGCACTAATAGTTGGCGCATTTGCATTCATATTAGTCGGTCATCAAGGAACTTCCGGTACACTAATAAATTCGCAGAATAGCCAGCAGGCCGCACCGTCAAATCAGACGAGCACAAACTCATCAAAAGTACTATTTGCCAATACCCAATATGCACCGTACTCGTACCAGATATACCCGGAGCCCATCTCCCAGCAAGCTGCTTCGGCTCTTGCTGGATTCAATATAACATCAATCCAATTGCAAAATAGCTCTTCAGAAGTAAAACTCTCCCTCACGGCTACGAACCAAAGCCATATACTGATAATCAAGCCAGGCTACAAACTCTACATAATAGAGGCCACATTTGGCGACGACGGATACCACTTCGACTCATCCCTTGGAGATGATGGGTTCGTTCTGGTAGACCCTAACGGTTATGTAGCCGCCTAATGATGCCATGAAAATACTAGGCCAGCCAGTCAGCTCAATGTACATCTGGGCAATCGTACTGCTTTCTGCACTTGCAATAATCTCAAGCTACACGCTGCATACTTTTCCACTAGCCCTAATATCAGCTATCATCGCTTCTGGCATAATGGAAATCCTGATAAGAAAATACTACCTAAAGCATGCATTTAAGATACCATATTCTGGTCTCATTACTGGACTGATAATCGGTTCCGTAGTCCCGATAAATGCGCCTATCCTGCTAATCATAATTGCCTCGTTAATCGCAGTAGCATCAAAATTCTTCATCCAGTACAAAAGCACAAACATATTCAACCCTGCGACGCTAGGCATGATAGCGGCCCTGCCTCTCTTCGGTCTCGGAGATGAGTGGTGGGTAGCGAGCAATTACAACATATATGGGATTGCAATAACTCTAACCCCTGTACTTATCATATTGGCATATGAGGCAAGACGCCTGCCTACCGCAATATCGTTTGTTGTAGTGAGCTTCTTTCTATACATCATAACGAATGCAAGCCAGCTATCTCTTGCAACTGCGGTCTCGATTCTCTTCAGTATAAACTTTTTCTTTGCATTTGTGATGCTAATAGAGCCCAAAACCTCGCCGCACAATAATTACGCCCAACTTGCCTATGGGGCGTCGCTTGCAGTTTTATATCTGGTCTTCGCCTATCTTGGACTTGCATATCCGTTGCTTATAGTACTTCTGGTAGGCAATCTCTCATACCTGCTTTACAGGAAATACGGTAAGCGTTGACACAGACACAATCCAATATCGACACATATATCAAAAATGAGCTTCAGGAATGAGCTGTAATCGAACCCCCCTTTTGCTAGTTTTGGGCTTGAGGAATTGGCGGGTTCCTCCCTATTCGAACCCTGGCTTGTGCTCGCAAATTGGAAATGCTCTGATCGGGATTTGAACCCGAGTTCCGGCCTTGAGAGGGCCGTGTCCTTGACCGGACTAGACGATCAGAGCTGCAGTAACCTATTTGGTGCGAAAAGTTTAAAATACAGGGATAGATGGCAAGCGATTAGCCTAATGCTATTATCTCCTGTTAAATTTTTTATTCAGTGTAGCTTCATTTATCGGATATCGGCTTATCACCCCGGATTTGACGATATCTATGTCAGCAACATTGCTCTCCCTGGCTATGTGTTCAGCTTGGTTGAGCTTGTTCGCATAAGCATTGTAAGCCTTCAGCGCAGCCACGTAAGCGTGCTTATCTCGCTTACCGCCCATCCGATTCCGGCGAATGTCCGGTGGGGGCTGTAAACCAAGTTTCCGTCAAGCGATATGCATGCTATTCCAACTGTTTTGCCAGGGTCAACGCCTACTATTATGCACATTAAACCATTCGCGCCTACTTCGCAGTCGTGTTGAGTACGTAATTTATGGCCTCGTTAAGCGTCTGCGGCAAAGTTAGGTACTTATCGTTTACCAGGAACGCAGGCGTCTGCGTTATTCCGTAGTAGTCTACGAGATATACCTGCGCATCCAGCTTTTGCGTCGCATTGTTGTAAGCTGGGCCGAAGCAAGCGTTCAATGAGCTCACATTGAGCCCTGAACCAACTGCAGTTTCATACAGTGTAAGGTTGCTGAGCGGCGTCCCGATATACTCTATACTTAGGTTCTTCAGGAACCCGTAGAAGTTCCTCTGGTTCGCTCCACAAAACAGGTAATATCCAAGAAGTTGGGTGTCGTTTATGCCGACACTGCTGTAGAACCGCTCACCGTACTCTGGAGTGTATATGAACTTATAACTCATGTTTATCCTGTTCCCATAAAGTTTGGAGGCATTTACTGCTGTGAAAAGGCTTGATATCGCGCCTGGCTCGTAAGGGTCCACGATCGCGTAGACCGGGAACGGCGGCTTTGATGTGGCAGGCGTCGCAGTGTTCACATCGACTACGCCGAGCGCGATGGTTTTGTCAGTAGTGTAAGATGCAGGCTTGTGGGTCAGCAGGTAAGCCGATATCAAAGAAAGATTATCGCCTGAAAGCAGGAGCGAGATCCCATATGGTCCGTTGGAGGAACCGTAACTGGCAGGCAGTACATAAGGTATCGAAACGAGCCATTCGTTCGTTCTGTTTATGTAGGAAATGTTGGCCTCGTTAACCAGAGAATAATAGGGCAGTATCGCCTCGGATGAGTTGACCGAGCCATAGCTCGCTATTATGCTCTCTGCAGCCGAAAGCGCCTGGGATTGGTTATACTTAGGCGTTATGCAATTTAGCTGGCTTGACTGGTTTGTAGTGTTAATCACCCCGTAAGGGCAGTTGTACACTATCGGGCCTAGCTTGAAAGTAGACAGAGCGAACGCGAGCGCTACCAATATGATTACTAATGCAATCAGCGCTATGTGCAAGTTGTCCAAGCCGAACCGCTTGAACGCCGGCTTTATTACGAAGACCGGTTCTTTCGCGCCGCGCATCTTTTGAGTCTTAGAACCTTCCATCCAATCACGTTGTAAACGGGCCCGGCGGGATTTTCATTGCTTAAGCATTTTTAATGAAAAGACAACTTTGAACCCGCGACCATCACCTTAGGAGGATGCTGCTCTATCCAAACTGAGCTACGGGCCCGTAAACACCATTCTATTAGCCGATTCAGGTTTATAAATTTTCGTTTTGGGCCCGTCCCTTCACATCCTATTGATTGGATTTACGCCGCATGCCCTGAACATGCCTTGCATGACCGTCCTGAAGCACTCCACAATTGCCAGCCTCGCCACCCTCTCAGCATCCGTGGTTGCTTTGAGCACCTGCTTCTGCTCATAGAACTTTCCGAAGAGCAGCGCTAACTCGCACATATACTCGACTATCATGTTGGGCTTGTATTCGTTGCATGACTTCTCGAGTATGTCCTTTGCAATCGACATCTTCTTTATTAGCTCGAATTCTATCTCGCTGTTCAGCAGTGCGAATTCCGCCATGCCGAGCGCACCATCCTTCACGCCCGCATTCTCCATGATCCTTGTCGAACGCGCATACATGTACTCGCAATAAGGGCCCGAATTACCCTCAAAGTTCAATGCCCTCTCCCATGAAAACACTAAGTTCTTCTCCGAAGAAAGCCTCAGGAACTCGAATTTTATTGCGGATAAAGCAGTTTCGTTTGCTATCCCAACCTTCTCTTCATCGCTTAGCTTGAACCTCTCCCCTATGAGCGAAAGCGCCTTCTCTCTGGCCTCCCTAAGGAGGTCATCCGCAGTATAACCAATCCAGGTGCCCTTCCTGCCTGCCAGCGCGCCGCTCTCAAGTTCTACGATGCCGTAGGCGAGGTGCTTGAATCCAGAGGCTTTTTGCGGATACCCGGTCTCTTTTATTGCAAGTCTGACAAGTGCTTGTTCGTAACTCTGCCTTGAGTCTATCGTGTTCACGGCTATTGAAGCGTCACCGAAGTCCATCTGCGCCCCCTCTGCGCCTGTGGTATAAAGGGCGACTCCGTTCGGCTGCTTATCAATGAATTTAGTGTACGTGAAGGAGCTCGGTATTATGCCGAATTTCCACATGTGGAACGCTATATCCTTCGCTAGATAGTTTGGTGTCCCGTTGCTCCTTATTAACACCTTGACCTCCTCCTTGAGGCCCTTGAATTCTTGCGGCAGGTTCTCAACAGAATTGAAATCTATAACCAGGCAGTTTGCGTACTTCTCATCGGTAGCGACCTTCACGATCTTGCTGCCCTTGAGCTTATCGAGCGCTCTCTCTAGCATGCGGTCCCTGATTATATCGCTCTCCCATATGAGCGCGCTATGGTACATGTTGTACGCGAAAGCCGTTTCGTACTCCGCCCTGACGTAATATTCTGCTATGCTCCTCGCCAGCTTCGCTTCCCTAGTGCCCGGCTGCTCCATCAGCTTGAGCACGTCCTTCACCTGATCGTCTATCTTATGGTCGTTCATGTACTTGTTTACGGCAACATAAATCTCTCCTATAATGTAGTCGACCCTTTTGCCTTTCCCGTCTTTCGGTGTCGTGAGGTTCGGCTTGCTAAGCCCCAAGAGCAGGTCTATCGACTTCAGGTCTTCGCCCTGTATGTAGTCATTCAGCACGCCAGGATGCAGCCATCCCCAAATTACTTCTGCGACCTGAAGCCCCAAATCATCGATATAGTCTATCCTTTCGGTGATGTAGCCGCAACGCTCCATTATGTTTGCCACAGTGTCGCCCAAGAGCGCGCTCCTTACTTGGCCCACATGCCAAGGGTGCACAGGATTTACGCTCGGATATTCTACTATGGCCTTCTTGCCATTACCTAAGTTGGACCTTGTGTAAGAATCTTTCTGCTTCAATATCTCGGGCAGTACAAGTACAGGGAAAATCTCCCTGTCTATATGGAAATTTATGAACCCGTTCTCCTTTGTAATCTCCTTAATGCATTTCGGCATTTTAGTTTTGGAAGCTATGGCGTTCGCTATATCAATCGGGTTTTTGTCCAATTTCTTTCCTATCCTTAGCGCTATCGTTGATGATATGTCGCCGTATCCCCTAGCCATATCAATGCTCTGCCCGACTTCGTTTTCTTCGGTCGGATAGCCGCAGAGCCGCGCAGCTTCGGTCAACGCTGCAACCAACTGCCCCTCCATTGCCTTATAAGGCGAAGCTCCAACATCAGCGCTCAAACTAACACACCCTTGCCACTGCCCAGCGAACCTGCCAGGTCCCTAATCCCCAAAATCACATCCTCGGCCAGTATGTGATTGCCATGTGATTTATTGAGCGCATCCCCTATCACCGAATGCAAGTAAACCCCGGCGGTAGCGCTTTCGAACGGTCTGCGGTTCATGGCAAGATAAGCGCCTATTATGCCTGAAAGTACGTCGCCCGTTCCCATGGTCGCCAGCGCGCTGCTCTTCGCCCTGTTTATCTTTAGCCTGTTGCCATCGCTTATGAATGTTTCGTGGCCCTTCAGCACAATTACGCAGTTATAGTTTTTTGCGAAAGATATGGCCCTATTTGCAAGCTGCTCTGGCTCCGCATCTTTCTGGTCTACGCCTACCAATGCACTGAATTCACCATGGTGCGGAGTCAAGACGATGTTCTTCCCGAGAAGCCTCTTATGCCTTGCTATGGCACCTATCGCGTCTCCATCTAGCAATATCAACTTTCCTGCGCGCGTTTCGTTTTCCACCAGAGCAGCAATCCCGTCATAAACATCCTCGCCCTTCCCGAGACCCGGGCCTATGACCGCAACATCGTGCCTGATATTTTCTACTCCAGCCACTACATCCTTAGATAAGTTCTCATCCTTGTAAGCGCGCACTATTATGTTAGGCGATAGTTTCCTAATTATCTCCGCCTTGCTCTTAGGTGCAAAAATCGTGGCGTAACCAGCACCTGTCCTGAGCGCAGCAAGTGCCGAATTTGCTGCATTTGCTGCAAGTATGGGCGCCCCATGGTACTCCTCGCCGCCTCCCACTACGAGCACGCTGCCTACTGTGTACTTGTTAGCATTAGCGGGCCTACTAAGCGCAGCCAATCTGACATCACCTGCTCCTGTAAGGAGTTCAGCGCTAATAGGTATTCCGATGTCCAATACTGTTGTACTGCCTACGAATGTGCTCCCCATGATACCGCTTTTGAGCTTGTGCAGCGCAAGGAGTTCATCTGCATGCACATAGGCCCCGGTCGCATCCCCTATGTCGGGATTTACGCCGCTAGGGATATCTATCGAGACAAGATGCCTTTTGGCATCGTTGATAATCCCTATAATCTTTGCCGTATCCTCGTGCAGTTTCCCCCTAAGCCCTATCCCTGTAATCGCGTCAACGATTATATCCGCATCCCTCGCTTCGGCCTTAACAATCGCGCTTTCCCCGGCTTCTACATCATGTATCTCAAGAATGTCGGAAAGCAGGGTGTAGTTAAGCCTTGTTGTCTCGTTCGATATGCCGTCTAAGCTGCCAAGAAAGCATGCCACGATTTCACTGTAGTCAGATAAGTGCCTTGCGGCAGAAAGCCCGACCGCACCCTTCCCACCTGCACCGCATATGAAAAGCATCTTGGCGTTTTTGTGCGCCTTTCTTATCCTATTTGCAACTGCTGCACCTGCGTTTTCAACCTGTAAAGCTTCATTCAATCCCAGCGCCTCGGCATTAGCTTTTATCGCGTATGCCGAGCTGGAGCTAAGTATTTTATCGGTATAAATAGAGAATTCCCCAAGCGATAGCTTTTGCATGGTATATGATTCATTAACAAGTTTAAAATGTCTTTATGTGATGACTAAAAGTGATATGAAATCTGTGCGGTATTTTAAATCTTGCATGCGCTAAGATAATCGCTGTGGTGGTTCAATACCTAAAGTGTACAAGCTGAGAAACGGAAAGTTTGCAGTAAACGTGCCATTCGATGCAATAAACGCCCTCCAGATTAAGGACGGCGATGAGGTAGACTTCTTCAAACATCCAGAAGGGTTCTTCATTTTCTCAAAGAAGAGCGAGATAGTTGCGGCACTTACCCAGAAGCCTCAACAGACCATTCAGCGCACCGAGCAAGGAGGTTCAGAATCAGGCATAATGGTCGATGCAGAAGAGCTTGGGCTGTTGAAGAAGCTGGATGAGTTCAAGTACACTGATAGGACTAAGGACAAGGTGAACGCCAAGCTCAATGATGATGAAAGGCAGGTGCTTCAGAAGCTTATAAAAAAGAAACTGGTCGTGCCTTACAGGAAGCCCGGCGAGCAGGACTATCACTACAGCATACCAAACGATATTTACAAGAAGTTCCTTTTCAGGATGAGAGGCATAACTCCGGCCAAGGAGCTGGAGATGCTCAAATGGCAGAAGCCTGCGCCGCAGCCTGAGCCGGTAAAGGAGAAGGAGCCAAAAACTTGGGAGAAGCGTTTCGCCAGCAACGATTCAAACATAAGCCTGTTGGAGACCAATGGCTTCATAGTCCTGCCAACGGAGGCAGAGGCTTCAAACCTGTCCATAGCTTTAGAAGACAGTATACGCCACGGCCTTGTCATAGGCACGCGCGCCTTCAACAAGAAATTCTACGTTGCGCTCAAGGGTTTCATAGAGAAGAACACCGTCAAGATAATAAAAACGCTTGGTCACAAGAGCATGAATGTGAGCGAGATATCCAAGATCACCGGGATACCTGAAGACGGGATAAGGTCAATACTCTATATATTGCTCGAATCTGGCGACATAACAGAGCTAAAAAAGGATGTTTTCAGAGTAATAGAATGAAGCGTTCTTGCAATCACGCCACAGATACGCCGAAGATGAGGCGGTCTGCATAAAGTATTACAAGTCCGAATATTAGTACCGCAATTATTACGATTTTAGGGTTGAGCTTAGGTCCCTTGGTAGGAGCGTCGTAAAAGCTCATTATTCCTGCCTGGCTCTGAGGTGAATATAAGCTTGCCATATGTCCACTCGATAAGTGATTTGCGGATTAAGCTTTTATAGGTTTCTAGATTTCAAATCCAAAGTTTGCCAAGCATTGATATTATTTCCATCAGTCGCATCGAAATTTCCACTATTATGCGCTTTAAGGAAGTGTTTAAATACCTATTCATTCACAATAGAATCATGAATGAGTCATGAAAGATTAACAAACTAATCATTCAGGATTCATGAATCAAAGGTGTTTGAATGCGTTCAAGGCGCCAACTCGAAAATGAGGTGACCAAGATAAGGAAGCAGGTCAAGCTCCTTAAGCGCAAGACCGTATCAAACAATAAAAAATTGAGTGACATCGATTCTGATAAAGTAAGCTCAAACCTACTTACTCTGATAAAATTCCTTGTTGATGAAAACAAGAAGACCACAATGCTTCTTCAGACAATGTCAACCGCCCTTAACAAGATAGATAGTGAGTTGAGCGGCATCGAGGAAGTCGAAGAGATCCCCCAGACTTCCTCAGCAGTAGAGGAGATCGAGGCAAGCAATGGCAAGCGTGAATTGGCGGTTTCCGGTATTGACGCAGGCATAATAGAGCTGATACAGCGTTCTCCGAACAACATGGTGTGTGCTGATGATGTCAAGGATAAGCTCCATTACAAGGGCAGGAATGCGGCCTGCACCAGGCTCAACAAGCTGTACAAGGCAGGCGTGTTGGACAGGTACCAACTAGGTCACAAGGTTTATTACAAATTTGATGCTGGCAAGGCGACTAAACTGCTTATTCTTTCACCCCCACAGTGAAAAAAGAGCCTGCACGAGAACCGCAGGCTCTTTTTTAAGTTTGAGGAGTGAAATTAAGCCCATGGCGGGCTAACATACTGGCAAGGCGACTAAAACCAGAGGGGCGGCAACGCCCTAAAAATACAACAATCAATATATACTTTGTTCGAGCAATAAAAGCGGTGCATATCATGAAGGTTAAAATCGGAAATAAGACTAACGACATAATCAAGAGGGACAAAAAGGTCATCCTAACAGTTACGCGCGAAACCTACCCGCTTATACCGGATCACATAGAAGGCGAATACGTTTGCGATGTAGAGGGCAACAAGTTCATAGACTTCTCAAGCTTCATAAGCGTTTACAATCTCGGACTAAACTCCAATAGGGAGATAAGGGAGGCGATAAAGAAGCAGGTTGACAAGTTGATGCATCCTGCTTTCGCTGACTTCTATAACGAACTCCCGGTCAGGTTCGCTGAAAAGCTTGTGCGGATGGCACCGCCCGGATTCAAAGGCAAGGTGTTTTTCTCAAATTCCGGCACCGAGGCTGTCGAAGCGGCCATAAAGTTCTCCAAGATATTTACAAGGAGGCCTTATCTGATGGCGTTTTATGGTGGCTTCCACGGTAGGACTCTCGGGTCGCTGTCGCTCACCGCGTCTAAGATAGTGCAAAAGGAGGCATTCGGCCCATTCAGCGCCTCAGTCCACGCCCCGTACGCTTACTGCTACAGATGCCCGCTACACCTTGAATATCCATCCTGCGGCATAGCATGCGCTGACTACATAAGGAAGTACCCGCTCGCGAAGGAAGTGTCAAAGAAGGAGCTTGCAGCTATAGTCATGGAGCCAATACAGGGAGAGGGCGGATACGTAGTGCCTCCGAAGGAATTCGTGAAGGAGGTGCGCAAGATCGCTGATGACGCCGGGGCAGTTCTGGTTTCCGATGAGGTCCAGGCTGGGTACATGAGAACTGGAAAGTTCTTTGCGATGGACAATTTCGGAGTCCAAGCCGACATCTACACGATGGCCAAATCAATAGGCGGCGGGGTGCCAATGGGCGCAACTCTTGTGCGTGGCTCTCTTGGCGACATACCTGCAGGCTCTCACTCTACCACTTTCGGAGGCAACCTTCTGGCAATAGCAGGTGCGGAGGCATCGCTCGACTACATAAACAAGAACATGCCGAGCCTTCAGACAGGAATAATCAAGAAAGGCGCTTATGTAATGAAGCGTCTTGAGGAGATGAAGGACAAGTACGAAATAATCGGCGACGTTAGGGGCTTAGGCCTCATGATAGGCGTAGAGTTTGTAAGGGACAGGAAGACCAAGGATCCTGCTGTGACTGAGAAGGACGAGATAGCTGATGACTGCTTTGAAAACGGCCTCATAGTGCTGCCCGCAGGGATGTCCTGCATAAGGATAATACCGCCGCTTACAATAGACGACAGAGTGCTGGCCAGCGGTATGGATCTCTTCGAGGAGGCAGTGAAGAAGGCCGATGCGAAGCTGCACAAGAAGTAAGCTCTGCTTAATGAATTTATGGGATTAAATGGGTGAACCGCTAAGCGACATTATATCTAGCCTGCCATATTCGTATGATGCAAAGAACAGGGCAGCAGACATAAAGGCAGGCTACGACAAATACGAAGGCAAGGAAGTGTCAGTAGCGGGCCGTATAACCGGAGTCAGGGCTTCCGGGAAGCTCATATTCCTTGATTTGCTTGACGAAACAGGGAAGATACAATGCTATATAGAATTCTCATCTATAGGCGAGGAGAGTTTCTCCAGGATAAAAGCCTTCAATGCGGGCGACATCATCGGTGTTTCAGGCACGATATTCAAGACAAAGGCCGGCGAGATTACCATCAAATCCAGCAGCGTTATACTCTTATCCAAGGCACTGCGGCAACTGCCTGACAAGTGGCATGGTATACAGGATGTCGAGCTCAGATACAGGAAAAGGTTCCTTGATCTTATAGTAAATCCGGAGGTAAGGGAAGTTTTCAGGAAGAGGAGCAGGACCATAGTCGCTGTACGAAGGTTCCTGGAGAACCGCGGCTTCATGGAGATTGAAACGCCTGTGATACAGCCTCTTTACGGGGGAGCAGATGCTGAGCCGTTCAAGACATTTGTGAACACTCTTGGCGAGGAGGACTACCTGAGGATAGCTAACGAACTTTACCTGAAGAGGCTCATAATAGGTGGCTTCACCAAGGTGTACGAAGTATACAAGGCTTTCAGGAACGAAGACATAGACACGACCCACAGCCCAGAATTCACCATGGTCGAGTGGTATCAGGCATATGCAGACTACAATGAGATGATGAGGCTCGTCGAAGAAATGCTTCGCGATGTGGTCGGCGAGGTGTGCGGCTCTGCAAAAATCAAATACGGCGATAACGAGATAGATTTCGGCCCATCTTTCAAGCGGATCAGTTTCGTTGAAAGCATCAATAAGAAACTAGGGCTTGACGTGCTGAAATTAGCCGACGATCAGCTTTTCAAGGCGGCTGGAGAGCGCGGCATCAAGTTCGAAAAGGGGAAGCGCACAAGGGCGCACGCCTACGAGAAACTGCTGGAGGTTCTTGTGCAGCCAGAGCTGCTAAATCCTACCTTCGTCTTGGATTTCCCGCGCGAGACATCGCCGTTGACGCGACCTAAGCGCGGCAACCCTGAGCTGGTTGAGCGATTCGAGCTTTATGTCGCAGGCATGGAACTTGCAAACGCTTATTCAGAGCTCAACAACCCGTTCATACAGCGGGAGAACTTCAGGGCCCAGGAGGCGATGGCGAAGATGGGGGACAAGGAAGCCGAACCGCTTGACGACGTTTTCATAGAAGCGATGGAGTATGGCATGCCACCAACCGGAGGTTTAGGCATGGGAATAGACAGGCTCGTAATGTTCATTACGAACAAGCAGTCGATTAAAGAGGTAATACCGTTTCCAATGGAAAAGAGGCAGAAGTAGATTTAGCTATTACACCTCCTTAAGTATCCTGCCTAGTTTAATGAAGTCAGATTCTATAAGTTGCATGTTCGTGCGTATACGTACTGCGGCTGCCGGGTGCAAAGTAATGAAGAACTTCCTTCCATTGTAACTTTTGAGCGTACCGTGGTTATGGGCTACGTGTTCCACATTCGCTAGCGCCTTCGCAGACACTGCCCCCACAAGGATTATCAGTTCAGGATCTATTATCTCTACCTGTCGCATCAAGAATGGCAGGCATAGCCCTATCTCGGTTTTATCCGGCACCCTGTTTTTTGGCGGAAAGAACTGTACCGTGCTTGTTATGTAAATCCGATTTCTGTCTAATCCTGCTTTCTCGAGCAGGCTCGTCAGTAGAACTCCGCTGCGCCCTACGAACGGCTTACCTTGCTTATCCTCCTCCGCGCCTGGCGCCTGCCCTATAAGCATTATCTCTGCGTTAACCGGTCCATAACCAGGTACAAAGTTCCTGCTCAAGTCCCATCTCTTCTGCTTTTTCCAAAGCCCGGCATAGCTTTCGTTAAGCTCATCAATCTCGGCTCTTCTCCCTATATATTCTGTAGCGGCCCTTATGAAATCAATCTGATCCCTAAACTTGAGTTCCTTTAGCGCGTGCTCTTGCCTTAGCCATGCATATCCAATATGTTCATCAGAGACCGTAACAACACTGCCTGATTTGGCCTCACCTAAGAACATCGTAAGCCTCTTCTTTATCCTTGTCTTTCCCCTTAAGAACCAGTAATACGAATCCTTCCTGAAGAAAACGTCCGGCTTTATTCTGAGTCCGGTTTCCTCGAGCGTTTCCCTGACCGCGGCTTCCAGCGCATGTTCGGATTCCTCTATGTGGCCCTTTGGGAAGTCTAACCATCCATCCTTATTTTTAAGGAAAAGAAACTCAAGTTCCCCGGCATTGCGCCTATAGACCAATATACCAGCAGAGAATTCAAACTCCATCCAGACCACTTCCCTACTAAACAGAGCTAGCTACCCTGTAAGCAGGACATAAAATCTGCATGCCGCCGTAAGGCACCATATCGCCATTAAGCGTATCGTACACTTCGCTTTCGAAGTAATCCGCTTCGCTTGTGTTTGCGCCGCACATAGGCGCCCCATAACCGCTAGCGTCATGCGCTGCGCTTATAAACTGGTAATTTATGTAGTCACTTGATGTAGATCCTGTGTAAGGTATCGAGAAGTACGCTACAGAAAGGTACGTTCCATTCGATTCCACTACGCCATAATGCAGTGAAATACCGTTTTGAAGCAACAGAGCTGCAGATTTCAAGGTCGTCCCGCCGCTCGGCAGCACAAAGCCGCTAATTGGCGTATTGCTAGGCGTTACTAGCGCGAACACGGAGTAGTTCTTGTAATAGCTAGCGTTAGTAAGCGCAAAAATGTAGCTTTCGGCCCCCTGCGCTTGGCTCACGTTCAGCCGGACTTGGCCTATCCAGCTTACGTTCATCATTGCGTATTCAAGCGATCCCGCAATCTGCTGCGTCTCAAGAGATATGCCTACATTTGTTGCATTTGCCGCGGATAGCGGTGCAAGGTTCAACGCATTCGCGTAAGGCAGCGACAAAAATAGGGCTATAACTCCAATGAGCAATGCAAGCGCTATATCTATAAAGAGCCTATTATCGAATTTGCCCCTCCTCCCTCCCAAACCGGCCCTCCCCGGCTTACCAATCTTCTCTACGAGCAACCCATATTTTGGCGCGACGAGAATTATGATTATCAAGGCCGCGTAGAACAGCAGTTCTCCTGCGAATGAGTGGAAGATGTCAAGTCCGGTGCTTGCTCCGGCAGTTATCCACGTGTACGATATGTAAAACATCCTGCCCATGTTAAATGCAAGCATCAAAACCACCGCGGAGCAAATCCAAAGCGCCTTCCTGTGCAGTTCTCCTTTCAGCAGATAGGCTATAGGGACTAGCAGCATGACGAGTGCGATGAATAAGCCCAGGTCTGTGCATGTGCTTGCTATTGTTATCGGCACGGAAGATGGTCCGGTTGTCAGGATTCCGCTGCTAGATATGGTCAAGCCTGCCATCCTCAAGAGTCCATAAACTATCCCTGCATTGGCAGCGGTAAACCCCGAATTAAGAGCTATGACAGGAGCAAGGATTATCGGGGAGGCGAAGAGCCCATATAAAACTACAATTTTCAGCTTCTTCAGCCCGTCCAGTCCGAAGACTATGAGTATCAGCGCGGAAAGGAAAAGAGGCGCGAGCAATGCGTCTATCCTATAGATATTGAACGTGTAAGACAATGAGACACGCGCATAGGAAAGCGTCAATACGTAAATGACAAAAACCAGCGCGCCGTAAGCTATATTTTTCCTTTCAAAACTAAAAACGAGCTTCTCCTTAAGCGAAAAAATCAGGAATACGGGAAGCATCAGCATTACTACAGCTATGTACGTATTTGGGTTGCTGTCACTTATCGTAAGGCTGGTTAAGCCCAAAGAAACAGAGAAGCCAACCAGGAAACTTATTATGACGGTAGCCATTCCAAAAAGCTTCATTTGATTGTGTGTGAATGCCTTTTTGATGACCAACCGAACACCGTTTGTCCTCAGCCGAAATGGGCTTCATCATCTTTCAGTAGTTACTCTTTTCCTCACAGGACAGAGATAATTTATACCTAAGGATTAATAACTATTGCGTGAAACAGATGCCTGCATTTTCGAGAAAAAAGCTGAAATACGAATACGTTAAGCACACCGCGGATATCGAATTTTTTGCATATGGGAAGACGCTGGGGGAGCTGTTCCGTAACGCTTCGATGGCCATGTTTAACACCATAGCTGACACCCGAGCTATCGCATCTTTGCCTTCCAAAACAAAGATATTCAGAGTGGCAGTTTCTTCCCATGCACCGGAAGACCTGCTTTGGAAGTTCCTTCAGAGGACGTTCTCCATCGCCGATTCAAATTATGCATTCTCCTATAAGGTAAAAGCAGTTAGCGTCAAGGTAGGGAAGGAGAGATGCTCTGCCAAAGCCACAGTATGTAGCAAAAGCAGTTCAAGCGGCGTATCGATGCTTGACGTAAAAGGCGTATCTAAATACGACCTCCACTTGACAGGAGCAAAAGGCGCCTTTAAGGCCAGCGTGGTCTTAGACGTATAGTGACAAAGTGACCTTCAATGCAATCCAATGAAAGATTGATTAAGACCCTCTTGAAAAGGCTCAAAACGAGGTACAGAAAAGAAATGCATACCTCGTTAAATCATGAAACTCCACTCCAACTATTGGTTGCAACTATTTTATCTGCGCAATCCCAAGACACCCAGGTAAATAAGATTACAGGCAGAATGTTCAGGCGCTTCCCCGATGCGAAGGCCTTTGCCGAAGCATCCCCACACGAACTATATCCATACATAAAGACCCTCGGCCTTTATAGGGGCAAGGCAAAGAACATAGTCGGGGCGGCGCGTATGTTATCATACGAATTCAATGGCGTCATACCTCGTAGCATAGAAGAGCTCACAAGGTTGCCAGGTGTCGGGAGAAAAACCGCCAATGTCGTACTTTCTAACGCCTTCGGCATAAATCAGGGTATAGCGATAGACACGCATTGCGTTACGGTGTCAAACAGGCTTGGTTTGGTTCATACTAAGGATCCGGAAAAGATTGAGGGTGCAATAATGAGAATAACGCCAATGGGGGAGTGGGGCAATGTTTCGCACCTTTTCATAGCGCTTGGTAGGGACGTGTGCACTGCAAGGACAAAGCACTGCGATAGGTGCGTGCTCAATGACATATGCCCGTCCAGCTATCTAAAGACCGTAAAGGTGGTAAAATGATTGCGTGCCTCTTCAGCGGCGGTAAGGATTCCACTCTGGCCGTACACACGGTTGTAGATTCGGGCAAGAAGGTCGAGCTGCTTATAACGATGGTTGCAGATAACGAATTCAGCTACATGTTCCATAAGCCTGCAATAGAGTTTACGTCCCTCCAAGCCGAGGCGATGGGAATCAGGCAGATAATCGGAAGGACGAAGGGCGAGAAAGAAGTTGAACTCGCAGATCTGGAGAGAACGCTGGTAAACAATGACATAACAGAGTTGATAACCGGTGCGGTAGCTAGCACCTACCAAAAGGAAAGGATAGGGGCACTCTGCAGGAAGCATGGAATAGAACCGGTATCGCCATTGTGGGGTATAAACTCGGTGGATGAGCTAAGCGAGATTGCCACCCGCTTCAATGCGATAATAACACATGTTTCAGCTGAAGGATTTGACGAGAGCTTTCTGGGCAAGAGAATCGACGCGGCAATGATAGAAAGACTTATTAAATTGCATAACAAGTATAAGATAAATATGTCTTTTGAGGGTGGCGAGGCAGAGTCGTTCGTTCTTGACGCTCCATTGTTCAAGAAGCGCATAAAAATAATAAAGGCCCATAACGCCTGGAATGGCCAGGTCGGGACGTACGTTATAGATGAGGCAAGGCTTGAGGGTAAGTGATATGAAAGATCTGTTTTCTAAGAGGAGCGCTTTCGCAATTAACCCGATAAGGGAGGAAGACACCGCAGCGGAGGAGATGAGGAAGAGCGGAATCGATGTGATAAAACTCAACACTGGCGACCCAGCGGTCTACATGCCCACGCCTGATTACATAACAGATGCATATATCGATGCGCTTAAGCATAAGAAAACATCATACTCAAGGGCGGAGGGCGTACCTGAACTGTTGGACGCAGTAGCCAAGAGGTACAAGAGGCTGTACAACGTGGATTTCGGGCAGAATAGCGTGATAACCACACAGGGCCTTTCGGAAGCAATAAGCATGATAGACAGCGCTCTGATAAATGACGGTGAATTCGCATTCCTTTTCAGGCCGTATTATCCGGCGTACATGACGAACCTACGCCTCGCAGGAGGCGATGCAGTGTTCGGCAGGTACTACGAGAGCGACAACTGGAACACCAAGGTGGAGGACGTAAAGCAGACGCTGAAGGCGGCCAAAGGCAAGAAAATAAAGTACATGATGATAACGAACCCGAACAACCCTACTGGTACAGTGCTTACAAGGAACGTCCTGAAGGAACTGGTCGATATAGCCAACGAACACGACCTGCTGCTCATAAGCGATGAGATATACGATGAGATCGTGTTCAACGGTGCAAGCTTCACCAGCCTGTGCCAGATCGCAAAGGGGATGCCCCACATGGTTCTCAACGGCATCTCAAAGAACTTTGATGCTACGGGATTCAGGGTTGGCTTCATGATAATACCCGAAGAGGACGAAGTTTCTAAGGCCCTGAGGCAGAAGTTTTCTGATTATGCAAGAATAAGGCTCTCGTCCAACACGCCTGCGGAGTACGCATGCGTCGAGGCGCTCAATAATGTCGAGCAGCATGGCATTGAAATTAAGAAGATGGTAGGTGAGATACAGGATAGGATAAATCATGCGTCAAAGCTGCTTGATGAGAATCCCTTCCTAAATTACGCCAAGCCTAACGGCGCTTTCTACATATTTCCGAAGATAGATCTTGACAGGCTTGATTTCAAGGATGACCGGGAGTTCGTCCGCGCGCTCTTGAATGAGGAGCATGTCCAGCTCACCAGAGGCTCTGGCTTCGGCGAGCCATCCCACATAAGGATAGTCAGCCTCCCACCGAAAGAAATATTAGGAGAGGCTGTAAAAAGGGTAAATCGTTTCTGCCAGAAGCACGCTAAGTAACGGGCTCGTAGTCCAATGGTAAGACACCAGCCTTACACGCTGAGGACAGGAGTTCGATTCTCCTCGGGCCCAAATTGAATTTTACTGCGGCAAAAGCAGAGTTCAGTCCTAGGAGGATTTCAGCCTGCAATAGCAAAGCGGGGTTCGGTGTTTCATGGAAATCAGAACACCAAGAAATAAGAAGCGCCCTAGAATTTCTTTACTACATGTTCGTTTTCGCTGTCCTTTCTTAGCCGTCCCCTTATCGTGCTCCTTAATTCTCCAACGCTTATGCCTTTGGGGCATAAGAGGACAAGATTGCTGAAAAGATAAAATCCCTCACTGATTTTGTATATTTCGAAATACCTTGATAAAAGCCTGGCATAAGCTGGGAACCTGAACATCTGCTTTAGAGTGAATACGTAGTTAACCGCGAAAACGCCGCCATTCCTGAGCGCAGAATTTACATCGCGTATGAAAGCCTCCTGAAGGAATGCCTTGGGTATGCGGAAGCTGCTCTCATAAGCGTCGAGTATTACGATGTCGTACTTTGCCTTGCATTTTTTGATGTATTCCGCACCATCACCCAATATCAGGTTAAATTTCCCCCTTAATTTTGGATTGAACCTTTCAGACTGCCTTACCATCTCCTGGCTTATCTCCACCACATCTATGTCCACCCTTTTCCCATAGAGCTTGTGCAGCTGATACGGAGTAGTGCCGCCGCCTAACCCTATAACTAGCACCTTCGCCCTTCTATACAAGAGGGGCAATGGGGTGAAATAATCCCAGTAAAGGCCGGTATAAACCGAGCCATTCTTGAGCAAAGAGAAAATCACATTGTCGAAGGTAAGCACTCTGCCATCAGTTATTTCCGATACAAGAATTCTGCCGCTATCAGCTTCCAGGATATCCACCGGTATAAATCACTAAAGGTGCATCTATTTCTTCTGCGAACCCTGCTTCCTATCAGCCATAGCCTTACTTATCATGACCAATATGTTGGCTTTTAGAAGGGTGAAGCAGTTTATGCAGAATGTCTCCTCGGTGTAATTGCCTTTGTCAGAGTTCGGTCCCTGCGCCATACCGCCCCAGGCTATATAGCGATAAGTTTCAACATCAAGCTCTTGGCCACATACCTTGCAATAGTAAGTCATGCACTCATCTATTCCAGATAATTTCTCATTTTCTGTATTTAAATTAACCTAATTATTCAGTTTTACACGCGTATAGAAGCTCCACGCAAGAGCATAGATTGCCAAAGCGTGATGCATCCGCCTAAACAATTGTGACATATTTAATATCTATCCGCCAATTATTATGCGATGGCAAAGACTAAGTCAAAGGTTATAGCCGATATAACGATATTTCCCGTGGGGACGGGCTCGAGCGTGGGCGACTATGTAAGGTCCGCGTTCAAAGCGATGGGCAAGGTCAAGCACGTGCGCCTTATACCTAATTCTATGTCAACAGTCATAGAAGCCGATAACCTCGAGACTGTGCTACTCACAGTAAGCAAGGCGCACACTGCAATAACCAAGATGGGCGCAAAAAGGGTATACATGATCCTGAAGATAGACCACAGGCTTGACAAGCAGGAAAATGCAAAGTACAAACTGGATAGGATACAGGGTAAAATATAACATTCTAATTGATGGCTTTATGGCAGCAAGGCAGGAAATAATATTCATGAATTCTGTATTCTTCGTGATTGGTTTCACCCTAGTATTCTCTATATTGGGTGTGCTCTTCCAGACGGTTTTGGCACACGTTTCACACGCCTACATGTATTATCTGAGCGTGATAGGCGGCATAGTGATAATAATTTTCGGTATAATACTGATAACTTCCATAAAGTATCCGATACCTTTCTTCATCAACGAGCACAAGATGCGCGTAAAGAGGTTCAAGAACAGCTATCTGTTCTCGTTCGTTTTCGGGATAGCCTTCGCAATAGGCTGGACACCTTGCGTAGGTGCGATACTCGGATCAATATACGTACTCGCGGCCACTTCCCCCGGAATAGGCTTCCTTCTCCTACTTGCATACGCAATAGGCCTTGGCATACCATTCCTGGTGGTTGGCGCATTCACATCAAAGCTTTCCACATTCATAAGGCGGATACACGGCTTCCTGAAATACTTCAATATAATAAGCGGTCTTTTCCTGATAGCTATAGGTGCCCTAATAATCTCAGGGTATATAGGTCTGCTATCGGTGTTCCTGATAGGCCCTGGCACTTCCATAGAGATGTCAGGCCAGCTGAATTTCTTGATAGCTATAGTAGCTGGCGTCCTTACGTTCCTCTCCCCGTGCATACTGCCACTCCTGCCAGCATACTTCTCCTATATGGCTGGTACGGCAGCAGATGGTGTGAAAAATGAAGCTTAACATATACATGATAGTCTTTGGCGTAATAGCAGCAATAATAGTTATAGCCGCGCTTTCCACGATTTTCTTTAATCAAAACCTCGCTTCTGCGAGTGTATCCCTTGCTAACCTTACCAACTACGGCCCCGCGCCCAACTTCCAAGGCATATCCGCATGGATTAATTCTCAACCGCTGAACATATCGCAATTGAAGGGCAAGATAGTCTTGGTAGACTTTTGGACATACTCGTGCATAAACTGCATAAGGACAATCCCTTTCCTCGAAGCGCTTCAAAGCGAATACGGGAATAACGGTCTTGTCATAGTTGGCGTGCACACGCCAGAATTCCAGTTTGAGCACAATCTTACCAACGTCGAGAACGCAGTTAAGCGTTTCAATATAACTTATCCGGTTGCTCTGGATAACAATTATTCCACATGGGACGCTTATGGGAATGAGTATTGGCCTGCCGATTATTTGATAGACCAGAACGGTGACATACGGTACAAGAGTTTTGGTGAGAGCCCAACAAGCTTCAATCAGACCCAGAAGATAATTCAGGAGCTTCTGGAAAGTGCTAACTACACGCTTCCATCAAACGTCGTCAACGTTAGGGATGTACTCAATTTCACCCAGGAGATAAGTCCCGAGATGTATTTCGGCTGGGAAGAATTGGCCTCAGGTAGGACTAACTATTTCGGGAATCTGGCAGGATTTGAGCCTGACAACATAACTGATTATGTCATAACGAATACGTCTCAAGCCGACACGATATACATGGGCGGCAAATGGTACAATGACCCCTACAGCATGATAGCGGAAAGCAATAGGTCGAAGATAATACTCATTTATAGAGCTAAGTCGGTGAACGTAGTGGCATCAGGCAACGGTAAGAATACAAGCATAAGCGTGACGCTTGACGGTCAAAATTTGTCACATGACGATCTCGGCAGCGATGACCACTTGGTCAACGGTACTGCAATAGTAAATATAAGCGCGCCTAGGCTGTACAATATAGTGAATGCATCATCCTATGGGTGGCATACTCTGGAAATAAACGCCAATCCGAACTTTAAGATATACACTTTCACCTTCGGTTGATTCTGGGTGCATGGGATAAGTATGGAGGTTCGCCATGTCCACAATCACGGATATTATTTGGATCTGAAAAACGCCTTGGACTACGGCAAGCTTTATGTTTATACCATTTAGCCCTTATTGAACACATACATCACATTTTTACTCTTTTTTCTTCAATATGTAACTTATGAACTACAAGAAATTCGTAACCGCTGCCTTATACACGATTCAGACGCCGTTGGGCGTTTTTGCAGGTTATGAACTTGGCATTCAGAACTTCACCATCGGCATAGTCATCATTGCACTGATGATGATAATAGAGAGTTTCGCTGTAACTACATGGATGGAGGCACAAACAATAGAGATTCACAAGCACAGGAGGAGATAGAACTGCTATTGTCTAGCATCGTAAATTTCAATTTGGGCCCGTGGAGAATTGAACTCCAGATCTTTCGCGTGTGAGGCGAACGTCTTACCACTCGACTACGAGCCCCTAGCAGCCGCTCTAAAGCTTCGCACGGTAAATTTAATAATGCTTGATTTTCAATGGATATAACGTGATATAATGCCCGGATTCTATACCGGAGCAGGCGACTCCGGTTACACAGGGACCATAAGCAGCAGGAAGGTAAGGAAGAATGATGCGCTCATGGAAGCCATAGGCTCGACCGATGAACTGAACTCCGCTATAGGCGTCGCTGTTTCGGAGCTCACCGACCCGCATCTCACCGAGATGCTTAAAGTCCTGCAGAACAAGCTTTTCATAATTGGCGCAGAGCTCGCCTCGGCAGGCGCCGATGCCTCCAAGCCCAAGAAGGAGATGACAAAAGGCGACATCAAGGAGCTCGAGGAAGGGATAGAGGAGCTCGCCGCCCAGCTCCCGAAGCTTACGAAGTTTGTACTGCCGGGAGGATGCGAGGGCGCCGCGCATCTCCACATGGCCAGGGCCATAGCGCGAAGGGCCGAGCGCGCTCTCGTTGAGCTGGACAGCGCATCAAAGATAAGCCCGGTGCTTCTCAGCTTCATGAACAGGGTGTCATCGTTCCTTTTCGTCTGCGCATTGTACATAAACAAGAAAGAGGGGGTGGATGAGCTGAACCCTACTTACTGACCGCTCTGAAGGTTGAAGTACTCCTTGAACTTCTGCGTCGTCTCTATCCTCTTTGTGCGCCCTACGCGGGTTGTGCTCACGAATTCCTTCTCCGTAAGCTCTTTCATGTAAACATAGGTGGACGAGCCGAAAGCCCTTACCACTGCGCTCTGCATGACCGGCTCGTTCTTGCTTATATAAGCGAGTATCCTGAGCCCTCCCTTAGTTATATCGGGCGCGCCTGCAAGGCCGTTGACCTTTGCAGCGTACGGCTCCTTCACTCCCATGACATACTTGCTCCCGAGCTTCTGCACCTCTATGGCACTATCCCTGGCGCTGTAGTCCTTCATGAGCGACTCCATTATGCCATCCATCGAGCCTATAGAGCCTATGCCTATTATCCTGGCAAGCTCTTCGGTGTCCATGGCCCTGCCTGAGGCGAAGAGCGCAGCCTCGGCTATCTTCTTGTAGTCAAGCTTCTCCTGCTCCGGCATCCAAATCAGTCCCAAGCTTGATGAATATCTCTTTGAAGAAGTCCTCCTGGAATAGCACTATGTTGCCCCTGTGCGCTAGGAAGAGCAGAGGCACGAAAAGGTCCAGCAGCATGCTTTCAGCGTAATTGAACTTGTTGGCCAAAGAGGCGAACGTTACCATGCCGGAAGAGTCTATGTTGCCCTTTACCAACGATAGCGTAGCGTCAAGCTTCTCATCTATGTCGTCAATCTTGACAAGCAGAGGCACCGGGGTATTCTCCATCTCTATGATGCGCTCCCTGTGCTCCTCGACCTTCATCGCATCATCGAGCGCATCCAGTAGCTCCTCTAGCGTTATCTTCCTGCCTGGCTGCATCCTAACTCTCGGGCTTAGCGGCGTGACTTCCGGAGCTATCCTGGTCTGTTGTTCGCCCTCCGCCTGTTCCTCCTGCTGTTCGTCTATGCTTAGCAGGCCTACGGTCTCGCTCTTCATCCTAAGGAGTATAGAGGCTGCGAGTATTATGTTCGCAGGTATGTAAAGGTCCATCACCTGCATGGCCTTGATCGCAGTCATATAGCCGTCCACTATCCTGGCTATGTCCACATTCCACGGGTCTATCTGGCTTGTCCTGACAAGCTCCACTAGAAGTTCCCTCCAAGTCGCGTTCTGGACCAGCCTCTCCAAGTCCAGTGACTGTGCAGTATACACAACTTCGTTAACCGTGGTCGCCATGTCGTCTACCTTGTGCAGGCCATATGCATGCCAAAGTCCGTCGGCTCGCCCGAACCAACTTCTACTAATCGCCTATATGCTAATCTGATGCAAAAATATTTATATGAGTTGTACGCCTCGGCATGCTGGAAAAGCCCAGTCCAAATCAAAAATTGGTGAGCAGCGGTACGCCCATCTCTTCCTTTGTGAGGCCCCCATGGCTCCCCACCATCGGGAACTTATCCGGAGTGCGCGTGTTAATGCTCGGGTACTTGTACGGCATCGCGAAATGGTCTTTCGGCAATATGATGTGCGTCCCGAACCTGTATCTCAAGCTATCGTCCACTTTCGCCCCGCCGAACAATCCGGAGCTGATGGCTTCGTCGGAATCTACGAGAATAGCGCGCTTGCCGAGCTTACTGTCAAAATAGTCCTCGAATGCGTTCTCCTTCCCTGCTGCCACGTGCACGAATAGGGAGCGCCCCTCGCCCCACGGCGGGGCATCCAGGAAATCAAGGAGCCTGCTGTCGCTCTTTATCTCGATATTGTTCTTCTCAGGGATTTCGGTTTGCCCATGATCAGATGTTATTATGACATCGTAATCGTCATCTATGATACTTGGTTTCAGTATCCTTTTCATCGATGCGAATAAGCTGTGCAGCGCCTCCCTCGGCTGCCTCGCATCAGGGCCGTAGAGGTGCTGCATATGATCGATTACGTCGTAGTAAGCAAATATGTAGCGAGTACCTTTTTCCGCCAAATCATTTATCGAGATAAACATGTCGTCAAATGTTGCAAATGGCATTACATCAGAATTCTCGAATACCGAGGTGGAGAGGCCTGTGCCAAGTATCCCCTCATTGAGCAGAGATCTGAATACGCCCCTTTTCTTCAGGCCGTTTATCATTTTAGGTTTAGGATAGAATGTCTTCGGGTCTATGCGCCATAGCTTCAAGTCCTTTCCTAGCGCAGCACTGAAGCCAAGGACGTTCACCACCATGCCGGCCTCCTTGAAAGGGACCTTCGTGCCCACTACCCCGTGCCTGGCTGTCGGCAAACCGCTGTATATGCTCGAGAGCACGTTTCCAGTGGTGGAAGGAAAAATCGAAGTAAGTTCCCTGATGTTCAACCAGTCGGAATACCTGCGTGCCATGCCTGCCTCGCCCAGCATCTCATTCGCCAGGCCATAGCCCATACCGTCTATGATCATGAAAAGTTTCTTCCTCCTTTGGCCTATCAGGCGGCCTTTGTCGGAATTTGCGAGCTGTTTTGATATAGCGAGGTTGCTGTTCTTGAAGTCAGGAACCGTCCAGCCGTTTCCTTCAAGCTCGTTTATAAGCGCTGACATAGACCAACCACTCAATATTTTGCAAGCGAGATTATCTCATCGACCGGCAGCCTGCTCCTGCCATTAAGGTCCTTTAGCTCCACCAAATAGGCGAGCCCGACCACTTTGGCGCCTATCTGGTCCACGAGCTTTATCGTAGCCAGCGAAGTCCCGCCAGTAGCAAGGAGATCGTCCACAACCACCGCCCTCGAGTTTTTCTCTATCGCGTCCTTGTGGAGCTCTATTGTCTCCTGGCCGTACTCAAGCTCGTAACTTATCGATACCTTCTCGTAGGGCAGCTTCCCCTTCTTCCTTGCGGGAACGAAGCCTATGCCAAGCTTATACGCAACCGCAGAACCAACTATGAAGCCCCTCGCCTCGATGCCCAGTATATAATCGGGATGCAGCTTCTTGATTTTCTTGGCAAGTTCATCGATGCATGCAGAAAAAAGTGCGCTGTCCTTGAGGAGAGGCGTTATGTCCCTGAATATTATGCCCTTTTTAGGGTAATCCGGTATGTTCCTTATACTATGCTTCATTGACTGCTCCAAGTCCATCGAATCCCGCGTATAATTTGGTGGAAAGGCTTATATTTTATTACGCGTGTCCGATACTGTGACGGCAATAACCGGCCACACATCTCATAGCAATATATAATACTTTTACCTTCAATAATCTGCTGAGATAAATGGTAGAACTGAGTGTAATCGTTCCGACCAAGGACGAGCCCAGCGCGCCAATGATAATAGAGGAGCTATACAAAAAGTTAGGCAATGACACAGAGATCATCGTGGTTGACAAAAGCGACCCTGAGACGCGCAAGCCCCTTTATTCAACAGGCGCTAAGATAATAGTACAGAAGTCATCGGGATATACCGCAGCGCTCATGGAGGGCTTCAGGGAGGCGCATGGCGATATAATATCGACAATAGACCCTGACGGGACTTACTCGGTAGATGATTTTAAGAGGGTGATCGGGTTGCTCAAGAACGGAACTGCTGGATTTGCCAGCGGAGACAGATCTGCCAACAAAGCCGTATTTGGCATTCACCTCAGGCTTGGGAACGCATTCTTGACTGGCGTTTTCAACCTGCTCTACGGCCAGAAGATGCGGGATGCGCTCAGCGGGTCATTCGCGATGAAAAGGAATGCTTTCGATCTGATAAGGGACGTGAGGCCGGATTCCAATAAGGCAGGTACACTGTTCTTCGAGGCTGCCCTGGCCAAGCGCAACCAGACTTTCAGCCAGATACCAATAAGTTATGCACATAGGGTGGGTTCAAAGCCGAAGACATCTAATTTCAAGCCCTTCTTGGGCGTGCAGATAGCGTTCTATACGCTCAAGACGCGCATCTCAAAGCTCGAGTGATATTCATGCAGGCGATAGATTTCAAGGAGCCAAACAGGCAGGTTGACATCAAGGAGCTTCAGGCGGTAGCGGCGCAGATAAGGGAGAACATCCTAAGGATGCTGGGCGAGGCCAAATCCGGTCATCCCGGCGGCTCACTGAGCTGCACAGACATACTTGTAGCAATCTATTTCGGCAGATTGCGCCACGACCCCAAGAATCCGAAGTGGCCTGACAGGGACAGGCTGCTGCTTTCCAAGGGGCATGCCGCGCCTGCACTTTATTCGGTGCTGTCAAAATGCGGGTATATACCTGAGGCTGAGTTGATGACGCTTAGAAAGATGGGGAGCAGGCTGCAAGGCCATCCGGACCCGAACAAGGTGCCTGGCGTCGAGATACCAGGGGGGCCCGAAGGGATAGGGCTTTCAGAAGGCGTAGGGATGGCTCTCGCCTCAAGGCTTGACCAGAAACCCATACGCATATACGTGGTCACCGGAGATGGCGAACTTGACGAAGGCGAAGTCTGGGAGGCGGCAATGGCCGCAGTCAAGTTCAAGCTTGACAACATTGTTGCCATAGTTGACCGGAACGGCCTGCAGCAGGAGGGTACAACGATGCAGATAATGCCGACAGACTCCGTAGCTGCCAAGTTCAGGGCATTCAACTGGAATGTGCTCGAGGTCGACGGCCATAACATTCAAGAGCTGTTGGCCGCGCTGGACAAGGCCGCCCTGCAAAAAGGCGTGCCGACCGTAATAGTGGCACAGACAAAGAAGGGCAAGGGCGTGGACTACATGGAGGGCGTGGTGAAATACCACGGCAACGTGCCTAGCGGTGACATGCTGGAAAACGCGATAAAGCAGGTAAGGGCTTCGGCCGGCGGTGTTTGAAATGGAGCAGAAATCAGAATCGCTCAGGGAGGCTTTCGGCAAGGAGCTCGAGGAGCTCGGCTCCCAGATGTCTGATCTCGTTGTCGTAGGCGCCGATACAACGGAGTCGATAAAGTCGGGCTTATTCGGCGACAAGTTCCCGGAGAGGTTCTTCAACGTAGGTATAGCAGAGCAGAACATGGTCGGCGTTTCTTCAGGTCTTGCGCTCTACGGCAAGACCGTGGTCTGCGGCACCTACATGGTATTCCTGGAAAGGGCCATAGATCAGATACGCAACACGATAGCGTACTGCAATCTGGACGTTAAGATAATAGGCGCGCATACTGGAATTTCGGTAGGACCAGACGGCGGAAGCCATCAAGATATAGAGGACATAGCAATAATGCGCGCACTCCCTAACATGAAAGTGGTGGCACCAGCGGATGCGTATTCTACCAAGGCTCTCGTAAAGGAGGCGGTGACCACGAAAGGGCCATTCTATATCAGGCTCATAAGGCCTAATTCGATGAGCGTGTATTCTAACGAGGAGATAAAGGTAGGGAAGGCCAACGTCCTACGGGATGGAAAGGACATTTCGATAATAGCGTGCGGGATAATGGTTCCAGAGGCGTTGAAGGCCGCAGAGCGATTGCAAACCGTGGGCATAAGCGCAAGTGTTATAGATTGTCACACGATAAAGCCTATAGACGAATCTACCATAATAAAAGCTGCTAATAACACAGGCAGGATAATAACTGCAGAAGACCATAACATAATGGGCGGTCTGGGGTCTGCAGTTGCAGAGGTGTTGTCAAGGAGGCGTCCCACGCTGATCGGAATGATCGGGGTGCATGACGTGTTCGGCGAATCCGGACAGGACGCGGAGCTGATGGTCAAATACGGCATATCTGAGCAAAGCATATTCGAAAAGGCAAAGGGGATGGTGAAACCATGAAATTCTTTATAGACAGCGCTAACATACCAATGATAGAGAAGTTCGTGGATATGGGGATAGTCGATGGCGTGACTACAAATCCATCGCTCCTCGCGAAGGAGGGCGCTAACCACCCTATAGACCACCTCAAGAAAATACTCAAACTTGTCCCTGGTCCTGTCAGCATAGAGGTCGTTGCAACAGGCTACGAGAACATGCTGGAAGAGGCAAGGCAGATAGCGAAAATGGGCACGAACGCAGTGGTAAAGCTGCCGATGACAAAGGATGGCATGCATGCGCTTCATACGCTTTCCCAGGAAGGCATAAAGGTCAACGTAACTCTGGTGTTCTCGGCGACCCAGGCCCTCATAGCCGCTAAGGCAGGTGCCACATACGTAAGCCCTTTCATAGGCAGGCTCGATGACGCCGGGATGGACGGCATGGACCTGATAAGGGACGTGGTGCAGATATTCAGGAACTACTCTATTAAGACGGAAGTGCTGGTGGCCAGCGTGAGGCACCCGATACATGTGATCGATGCGGCAAAGCTCGGAGCCGACATAGCCACGCTGCCTCCTGACGTGCTCGACAAGATGTTCATGCACCCGCTTACCGATATAGGCATAAAGAAGTTCCTCGATGACTGGAAGGGCGTGGAAGCCAAGTACGGTGACATCTTCAAGCCGCCAAAGTGACAGGTCCAAGATGCGCAAGACATTATGATTCAATTGAAAACCTTTTTGCCTTACTCGATTATCTGATCCCGGATGGATGCTAAACAAGCTGTAAAATCGGTGGACTTTATGGATAACAAATTTGACGTATGCGTCTTGGGAGGCTTCGGCCATGTCGGCCTTCCCCTATCAATAGCCTTTGCAGGCGCAGGCAAAAGGGTATGCGCCTTCGATATAGCGAAGGACAAGATAGAGTCAATAAAGAGCGGCAAGATGCCATTCATGGAGGATGGGGCGGAAGAGAAGCTGCAGAAGGTGCTCGAAAGCGGCATGCTCACCCCGTCGCTCTCTACCGATGACATAAGCAACAGCGAAAACCTGATAATAGTCATAGGGACCCCGACTGACAGCCACCTAAGCCCCGAGTTTGATTCTATGATGACGTTCATTGACCAGTATATAAAGTATTTCAAGGACGGGCAGCTGATAGTGCTAAGAAGCACGGTCTATCCCGGGACCACAGAGATGCTTTACAAGAAGCTAAAGGAAAAGGGCAAGAACATAGAGGTGGCCTTCTGCCCCGAAAGGATAATCGAGGGCTATGCCCTGAAGGAGCTGTATGAACTGCCACAGATAGTGTCAGGAACTACGGAGAATGCCGAAAGGAGGGCCAAGGAGCTGTTCAGCTGCATAGCTAAGGAGGCGATCGTGGTGAAGCCGGTCGAGGCGGAGGTAGCAAAACTGCTTACCAACGCATGGAGGTACATAAGGTTCAGCGTCGCCAACCAGTTCTTCATGATATGCAACGATGCCGGCCTTGATTTTTACAAGATATACAATGCGCTTACATACAACTATCCCCGCGCCAAGGACATGCCCAAGGCCGGTTTCGCTTCAGGGCCCTGCCTGTTCAAGGACACAGTCCAGTTGAGCGCATTCAACAATTACGGGTTCCCGCTCGGTAATTCCGCAGTGCTGATAAACGAGGGCCTGCCTTTCTATATAATAAAGAAACTGAAGGAAAAACACGACCTGAACAAGAAGAGGATAGGCATACTCGGGATGGCCTTCAAAGCAGGTTCGGATGACAAAAGAGACTCGCTATCATACAAGCTAAAAACGCTCCTTGAGTTCGAGACCAACAAGATATACTGCACCGATGTCTACATAAAGGATCCCGGTTTCATAGGCGCTCAGGAGTTGGTCGACAGGTCCGACATAATAATAGTCGCCACGCCCCACAAAGAGTACGCCAACCTTAAGATAGGCTCGGAGAAGGAAGTCATAGACGTTTGGAACTTCTACGGCAAAGGCGCCACAGTATGAAACATCTCTCAATAGTCGTGCCAGTATACAACGAGGGCGGCGCAATAAAGGCCGTACTGGACGGTATCAAAGAGAGCGCACAAGGAATTAAACTGGATGTCAACGTGGTCTATGATTTTGAAGGCGACAGCACAATCCCGGTCGTGAAAAGGCTGGTCGCCTCCTATAAATTCAGGATAAGGCTGATAAAGAATGCGTACGGCAGAGGGGCGCTTAACGCTATAAAGACCGGGCTTGAAAAAGCGGATGGCGATGCAGTTCTTGTAATGATGGCCGATCTATCGGACAGGGCGTCAGACATACCGAAGATGTACGGGCTCATAGAAGGCGGCTATGACGTAGTATGCGGCTCGAGGTACATGAGAGGAGGTGGCCAGAAAACCAAGATGCGTTTCAAGAAGGCAATGTCTGTTTTTATAGGGCTTTCTCTAAATTACCTGACCGGGATACCTACGCACGACGTAACCAACAATTTCAAGATGTACAGGAAGAGCATATTCAAAAAAATAAAGATAGAGAGCACCGGAGGATTTGAGCTCGCAACGGAAATAACTGTGAAGGCGTATGCTTTTGGCATGAAGATAACAGAGATACCCACGGTATGGACGGATAGGACATCGGGCAAATCACGGTTTAACCTAGCCGGGTGGGCGCCGAAATACTTCAAGTGGTATATTTACGCCTTGGCCCATAGGCCTGGCTAGCTATCTCTTCAGGCTCTTAAAATTCTCTTTTATGAAGCCGTACGTATCATCCAGGATGTAATCTATACCGTACTTGGGCTTCCATCCGAGCAGCCTGTGCGCCTTCTTGGAAACCCCTACCCTGAACCTGACGTCGTCTTTCGGCGCGGGTACGTATTTTATCTTTGGCATGATCTTATCCCCGTTTACCTTTTTCCATGTGAGCCTTGCCAGCTGCCCTATGTCCAGCGTCGCGTCGCCGCATATGTTGAAGTCATCGTTCTTTACGTTCTTATTTACCATAAGCCTCATAGCATCCGCTATGTCCTTCGCATGGGTGAACGTCCTAACCTGCTTCCCGTCCCCAAATATCTCAAAAGGCGACTGCTTTACGAGCGCCTTGTATATGAAATCAGGTATCACGTGCGACATGCCGAAATCAACTTCGCCGTTGGATTTCACCTTGGGCAATTCGCCGCTACCAACAGCGTTAAAAGGCCTAACTATGACATAATTCAGCCCGACTTCCTGCTTCGCACCCCTGACCACGAATTCTCCAAAAAGCTTCTGCATGCCATAGTTGGTTATGGGCGTAAGCTGGTTTAGCGCATCCTCCTCAGTCACGGGCCTCTTCATCCTCTCATAAACCATTGATGATGAAAGGTAATAGTAGACGGCGTCGGGAGACCCTTTCAGCGTGCAGTCTATCGAATTCGTTAGGATGTCGGTGTTGACCTTGGCGATGCTGTACGGTATCCTATGAAAGTAGCTTATCCCGCCTATCAGCGCTGCAAAGCATATTACCTGGTCATAGTCCTTGTATTGGGAGCTGGTCATCT
Organism: Microcaldota archaeon; assembly: GCA_021801355.1. GTDB lineage: Archaea > Micrarchaeota > Micrarchaeia > Micrarchaeales > Micrarchaeaceae > JAKATK01. The sequence goes on along the minus strand of JAJYYB010000010.1, from coordinate 84,639 downwards.
TCCTGGCATCGGCTCTAATGAGCTTGAATCGCGGGTTAGAATAGAAATCGTGTTTTATCATCCCGTATTTTGAAAAATTGTCTACGGCCGTGACTTCGTGCCCCTCCGAGAGAAGGTTCCTGACCACATATGAGCCTATGAAGCCGCATCCGCCAAGCGCTAGTATCCTTGACATCAAATCATCAATCAATAGTCTATTTCTATCCTAAAAGGTTATTTATGTTTTTTTATTGAATAGTTAATAAATTGCAAATACTTCGCGTGTTTTTTGATGGATGAAGCCCAAATCGGAAAGGTCACGCAAAATCCTATCATGCAAGGAAGCATAAGCAAATACTGCAAAAATACGGCGGGCTGGCTTAAGGCGAACTTGCGCGTACTGGGCATAGCGGCCCTCATTTACCTAGTAATATCGCTGATTAATTTCTGGCCGTTGACAACAAATATCACAACAACAGTTGCCGGAACCGGCGGCGACATATACCAGATGCTATGGCACATCTGGTTCGTAGGAAACTCCATCTTCTCGGCACATCAGAGCATATGGAGCACAAATCTGGTTTTCTGGCCTGTGGGCGCAAATCTTATCTACGAAACCATGATACCGATAGCCTCCGCGCTGGCATACCCATTTAGCGCCATAAGCCTAGAGTTCTCGTACAACCTGATCTTCTTCTTCGGCTTCGTCCTATCCGGCATAGGCATGTTCATACTCGCAGATTATATAACAGAGAACAGGTACGCCGCCTTCTTCGCAGGTTTGGTATTCACTTTCAGCGCATTCCATATAGCGCAGGCATACGGCCACCTTGAATACGCGAATCTGGAATGGGTCCCTCTCGCCATATACTTCTTCCTGCGCATGATAAGGGAAAATGACAAGTACCTGAACGCATTCGGCGTATCTGCATGCATGGTATTGACGATGTTCATGGGCGACATAGAGCAGGCAATAATGGTGTTCATTGCAATGCTGATAATAGCGCTTTGGTACGCGATAGGCAAGGAATCGAGAGTCAAAATAATAAACAGGCAGTTCATCCTTTCCGTAGCGGCATTCTTCGTTATAACGTTCTTAATAGGGATATGGGCATTCATACCAATATTGCAAGGCATTCTCGCTCCTGGCGGCCTAAGCACCGCCAACGCGCTAAATGATGTGCAGCACAATATGCTATGGAGCGCAGACCTGTTCTCTTTCTTCCTGCCCGGATATGACAACGGAATATTCCACAATATCTCGCTTTCTTACATAGACATATACCACGGAAACGTGGGCGAGACATCAACGTACATAGGCTACAGCGTCATAGCGCTTGCCTTGCTTGGCTTATACAAGGATTGGAGGAAGCATGCGATGTGGATAGCCATCGCGGCCATATTCCTGATACTTGCGCTGGGGCCAATAATACAGATCGGCGGGGTCTCAACCGGAGTGCCAAGCCTCTACTATCTGCTCAAATACATACCTGTCGTTGAGATAATAAGGGAGCCCGGCAGGTTCGATCTTATAGCCACGCTCGCGCTAAGCATACTCGCCGCATTCGGAGTGAAGGAACTGCACGGGCGGATTGCATCTGCAAAGGAAAGCGACCTGAGGCTGAAAAGGATAGGCGCGATATGCCTGATCTCGCTGCTGTTCCTTATAGAGAATAATGGAATGCCTCTTTCTGCCAGCTTCGCCAGCCAGATAACCACCACAGTGCAGCCCATACCATCATTTTACTCTGAGCTCGGCTCCATAAGCGGCAACTTCTCCGTTCTGCAACTGCCGATAATAATCAATCAGACGATGCCGGAGCTCTATCCCGGGATAGCGGAGTTCTACACAACGGCGATGGACAAGCCGATAATAGGCGGATATACGACAAGGGAGAACACCACGCAGGAAGACTCTGTATACAACATACCGCTAGCGCAGCAGGCCACAAACCTGGAGTCCGGACTAGGATTCTATTACTATCCGTCCCCTGTGAACGAGAATTACACAAACGAAACGCTGCTCACGCTTTACAACTACCGCACGGCTTTCGTCAGCGTGGCCAAGAGCGCTTACAACCAAAACGAACTCTCCGAACTGGAAAGTTATCTATACACCGTATTCGGCACTCCAGTTTACAATGATAATACTACAATCGCTTTCAGTGCAACATCTGCGATAAACGTTTCAAAGTTCAGGAGCTTCGTAGCTTATCCGGATTTCAACCAGTGGGAGACAGGATCGGTGCAGGCTGCGAACGGCAGCACGGAAACGGTTTGGGTGCCTTACGGCAACGGCGATATTATCGTCTACGCCCCATATGCGAATGTCAGCAAGGGCAGCTCCATAAATGCGCTTATCAACTCGTACCAGACGCATACGGTTCCAACGGCGATAAGGTTCCGCGCATCCTCAATCCAGACGCCTACTGCGACACTTTACGTTGCCGTGGGCACATCATCTGGCGCCAAGCCCATAGCGGAGTTCAATGTAACTTTAGCCAACAACCTTTATCAGCTTAACACAACGCTTATTTCGGGTCCGGATGGCAATGTCCTGTACTTCATAGCGCAATATAACGGGGCGTTCACTCCAGTAAGCGTGGAAAACATAACTTTCTCGATGCGATGAGCGATTATGGGGAAACCAGCCTTGTTCATAGATAGGGACGGCACAATAAATCGGGATTGCCCCTACTGCAAGAGCGCTGACGAGATATCGATATACGACGACGTCTACGACCCTATTAAAGAACTCAGCAAGCGATACTACATAATAATAGTCACGAACCAGTCCGGGATAGCAAGGGGCTACTTCACTGAAAAGGACCTTGCTCTCATGCACGAAAAGATAAAGCGCGAAATAGGGACGAGGGGCGGGAGGATCGATGCGATATACTACTGCCCTCATATGCCTGACACAGGTTGCAGGTGCAGAAAGCCAAAGACCGGGATGTTGGAAGACGCCAAACGCGATTTTGAGATAGATATAAATAAATCCTTTGTGATTGGTGATGCTGAAATAGACATAGAAATGGCGAAATATGCGGGCGTGCGTAGCATAAAAGTCAGGGGCACTAAAACTGAGATAAAACCAGATTTTACCGCAGATACGTTCTCTGAAGTCCTAAGTATAATAAGGTCGCAAGAAAAAGCAACAACTGAATTATGATTGGGTGGCTCTTCAATGGGGAAAATAGCCGGTAATACCGTTCTAGTAACAGGTGGCGCAGGTTTCATAGGCAGCAACTTGGTAAGCCAGATAATAGATAAGGCGGATAGGGTAATTGTGTACGATAACCTCAGTTCAGGTAAATACTCTTTGGTCAAGCAATTCATACAAAGTAAAAATTTTCGTTTTGTAAAAGGCGATTTGCTAGACAAAAAGCTGCTTAACAAGGCGATGAAGGCAGAGAAGCCTGACATAATCGTGCATTTCGCTGCGAATCCTGACATACAGCGCGGTACCAAAGACACAGAACTAGACATCGAGCAAGGCCCTATAGCCACGCATAACCTGCTAGAAGCCGCAAGGTTTAACGATGTGAACGCCATATTATATTCATCTTCTAGCGCCGTTTATGGAAGGGCGGATATAAAGCCGACACCGGAGACTTACGGCCCGCTCAAACCAATATCACTGTACGCTGCTTCAAAGCTAGCTTGCGAGGGACTGATTACCGCGTATAATGGCCTATACGGAATTGACTACCGAATATATAGGTTCGCTAACGTAGTCGGCCGAAACCAGACGCACGGCGTGATTGTTGATTTCATAAGAAAATTGAAAAATGATAGCAAATATCTTACGGTTCTGGGCAACGGCAAGCAGCGCAAGGCTTACATAGATGTTATAGACTGCGTTAACGCAATCCTAGCAGGGTATGAAAATTCAACTCCGGCAGCAATATTGAACCTAGCAACTTTCGGCCAAAGCAGCGTAGCGAATATAGCCAGCTCTGTAATAGCAAAGGTTGCACCTAACGCCAAAATAAAATATACAGGCACAGAACAGGGCTGGCCAGGAGATGTCCCTAATACATACATGGACAACAGCAAAATGTTAAGCCTGCATATAAAACTAAAATACAAGACTTCAGACGAAGTGATAAAACATGCGATAGAAATACTAACAGAAGAAATTCGTTAGGAAAGATGGGCGATTTGAAACGGCATTGTATCTCAAGGCAAATATTTATAGTCTTAAAACCAAATGGTAAAAGTTCCAGCATTATGGTAAAACGGTTGTCTTAATGGACGTTAAAAAAATTAAAGAATATATAAAGGAAGGCGTAGATGCTAGGCTTTCAGTTGATCCTGAATTCATATCTAAAATGGGGGAGGATATAGCTGAAAGGATGCTAAACGGAAATAAGCTCATATTGTTCGGCAATGGGGGCAGCGCCGCCGACGCTCAACATATAGCGGCAGAGTTCGTTTGCCGTTTTGAGAAGGACAGAAAGCCGATGCCTGCGCTTGCTCTACATGCGAATACGTCATCCCTGACTGCCATAGGCAATGATTACGGTTACGACCTTGTTTATTCAAGGCAGGTTGAGGCTTTCGCTCATAAAGATGACATTGTAATAGGCATATCAACAAGCGGCAACTCAGAAAATGTTATCAAGGCCATAGACAAAGCCAACGAGCTAGGTTGCCTGACAATAGTATTTACTGGCAAGAGCGGGGGAAAGTTGGCCGGCAAGGCAAAATACATACTTAAGGTCAATAGCGCTAGGACCTCAGTGATACAGGAAGTCCACATAGCGGTTGGCCATATGATATCAAAAATCGTGGAAGATAGATTATAATCAAATTCAAACAAATGCTGTTTATTAAAGGTGTTCAAATGGAGGATATAAAGGGAAGAAAGGTGCTCGTAACCGGGGGAGCCGGATTTATAGGCAGTAACCTAGTTGAGAGGCTCGCCAAGGACAATAAAGTTTACGTTATAGACAACCTTAATACAGGATCAGTCAAGAATCTAGAAGCCGCCAAGAAGACCGGAAATGTGACTTTCATCGAAGATGATATTAAAAACATAGCGAAGCACAATTTGGACGTAGACCTAATATTCCATCTCGGCATGTATTCGTCCTCACCAATGTATAAGAATAACCCGAATCTTTTAAACGAGGTCGTAGAAGGAAACATAAACATACTCGAATACGTCAAGCAGCATAAAGCCACAATGGTTTTCGCTTCGACATCATCAATATACAACGGCGTAACGCCGCCTCACAAGGAAAGCATAGTGCCCCCAGTAAGCGACTATTACACCGAGGGAAGGATATCGGCCGAGAGATTATCTGAACTATACGCAAAACTTTTCGGCGCCAACATCGCGGCGATGCGTTTCTTCTCTGTTTACGGTTGGCATGAAGAGGCTAAAAAAGAGTACGCCAATCTGGTTACACAGTTCATATGGGCCATGAAAAAGGGAGAGCAGCCAGTGATATACGGCGATGGGCTCCAAAGGCGCGACTTCGTTTTCGTCGAGGATGTAGTTGATGCACTAATAAAGGCCTCAGTAATAAAGGGCTTCGACATATTCAACGTCGGGACAGGCAAAAGCTATAGCCTAAATGAGCTTGTCGATAAGCTAAACAATGCTATGGGAACAAACATCAAACCCAAATACATCAAAATGCCTACGAGCAATTATGTGATGGAGACGCTCGCCGACACATCAAAGGCAGAAAAACTAATAAAGTTCAAGTCACGCATCGACCTTGACGAAGGCATATCAAAACTTTTAGTAGGGAAGTGAAGGCTGATTGATCTTGTACGGCGAACGCATGATAATGACAAAGACGCCATTGAGGATAACATTTGTAGGTGGCGGGACAGACATGCCAGGTTACTACAGAAAATACAATAACGGTGCGGTCGTTTCTGCTGCAATCAATAAGTACATCCACATAGTAGTAAACAAGAAATTTGACAACCATATAAGAGTCAGCTATTCAAGGACCGAAATAGTCGACAGCGTTGACAAAATAAATCATCCTAGCGTAAGAGAAGCGCTGAAGTTACTGGAAATAGACGGTGGCATAGAAATTGTTAGCATATCCGATATACCATCCGGAGGCACAGGTCTTGGATCAAGCAGCACATTCCTGGTAGGACTACTAAATGCATTGCATGCTTGGAAAGGAGAGTTTGTAAGCCCCAAGGAACTTGCCGAAGAGGCAGTCCATATCGAGAGGGGCATACTCAAGGAACCGGGAGGGAAACAGGATCAATATATGGCCGCCTATGGGGGCATTAAGCTCATGGAGTTCAATAAAGACGACAGCGTTGTTATAACGCCAATAGTGGCAAAGGAGAATCATTACGGACTTTTAAGGAAGCACCTAATGCTACTATACACGGGAACGCAACGTAGTTCAGCTAGCATCCACACAAAACAGATTACCTCAATAAATAGTCACATAACAGCGTACAACTCCATGCGTGATATCTCATACAGACTATTCGATTCACTGCGCAGCGGCAAATGGCTTGTGACAGGCCGACTCCTGGATGAGAACTGGCAGCTTAAGAAAACTCTAAGCGAAGGCATATCAGACTCATCAATAGACAAGATGTACAAAAAGGCCATTAAACTTGGCGCAGAAGGCGGCAAGCTTGTAGGGGCAGGCGGCGGAGGGTTTTTACTAATGTTCGCTTCCCCTGATAAGCATGCCGCTATCAAAAAGGCACTTCCAAAACTAAGGGAAGAGCCGTTCGAGTTTGAGGCTGAAGGCAGCCGCGTAGTTTACGTAGGTGAATGATTTGTCGGCTAAAAATAATCGAAAAGGGAAACTTCTCGTTACTGGATGCTCTGGCTTTATAGGGGGTAACATCGCGCGCCATGCAGTTAACGAAGGATACGAAGTAGTCGGACTTGACCGCAAAGAATGTCACATAGAAGGCGTCAAAACTTTCGTGGGCGACATAAGAAACCCCGAACTTGTTAATGAAGCTACAAAAGGCGTGCAAAAAATAATACATCTCGCAGCGATAACTTCGAACGTTGAATTCGAAAAGGATCCAAACAAATGCTATGCAATAAACGTCGATGGTTTCATAAACATACTTGACGCGGCACGACTGAACGGCGTAAAAAAGGTGATCTATGCATCAAGTGCAGCAGTCTACACGGGCGATACAGGGTTCTCTGAGGGTTCTTACATAGACATAAAGAAACAGAGGAACCACTACGCCAAATCAAAACTGATAAACGAAATGGTAGCCGATTCGTACAGCGATATCTACAAGATGGACATAATCGGCATGCGGTTTTTCAATGTATTCGGCCTTGGTGAAAACGAAAAGGGAGATTATGCTAGCATAATGTCAATCTTTATTAGGGAAAACGCGAACGGCAGACCATTAGTCATCTATGGGGACGGCAGCCAAGCAAGGGATTTCATATATGTGGAAGACGTAGCTGAGATAGCATTATTGCTCCTCGAGCGAGGTAAGGAACCTATATACAATGTCGGAACAGGAACGGCGATACAATACGAAGAGATAGCTAATATCATAAACAAAAGCAATAAGATTTACATCAAAAATCCGCTATCAAGCTATCAATATTTGACAAAAGCCGATACAAAAAGGCTCTTGGATACGATAGGCAAGTTTAAGTTTACTTCTGTCAAGAATGGGATAAGCAAAATTTTACTTCAAACAGTATAAATAAAGTATATTGCAAATTATAAGTTTGTTTTACAGGAAAAATTCACTGTACTGCAAAATTGCCCTAAAAATTCCGCCAACAAATGGCATCCTGCTGCTTGTCCTATAAAGTACATAAATATCCTTATTGGTTAAGGCGCCAGTCTTAACCAGCGCAACTGGATATACAATAATGCATATAAAAATTCCCATAATGAGCACATACAAAGCGCGTATCTGCAAGAAGATTAAAGGCGCTAAAACTATGCCCAAAATTAGATTAGAACTGATGACTTTAAGTATCGGCCTTAATTTTATCCGTATGCCAAACGTACTCAATTCCCTGAAATAAAGTAAACAGAAGACTACATTGCCTATGTAAAAGTAAGCAACTATTACTCCGATAACGCCGAAAGTTATCCCAAGTACTATTACAGACAAAATTTGCACGGTAGTGGCAATCAACGTAAATCTTAATACTTTCTCTACACGCCCAAGACTAACTATCATATAGAAAGCCGCATTCCATAGGATCGATATGAGCATGCCGATGCTAATCAAAGGCATATACACTATCGCCAGCGTGTAAGTGTATGTAAATACCGTGAATATGATGTCACTCGAAAGTACGGTAGCATATACAACAAGCGGAGTTGTAAAAATAAGGTTATAATAAAGCGTGTTATGGTACAGTTTGTTGACTTTTGATATGCTGTGCTTATTGTATATCGCAGTAGCGAACATTGGTATGAGCACAATGCTTATCGACCCGCTTACCGTATCAAAAACTTGGCCGACCTTCGCCGCAATTCCGTATTGACCTATAGCGCTTGTAGATATTAAAAGTATCCCAAAAAATATAACAACAAAATTACTGGCCAACGTGCTTATGACAGATGCAGCAGTCAAAGGGATGGAAAACGTTATAACTTCACGTAAACGTTCTATCATACCGTGTATATCTAATTCTATCCGCACATGCCTGCTTATATAGTAAATCACAATCAAAAACGCGATCAAAAACCCTGCATCCCATCCAAGAATGGCTCCAGCCGCGCCAAAACCTAGCACCACAAGTGACGTGCTCAATATCGCTTGGAAAACTAAGCTTGATGCAGAAGAAATCCCTACCTCTTTAGCTACCCCGAAACTTACGAGCACTGCCGAAAAAGTTGCGTACAAAATATACCATAGTACGCCAAACAAGGCCAAGTATACATATAACACATAAGATACCGAACCGAATATAATTTTTGATATGTCATCCGCGAATATCCCTCCTATAAAAATAAGCAAAAGAGACAATGCGCAAAGGAATATCAGATTGTCGCCAATAATAACTCCTATACGCTTAATCTGACCGTTAGCCAAAAATTTCGGTATATTCTTGTTGAAATAAGCAGAAGTATTCAAGGAGCCAAAACCGATCACAAAACCGGAAATGGCCAAGGCAAGCGTATAAATCCCATATTGCGCCGGGCCAAGCAATCTTGTAATAGTAATAAGCATAACTCCGCCCATAGCTAAAGAAATTACTTTTGCTATGAATACAAAAGATGCTATACCGGCATGCTCAACACCTAAATCTAGAGTTTTAGTGCTTCTGCGTGATTTGTTTTTTGCTTTCATACTTTTACGCCTTCGAATAACATGCCAAATACTCTGTCCAATTTAATACACTTTGGCTTTGAAATATCATCGCCTTAAAGCAGGCGGATGAAAAAGCCCATTTTTCTATTATTATAGCTCTCTAGAAATCCTCCATTCATTATAAAAGCCGAAGGATTTTAACCCTTCTGCTATGCTCGTTATTTGGCGGCGTGCACGACATCTATTCGGTCTAAAAAGAAGTGCTTTAAACTTAATTAAGGTAATATAAAATGATTTAGATGAGTTTACAAGGATCATCGCGAAGGCAAAATCGCTGCCGAACTCAGAAAAAAAGGGTTCAAAGTGAAAGTAGAAATGCCGCGAGTGGTAGACCAAAAAGCAGGTAGTATAGGTTGGATATATGCAGAGAATCTTAAGTCAAGGCGATGAAATTGCACAATAGAGACATGGCCCCACATCCAAGTCGTTTAAATGATCTTTTTACAAGCAAAAACCCTGTGGATGTGTTAAAGTTCTATAAAAATTTTAATAATATAGAACAATTAATTAACTGGATGCGAAATAGACCGGCTGCCAAAATAAACATTATAGAACGTAATGGTGATACTGATATAGTAGTAGTGGTGTTAACTGCCAATAATAAAAGTAAATACGCGCTAAATAGTTCTAAGCTGTATAAGGGTCAAAAAATAATTTTTGTAGAGAGTTCTGGGCCCTATTTCAATTATTCAAAAAGTGCAAATTGTGGGCTTAAGTACGCCCTAAAATTTAAGCCAAAATGGATTATTCTATCCAATGATGATAATTTTAAAGTAGATAACATAAGGAAGCTGAAAAATGAGTTAAAGAACATTAAAAAAAATGATGCCAAAGTTGTATTTGCAAGTGGCTTCTCACAGCACTCAGCCCAATCATACTTATCGGTTGGTAAATCATTACTTACTCTTTACAGATTTATGCGCAATAACGTAACTAGAGAAGAGCAAATTGTTCTTAACAAATTTGGTGTGCATGTATACTACCAGTTATATATAGGCAGATTGACTCGTCTCCTGTATTGGTTTTTTTTTAAACGATTGATAAAGTTTACTTGTACTGGTCCATTCTCTATTTTTAATGCAACATTTGTTAAAGACGTGGACGGCAAGCTTTTTGATGAAACCTACATAAATGGAATTGAAGATGTTGACTTATCATTAAGTTTGAGAAGGTACGCATCATTCATTGATTTTTCAATAGGTACTGAGGGTGGTGGGAGCTTAGGTAAAAATACATCAAGGAAATTAAGGGACATAGCAAATTTAGCCTATTTTAATTATAAAATTGCAAAGGGCGATATTAATTTTGAATGATACAAGATTAAATAAGCTGTATACAAGCGTAAATCTGGTTGAGCTCCAAGAATTTTATAAGTCATTTGGGTCAAGGAACGAATTAATAGCTTGGATGAAGCGTAGACCAAATGAACAAATGCGTCTATTCGAGATTAATGGAAAGACCGATATAGTATTTGTCATACCAACGGCAGATGTTAACGGAAATTATTCTAAATGTTGTAAGTTGCTATATAAAAATTGGTACATTATTTTTGTTCAAAGTAAAGGTCCTAACTTTAACTTTGGCCGTAGTTGCAATTTTGGGATCAAAAGGGCATTGGAATTGAATCCAAAATACGTTGTGATATCAAATGACGATATATATAAAATAGACGATATAAATAATTTTGCTAAAAATTTATTAAAAATTAAGCCTATACCAAATGCAGTTTTAATAAAACCGACAGATAAGAAACCAGTGCTTAACTGTAAGATTATTAAAGTTCCAAGCGTTACCGCTTTGATTTACTATAATATTAAGGCCTTTATCACACCTTTTTATAAATTCTATCCTGCTCTTCTAAAGAAATACAATCTAAAGTATTTAGTGCTTGTTTCGGACCCTAACAAAAACAAAGAGCATGAGCTAAATCGGTTTATATATAAACCGAAAGCCGAGTTTAGGTTGCAAGGGAATTTTTTTGTGCTAAGCCGCTCCTTTTTAGAAGCTAATGGTAGTAAAGCCTTCGATGAAACGTTCATAAACAGCTTCGAAGACGTTGACTTGTTCTATAAAATCAAGCTTGAAAATAACTATAAATTCATAAAGTTTAAAATCGGTGCTTACAATAGCGGTACGTTTAGATTTGATCAATTGCATGCATTTAGAGGGCTAGCAAACACGATTTACTTCAACTATAAATTGGAGAAAAATTATAAATTTTAAAATACGCAATACTAGGCCTTGTAGAAATCCTTTAACGAACATACAAACCGAAGGATTTTAACCCTTCGGTCATGTAGGTTATTTAGCGACCTACATGAAGGAACATAGAGAATCCAGATATAAGAGGTTTATCGGCCTCTGCTTCATACTGGTAAAACGACTCCTGAAGGAGTACTCGAACAAGTTTTCGAAAAAGGACTATACACAGCATCAACTTGCAGTCTCCGTATGCCTGATGGAGTACGAAGATAAAGTCTATAGAGACACCGCAGACCTATTGTTCGAACTAAGGGCGTACATTGGTTTCAAAGACAAGGTACTGCACTTCACCGCATTGCAGAAATTTCTCCGACGTATATCATTGAGGTTGCTGGACCTCATACTACAGAAAACCTAGGGATGTTTTTCCAGACAAAGGTGGCAAACATCGGTATAGATTCGACTGGGGAGAGGACGTCTCATGCATCGAACCACTACATCAAGAGAATGAAGCGGCAGAGTAAACGAAAGGATTACCTAAAGCATTCCATATCAGTAGATACGGATCAACAAGCCATAATCGCTGTGAAGGATAGGCGTTCAGATGCGAATGACAACGTAAATTTCGAATCACTAGTGGAAGGAAGTCACGGGGTGGTGTCGCTAAAGTACGTCACCACAGATAAAGGGTATGATTCCGAAGAACACCACCGATTCGTGAGGGAGGACATTGGCGGCAAGTCGATAATACCACTAAGGTGGGAAGGCACTCCGGCGTCGCGTACAAAGGGCGAGTACAGGAAGAACCTCAGGTGGTACTTCCCGAAGAAGCGGTACCATAGAAGGAGTCTTGTCGAAACAGTGAACTTTGTTGAGAAGACAAAACTTGGTGATGAACTCACTAGCAAGAAGTGGTGGATGAGGAAGAAGGAACAGAGACTGAAGGATATTGCTTACAATATATACCGGTACATGCAGGTAAAAAGAGATGCGGCATTTGCTACGACTACAGGATTCCTTCACTTTTTGTTTGTTTTGTGGATATCGTCGGATAATTTATGAGAGGATTTCTACAAGGCCCAATTTTACGAAAAAGTTATAGTAGCGGAAGTTGTATTACTTTTCAGGGTTGCTATAACCTGCTCTTCGCCACTTTAGAATATTTATATATTATATTATATACGCTATCAAGTCTCTTTTTTTGATCCCCAACAGGAATTTTTATCATTTTTTCCATCAAAAGTAAATTTAATAGATCCAACGGGTTTGTTTTATCATTTTTATACCTAACACTAAATTGTTCCATTTGACTTACATTGGCTATACCCAAATAGTTATTTACTCCCCCGCGTTCGATTATATGTTGAGAAACTTCGTAGGTCAATTTTTTTAAATCTGCAGGCAATTTCGATATTATTTTTATTTTTATATCGAAGTACGCATTTAACGGGAGAAACAAATCTAATATATTTTTAGTTAGCATGAACAAGTAGAACTTCTCCACTAATTTATAATCAAAACCAGAAAGCTCATCCCTCAAATTTTTTCTACTTAATTTTAAATATAAATTAAATATAGGCTTTAAAGTTTCAGGAACATACAATTTCATATCTGCATATGACTTTCTTCTCTGGAATATCTCCAACTTCATACATTTTATAAATTTGTTTAGATAATCACTGCTGCTGTGGTGTTGTATTATCATGTATTTAGTGTTTAATTTCAATATACGTTCATTTTTTATCACGCTTGAAAGTGGTTTCCCATTTATTAATGGAGATTCATGCACTATCCCCAAATATCTGGTTTTAGATTTTTTATATAATCTTACGTGAAAATCGTTTTTAGGTAGTTTAATGCCGTAATTTCGGTACACACGTTTTCCATCAAGAAAGTTTTCTCTTGCTATTGCAAATGCATCATACTTGCCCTTAGTACAATTTAATATCTCTATTATACCATTCTTGAGCTCATCATTTATGTTTTCATCAACGTCAAGATAAAGCACCCACTCATTCTTACACTTTGATAAGCCGTACATTCTAAACGGTTCTACATAACCTAAAGGGTGTACATAATAGATTTTTAATTTAGTTAAATGAAGGCTCTTTTTACCTTCAATTAATTTTCTAAACCTTATAGAATCGCTAGAATCTACTAATACTACTTCATCAGCTATTTGATAGATAGATTTAACGAGCCTTAATGCTTTCTCCGGTTCATTCATTGAAAATATCAAAACTGAAAGTTTCATAAAATCAGCCCATAACATATACATAAATTTTCTCTTTCAGCACTCTCCAATATGGACCATTCTGCCTTTGTTACATCTTTTTTAGTTTTTATCGCAGTCCCCTATTAAATATTTTATTATCTACGTGGTATGCTCCTGACCTTCTGCTCTAAAACAAGGCTTTTCTTTAAATAAAAGTAGAGCCCAGGCATGTACCTTTCCCTAGAAGTCATATGCCTATAATAAAACTGTTCAGGGGAACCGATGAGCATCACATTCATTTCAAAGCACCCGGCGAATTTCCATACGTTTTAATGCTGCAGTATATAAAAATAGCTGCGCTGTGCATGGCAACCTGCATCCTAGCGATGGCTCCTAAGTAGTCTATACATAACTGAAGTTTATCTCTGCGTCCTTAAGCCTAGGGTGCTCCAAGTCCTTTCCCGATAATATAGGTGCCACATCCTTTGGCCATACTATGCCGAGGTCCGGATCGTTCCACAGTATCCCCCTGTCGTGTTTAGGAGAGTATTCTGAGGTAGTCTTATAAGTGACTCGAGTCTGGTCCTCGAGCGCCATGAAACCATGCGCAAAACCTGGCGGTATCCATAGCATGTTGCAGCTCTCTCCGGTCAGCGTTTCGCCAACCCACCTACCAAAATATGGAGAACCCCTCCTGATGTCCACTGCAACATCGAATATGCTTCCTGTAATGACGCCCACAAGCTTGCCTTGGGCCATCGGCTCCAACTGATAGTGCATGCCTCTGACAACGCCCCTTCTAGAAACCGAGTAATTGTCCTGATTGAACAATTCGCTTACCCCATGGACTGCGAAGTACGAGGTCTTGTAGCGCTCAATGAAGAACCCTCTGTCGTCAGAAAACTTTTGCGGCTCTATCAAAACTACGCCAGGTACACTAAGATCAGTGAACTTGAATGCCATTCATACGCCTCTACGACCACTATGTAATCCTGCTTTTCTGGTATCGGCACCTCTAGCCGTAACTGTCGCCCTAAATAGCGATTCAAAAGTACCTGCGTCCGTCCATACTCCCTTTACTATGTGATGTTTTAGCTTCCTCTCCTTCAAGAACATGTTGTTAACATCACTTATCTCAAGCTCATTGCGTTTAGACGGCTTAAGCCTCTTTATCTTTTCGAATACTGTGCTGTCATATACATAAAAGCCGGTTACAGCATAGTTTGATTTCGGCCTCTTCGGTTTTTCCTCGATCTCACATATATCGCCCTTCCTGTCTATACGTGCTACTCCGAACCTCTCCGGATCACTAACTCCCTTGAGGAAGAGCACCGCACCATCTGGCTTACTGTCAAATCCATCCACTATCCGTTTGATTTCGATCATCTCGGCCTTCTTGACCGCGAATATATTGTCGCCAAGAATTACTGTTACGGGCTTGTGATTGGCTACCTTTTCTGCGAGACCAAGCGCTTGTGCTATGCCTGGCGAGCCTTCCTGTACCCTGTACGTTAGGTCTACGCCATATCCGCTTCCGTCCCCAAGAAGGTCTGCGAAGTCGCCTGCGAAGGATCTGCCTGCAACGAGCACTATCTCTGTAATTCCGAGATCCCGCATAAACTCCAATGGATACATTATCATAGGTTTATTGTAAACCGGCAATAAGTGTTTGTTTGTAATGTTTGTGAGCGGTCTGAGGCGTGTACCCTCTCCGCCAGCAAGTATTACTCCGATCATCAAATCTATATTATTAACATATGAATGTTTAAATATATTATCATAATAACATCTTACCATGGATAAGATACTAGTAATCGGTAGCAGCGGCCTTGTTGGTGGCAGGCTGATGGAGCTCGGTGACGGTCTTTACGAGATGTTCGGCACATGTAATTCCCATGAGCAGAAGCTAGACAATGTCTCAAAGCTGGATGTACGCGATAGGAATGACGTCTTTAACCTAATGGAGAAGATAAAGCCGGACTGCGTCATCGACACTCATTCATTGAGCAATGTCGATTACTGCGAAACTCACGCGGTAGAAGCATGGCAGGTAAACGTTGAGGGCTCTAAAAACATTGCAGAAGCATGCCGTAACTTCGGTTGCAAATACATCTTCATGTCAACCGACTACGTGTTTGATGGTAGGAAGAAGGAGTATACAGAGAAGGATAAACCTAGACCATTGAGCTATTATGCGAAAACCAAGTTTATAGCCGAGCAGATGCTGTACGCGCTTGACCTAAACTACGCAGTGGTAAGGCCAGCCGTGATATACGGGAAGGGGGGGATGAACAAGGTGAGCTTTCCCATGTGGCTGATGAATGAACTCCGCGCCGGCAGAAGCGCGAGGATTGTTACCGACCAGTATGAAAATCCTACGTTTGCTGATGTGCTGGTAAAACAGATGTTCGGGCTCTACGAAAGGGATGAGACCGGACTTTTCAATGCCACTGGGAGTAACTGCTTAAGTAGGATGGAGTTCGCCTTGGAGATAGCAAGTGTATTCGGGCTTGACAAGGATCTGCTGCAGCCTGTCACAACGCCAGAGCTGAATCAGATAGCCCATAGACCGGTAAGAGTGAACCTTGTAACAGACAAGATAGAAAAGGCAACAGGCGTGAAATCACTCGCCACAACAGAAGGTCTACTAGAGCTAAAGGCGCAGATAGGTGAATAAATGCGGCTACTCGTTACGGGCGGTCTCGGATTCATAGGCTCAAACTTCATCCAGTACTGGTTCGGGCGTCATCCAAGGGATTCGATAATAAACCTAGATAAGGTTACATATGCAGCGGATTTTGCGAACGTAAGCAATGTGGATGAAAGGTGCAACTATTCGTTCATAAAGGGCGATATCTGTGATAGGCGGCTCATAAAAAGGCTCGCAGCGGATGTTGACGCAATAATAAACTTCGCTGCAGAAACACATGTTGATAATTCTATACGTAATTCGGATGACTTCGTTAAATCTAACATTCTGGGTGTACACTCCATCCTAAATGCTGTCAAGGAAACAGAAGTGAGATTCCACCAGGTATCTACCGATGAAGTCTATGGCTCACTGCCGTTGCACTCGAAACTGAAATTCACCGAAAGGAGCAGATACAACCCGAATAACCCGTATTCTGCGTCAAAGGCTGCCGCAGACCATCTGGTAAACAGTTATTATAACACATACAAGTTGCCTGTCACAATATCTAATTGTAGTAACAATTTCGGGCCTAACCAGCACCCCGAGAAGCTGATACCAAAAGTTATAACGAGTGCATTGTTTGACAAAAAGATACCTATTTACGGTGATGGGATGCAGGTAAGAGACTGGATTTATGTAGAGGACCATTGCAGCGCACTCGAAATCATAATAAAAAAAGGCGCATACGGTGATACTTATCTGGTATCCTCAAACTCGGAGGCGCACAACATCGAGATCGTAAAGAAGCTTCTAAAGATGCTTGGCAAAGATACCAGCCTGCTGCAATTTGTTGCAGATAGACCAGGCCATGATGTAAGATACGCCCTTGATCCTAGTAAGATACGAAGAGAACTCAAGTGGGCACCTAAGTATACCCTAAGTGGCGGGCTTAAACTAACAATGGACCACTATATTAGCAATATAGGGAGGTACGCTGCTACCTGACGCCCTAAGCCCACATTTCTATGACGTGCTAGGTTAAGGCAATAATTTATCCTAAATTTTTGTTTTATCCAAGGCGCATCAATTCAATGAATACGCTCAAAACCTAAACAACCATATTTACAAAAATGCATAGCAGAAAGCCCACGATTTCCAATCGTGGGATGAATGCGAATGTCTTGCAATTTGATAGAAGCATATCTATATAAATTAGAAGGGATATATAGTATCTAAAGATTAATATGGAATACAAACATAACCGAACAAGTTTAGCAATGGTAAACTACCACATAGTATTCTGTCCTAAATATAGGAGAAAGTTATTGGTAGGAGACATAAAGAAAAGGCTTGAAGAAATTATGTTTGATGTAGCACTTGAAAATGGATGGGACATTATTTCAAAAGAGGTCATGCCAGACCATGTCCATCTATTCATCTCCGCTGACGTAAGGTCAAGACCAGAGATAGTAGTCAAGAGATTCAAAGGCAGAAGTTCAAGATATTTAAGAAACGAGTTTCCAGAACTCCTAAAGATGCCGACTCTCTGGACACGTTCGTACTTTCTTTCGACTGCAGGAAACGTGTCTGCTGCAACAATCAAGAGATATATAGAACAACAATGGGATAAAGTATGAAACAGAATACACTAATGGTCTTGGGCATAATTTCAATACTTCTAGGTTTGATAGTCTCTATTGGGAGTGCTATTTCCTACCTTAACAGAGTATGCAACTGTCCTGCGGAAATTGTAGGACAACCTCCAATACCTTGTTGCACGGATTTGTCTGCAATCTATTCTATATATCTTGGCATAGTCCTTATAGTAATTGGTCTGATTGCATTAATGGTAAAATGGTTTTATAAAAAGTGACACAATGATTCTGACCTTCAAGATAAAACACAACAGGGATTTTTCTTCAGAGTTAGGAAAAGCAAGGAAGATTGCCGAGTTCGTCTTAACACACAAAACAAGGTCTTCAAAGGACGTAAAACAATTCAATCTAAAGTCCGCAATCGCAAATCAGATACTCAGGAAATATGGAAACAATGAGACAATCAAGAACGTTAATAAGGTAAAACTGACTGTTCCTTCCCAATCTGTCAATGCAAACAAGGAGAACAGGACGATATACATTCCATGCCTAAAATTTAGCGTGACATATGATTTCAGGAACGATTACGAAAAGATAAACCAGATAGAATTGGACAATGAATACGCCTATGTTTCAGTAAATATCAACGAAGCACCACAGATAGTTCCCCAAACGTGGATAGGGGTAGATAGGAACACAACAGGTCATATCGCAGTAGTGGGAAACCCAGATACAGGGAAGATTATGAAACTTGGGAAGGAGGCACTTCACATCCACAAGAAATACAAGAACATAAGAAGGAAGATGCAAAGAGAAGGAAAATACGGTGTGGTAAAAAGGATAAGAGACAGGGAGTCAAGAATAATTAAGAACATAAACCACAACGTCTCGAAGGCAATAATTGAAACTGCAAAGAAAAATAATGCAGGGATAAAGCTGGAGAAACTGGAAGGGATAAGAAAAAACAGGAAACACACAAGGAACTTCAACTACAGTCTGCATAGTTGGTCATTCTACCAATTGCAGACTTTCATCGAATACAAGGCAAAATTATGCGGAATACCTCTAACCTACGTGGAGCCTAAAAACACGTCAAAGGACTGTTCAAGGTGTGGAAGCGAAGGTATTAGAGATGCAAAGAAATTCGTGTGCCAATCGTGTGGACACGTAGACCATGCCGACGCAAATGCATCGTTCAACATATCGCAGCGCCCTCCAATCGGAGAAGGCAGAAGTCAATTGAATACAGACAGAGATGTATTCAAGGGCAGCACTGATACGCCCCAAGGTGCAACTCTATGAACGCAGAGACACCGAACACAAAGAGGAACCTCACGAATTTATTCGTGGGAGGATGTCAGATCTACAAGTTAACATTTATCGTCTCTCGCTTTAATAAAGTTTTATAAACATCAATCGTCCCATTTGCTGTTTTATTCCAGGTAAAACCTCCGGCGTGTTTAATTCCGAGTTTTCTTGGCTCCTGCCGATATCCGTTTTTTTCCAAACTTCGTATAACTTCCGCCATCTGTTCAGGGCACCCAGTTTCTATGCAGAATTTTTTAACTTCATTCGGTATTCTTCCATCCTTATATATCATTACCGGGAGGCCTCTGGCCTGTGCTTCTAGAATCGGATTACCAAAGCCTTCGTACCTGCTTGGGAAAGCAAAAGCGTCAAAACTATCATAAGCCCTTACCTTATCTTTTTCAGGAACATATCCGCAGAATTCCACATTGTCCAATCCATTCTTTTTCTTAAAATTAACCAGGTTTTGTAATTCCGCCCCGGTACCATTTATAACAAATCTGTATGTATCGTCGCCTTTTAGAATCTTAGCAGTTCTTAATATAAGAATAACATTCTTATGGAGTGCAAGCGCACCTATATAACCTACGATAAACTTCCCTTTTTTATACATTTTCTTGTGGAGTCTCGCGCTTATAATTTTATCATCTATACCATGGGATACTACGGCAATATTTTTTCTTTTTCCGAACCGTCTTATTAAGGTTTTGTATGTCTGCGAAGAATTACACAGTATAAAATCTGAATGCTCTATGGCATTTGCGGTGCTACCCTTCACCATCCAGTTATAAGCTCGTTGTGCCATCCCTCTGTGCAATCCGGCCTCAAACCTCGAAAGGTCATGTACGGTAGTGACTATCTTTGCCTTTACCTTTGCCTTCTTAAGGATTTTTGCAGCGAAACCTACCTCTTGATCAGTTATATGAATTATATCATATTTTCTATGCGCTATCCTGCGCAATCTAATTTTAAATTCAGTATTAGCTTTTATCAGCCCACGTATGTTATTTTTTTTAGATTTTTTAATAGCAAAAAGTTCATCTATGATCGTATATTTTCCTAGCAACGGCTTCATATGCGTCACTAACTGATACGCATACTCTGTTAGGCCGCTGCCGCTGCCT
The DNA here is from genome assembly GCA_021801355.1 of Microcaldota archaeon. GTDB lineage: Archaea > Micrarchaeota > Micrarchaeia > Micrarchaeales > Micrarchaeaceae > JAKATK01. The sequence continues at coordinate 64,269 of JAJYYB010000010.1, read as the reverse complement.
TTATAGGGCTTAGTAGTGCTTATAATTAATATCCTCATCAGATAACACTAATTATTTTAGATTGCCATATACTCTAATAAATATAATTGCCTTATCCATCGAAAATATTCATATTGGTATATAAATGAAAATTGCATTCGTTTCTGATGTCGCGCATCCTTGGCAGATAGGAGGAGTTGCAACTACCGAAGCAACCGAAGCCGCGGAATTGGCTAAAAGTCACGAAGTACACTTCTTCTCCATGCGCTGGCCAGGCATGGAGCCTAATTTTACTTATAAAAACATAAACTATCACACGTACCACAAAATCTCTTACGAGCGCCTGTTTTCACATGGCAGGAGATCAATACGTCACGCGCTCATATTTTCGATTAACATGCTAAAGATTTTCGGATATAAATTCGATGTGGTAGAGGCAAACGCCTTTCCGTATCTGCACCTGCCAGTAGTCAAGCTGTACTGTAAATTGACCGGATGCAAGCTCATCATAGACGTGGCCGAAATATGGGATAAGAAATACTGGGATGCATATTTGGGCAAGCGCCTAAGCGCGCTTGCGTTTGCTTTTGTCCAGTACTTCTTCGGCTCTGCTGATATGTATACAATAAACTCGTCCTACGAGGTCGAGAATAAGCTGAGGGCACTAGGTATCGGTGAGCACAGGATTGGCGGCGTATTCGCGCCTGTGCTAGACAATGAAGCCCTAAGCAAAATCAAAAGGAGCCCCACTAAATATAGGAAGCACGGGATTGTGTTCTCCGGAAGGCTGATAAAGGATAAAAGGATAGATGAATTCCTCAAGATAGTAAACAAGGTGGCTTCTAAAATGCCTGATGTGACGGCAACGATAATAGGCGATGGCCCCGAGGAAGCCAATATAAGACAGATGATAAGACGCATGGGCATAGAGAAAAACGTTAAGCTGAAGCCGTTCTATAACTACGATAAGAAATCAAAGCTGTACGAAGATATAGTCGATTCTGGCCTATTCCTTATGATGTCAGAGCGCGAAGGGCTGAGCATAATAACGCTTGAAAGCATAGCCCTGGGCACGCCGGTAGTGCTGCCGGACTACTCTCCGATACCAAAAGAGGTACGAGACATGTGCGTGGTCGATGCCGAGGTGGAACTGCCAGACAAGGTGATAGAAATACTAAAGAGCAGCGATAAAAGTAAGTACATAAAGCACAAAGAGAACCTTAAGCTGTTCTCGGCCGCCAGAACGAATGAGTTCTATGGCAGAATATTCAGAAAGCTCGGCCTGGAATGATTCATTCCAGCCTTTTTATTATATGGTATCCAAATTCAGATTTTACTACGCCAGAAATGTCCCCTTTATTGAGCTTGAAAGCCGCCTCCTCGAACGATTTGACCATCATACCTCTTCCGAAGAAGCCCAAATCGCCGCCCCGTTTCCTGGTGCCATCCAAGGAGTACTGCTCTGCAAGCTTGGCGAAGCTTTCCCCGGTCTTGAGCTTAGCTAACACTTCCTGTGCTGTAGCCTCATTCTTCACCAGAATATGCGCGCATCTTATTTGATTGGACATTATCCCACCCTAGGAATATGCAATATAAAATTAAAAATGGAGAGCCTATACTGGCATATACATAATTAAAAGCAGTTTTTTTAACCTTGCTATCTGTATCTCAATAAGAAGCAAATGCAAACGCAAACCATAGGTGCTATAATGAAAATTCTGAATACCACACCACCATACAACCTTTTCGGCCTCGAGGAACAAAACTACAAAACATCCAAAGTTGTTGCGATACCGATACCTTACGATTCGACCGTGACATACAAATCAGGTGCACGGGACGGTCCGCGCGCCATAATAGAGGCGAGCAGGAACATGGAGCTCTATAGCGAGGAGTTTAACGGCGACATAAGCAAGGCAGGGATATACACCACCGAAGAGCTCGCGCCAGACTTCTCTTCCCCAGAGAAGACCGTAGAACGCATCGAGAAGGAGGTCGGCCTAGTCCTGGATGATGGTAAACTGCCTCTCCTGATTGGCGGGGAGCACACAGTTGCGTTGGGTTCGATAAAAGCTCTCGCTTCGCGCAACAAAAAATTCACGGTGATCCATTTCGATGCGCACTCAGATTCCAGAGATGAGCTTTTCGGCACAAAATACTGCCATGCCTGCGTCGCTGCAAGGGCGAGGGAGCTTGCCGATAGCTGCTACAGCGTTGGCGTAAGGAGCATAGACGAACAGAGCGCAAAGAAATACCCAGACTCCATTCTCTACATGAAAGACATGCAAAACATGAGCACGCAGGACATAATAAATGCGATAAGGGTCAACACGCTTAAGGACATTTACATAACGGTCGATCTCGACGTCCTTGATCCTAGCGAGATGCCTAGCGTTGGCACTCCTGAGCCTAACGGCCTTACATACTCCAAGCTTAAGGATATACTCAGGGGCTCTATGATGGCTAAGGACGTGCTGGGCATAGACTTTACCGAATTGAGTCCTATACCTGGACTTATAGCTCCAAACTACCTCGCAGCAAAGCTGATATACTCGGCAATAGGTTCGATTTGGTCATCACAGCCAAAGAGCTCCATCGTCTGAATAAATTCTTGATACCACATTATTTGCTTTTTGATGCATTCGGCTTCACGGCTTCGAGGATCAGCGCCTTGAGCGCTGCACCATCTATAATGCCTGTCTCGTAAAAGCTGATAGCGCGTACTGTTTTGTCGTCTAGGCGCGCATTAAAGAGCTTCTTCGAGTCTTTTATTTTGGCTACTTTTGGGAAAGTAGTGTTTGCCCTTCCTGCCACATGATTTTTCGATTACGTTGCCTGTCTCTGCGCTTGCATCCGCCTTAGCTCACCGCCCTCTTCACTAGATCCGCTATCCTTTTCTCTTCCTCTGGGGTCAACTTCATGACGGCATAAGAGGCAGGCCACATGTTGCCCTGATCCAAATTGGCATTGTCGCTGAAACCTAGGGTCCCGTACCTCGCCTTGAACTTGCCTGCGGCCTGGAAGAAGCAGATGACCTTGTCGCCCTTTGCATACGCCGGCATACCATACCAAGTTCTGGGAGAAAGATCAGGCGCGCTGGCCTTGACAATGGAATGTATACGTTTTGCCATTGAGCGGTCTGGTTCCTTCATCTTAGCAATAGCGGCGAGTACGGCCCCTTCGCTATTGGCCTTCAAGTTTTTCTCTTTAAGGTACTCCTCCATCGCGTTTATCTCTTCTTTAGTCAGACCTTTTTGCTTCTTGTCCGCTTCGTTTGCAGTTGCCATAGACACCAATTACCTACCGTTCACAAGATTCTTTTAAATTCACACATTTTCCTACAGGAAAATTGTGGATCGCCCTTGCCGGGATTTGAACCCGGATCACAAGCTCCGCAAGCTCACGTTCTATCCAAGTTATACTACAAGGGCGCCTAGATGAAAAGGAAATAATATGGATAAATATAATAGCTTATATTAATTAAAAACTACCATTTGAGGTATTTATCATGGCTTACCACACATACCTTACCATACTTGTACCATGCATAGCCGGATTTGTCTTCTCAATAATAGCCCTGATGTTCTTAAAATCATACATGTTCGAGTCCGGCATAACGTCGCCCGACCACAACAAGAAATCCAAGCCGACAATACCAAGCAGTGGGGGCCTAGCCGTGGTATTCGGCTTCACGATCGGGGTGCTTACCTACATATTCGGCTCAAGTTTCCACATATACACGTCGTTCGTATCGCTCGAGTACCTATTCGCGACCCTTTTGTCAGTCCTACTGGTCGCTTTCGTAGGGTTTCTTGATGATGTGAACGTGAAGAAATCGATGGTAAAAACCACTGACATGATGGACACAAGGAAGGGCCTTAAGCAGTGGCAGAAGCCCTTGCTCACGCTAGTGGGCGCAGTGCCTCTAATGGCGATAAACGCAGGCGTCAAAGTAGTCGCCATACCTTTCGTAGGGGCGGTGAATTTCGGCATCTTCTACCCTCTTATAATAATACCACTGGCCGTTGTTTTCGCATCAAATGCGTTCAATCTGCTCGGCGGCTTTGATGGCATAGCCGGTGGGACAGGCCTGATAGCCAGCCTGGGGATGCTGCTCTACAGCATAATCTACGGCTCTTATGTCGGGGCACTTATAACGAGCATACTCGCCGCAGCGATAATGGCATTCCTGGTATTCAACCTGTACCCATCAAAGATAACGCCGGGCGACAGCTTCAGTTATGGCGTAGGAACCGGCCTGGTCGTTGCCATGATAGTGGGCAGCATGGAGTCTTTCGGCCTGATAGTATTCATGCCTTGGATAATAGAGTTCATACTCCACGCGAGGAGGAGGTTCAAGGTCACCGATCTCGGAAAGCTAAGGTCCGACGGCACGTTCGAACCGCCGTACGGCAAGAAGATCTATAGCTGGACCCATATAATAATGAACCTGAAGAGGTGCACAGAATGGGAGGTATCACTTTACATGTGGATAGTAGAATTACTATTTGTGGCGCTTGCGTTCGCCCTGAAGTCGATGGCGCTACTTTGAGGCTGCCTTGCCTACGGCATAGATCCTCCTTTTGACTACCTTATTTTTGTGCTGCTTGCTCTTAAGTATGTAAAGCTTAGCGTGCTTGCTGTGCCCCTTGGCCAGCTCTATGTCAGGAAGAGTTATCAGGCGCTTCCTGCCGGCGTAGTTGGCGTACATCGATGCATCGTTGATCAGCCCGTTCACAGTGTCCTCAAGCTCCATTTCAAGGCTTAAGACCGCTTTCTCGTTCACCTTCTCGGCGCCCGCCTCGCGGATGAACTGCTCTATATCATAGAGGCTGAAGCCCCTTTGTTTAGCCAATCGAAGCACCAGGTCAAACCCTACAAATCCTTTGCAAAGGAAAGTCTTTAAATAAACGTGCAAAGTCTTGAATAGTGGCATTCATAAAAAATGAAAAATTGTCGTCGCAAGATTTTCCCACTAAAAAACGGAAGCCGAGATTATCGAAATTACGACGGTAAAAATCGCCACGGCTATATTGTCGTCTATCGGGACTCTCAAGCTCTCCACGACTGCGAAAGCCAGGCCTGCCACAATGGAATAAGCGCCCACTATCGGATAGCCGAAGAGGGCCACAACGGCAAAATAGCCGAAAAGCCCCTGCACCGACTTGGATCTGTTGTACGGCAGCTTTATGCTGCCGAAAAGCACGCCTACTATAGTAGCGGCCGAATCCCCGAAGAAAAGCGCAGCCAGGCTGAGCAGGACGAGCGGCATGCTCGTTACCAAGCCGAGTATCAAAGATACGCCCATAGCAAGGTAAAAAGCGCCTATTCCGAATGTGGTGCTGCTCCGCTCCATCGATGCCAGGAACCCGCCGAACGGCGCGCGGGGGTTTGTGCTTATGAGGTTGCTGTAAACGAGCCCCAGAACCACTAGCGAGAACACAACCGGCCTTGCGTAGCCGCCCAAAGCAAGGATCGCAAGTATGACCACTGCGCCTATGAGTATCTGGAATATGTCGCGCTTGATCTCGAGGTGCTTCTTGTTCCTATCGGGCTCGAACTTGCGCCATGAGCGGCGGATGTGGAACTCCTTGTCGTTCCATACGATGCCTAGTAGCCCTCCTATCGCCAGCGCAGCTATCATGGCCATCGAATGCAGGCCGAATGCGGTTGCAGAGCACAGTACCACCAAGATTCCCTCAAGCATCGACATGTAGAAGGTCTTGGGCTTCTTTACATAGCATAACGCCGCGAGCGTGAAGAATATCGACGCGGAAATAAGGCTTAATGTGAGGCCGGGCTGCGATGGGCCATATGCGTGCAGGTAAGCTGCCATGGCTATCAGCGCAGAGGCCACAAAGGGCACAGAAAGCAACATTCTTGACCTTCTGTCATGCGCAGAGCCGATTATGAACAGCGCGCTCGCCGCAATGCTCAAAAGGAGGAAAGACCCGAAAACTGCATAATCAACGCTTAGAAGCCCCATAAGAAATGCCATTCAGACTATAGATATTATCCATGCTGCAACTACGAATCCGCCGACCAGCGCAGCAGGCACGAGTATCCTCGCAAGCGCCATCACAGAGTTTACCACTTGGAACATCCTCTCGCGCACGTTCCTACCCCATATCATGAAATTCTTCATTGTCGTAGATGCATAGAAAGCGTTTACAGGCCCCAGGTCCTTGAGCGCGTTCTCTACGCCCTCATCGACCAGCTCTATGAGTTTCGCATAGCTTGCGTGCCTGCCTAGCACGTTGCTCGCATTGTTGCGCAACGAATTCACCTCATGCGTATCTGTGGTGTATACTTCCGCGTTGAGACCGTACTTCGCTCGGAGATGCTCCAATATCCGCTTCCTGAAGGATGGAAGCATGTTGTTCGCATTGAAAAGTATGATGCAGTACCTAGACCTGTTTATCTCGAATATCCCTACGTTCATTTTTCCGTGCCCTAGGTCTTCGGGCGCTCCAAGCTGGTAGTAAGCCTCCACGCTGCTGGAGCCGAACACCAGGCATCTCCCGCTTTGGATTGGCTTTTTGAGCCTCTTTATCGCGTTCACATAGTCCTTCATGTAGCTTGAGTTGAAGGCCACGCCGGCGAGCTCGTCCTCGTCCGCTTTCTCAATCCTTGAGTTGTGCGCGTCAACGAGCATCAGCTTCCTGTTCACGCCCTTCAGCAGCTCGTTGAACAGCAGCGCCGAGTCTGGCGATATATCCTCGGTTATGTATGGCGCCCTAGTAAAGGTGACGATGCCCAGATCCCCTATATCAATCTTCTTTATGGTGGCGTTGTTTGCTCTCGATTCGAAATATCTGGTGCCGCCGCCAAGCTTCCTCGCCTTTGCGATGCAAATGTCTAACGCAGAGTTCAACTGCGTTATCTGCCTTGCAGAGACCGGGTTGAAATCCTCGTTCACGCTTGCATGCATAATGAATGCGTTGGCGCGGTATTTCTCGTTTATCCTTCTCTCCATGAGATAAGGGAAGTTGCTGCCGCCTATCGCCCCTGCCGGGCCGTAGTGCACCATCGGCAGGAAGAAAATCGACTTGAGTTTGCCTTTGGTATCCTTAAGCACCAGGGTGCCCACCTCTATATCGGCGGCGCTGCCGAATTTAGGCCCGAAAGGCGATGCAATGTTCGTGTCGAAAATCCACCCCTGGAACATCTTCGAGAAAGCTTCTATCGCAGGGAATCCGAGATTGCGCTCCATAGGCTTGTCGAACATGTAAAGTATGCAGTAGGTGACCATGATGAATATGAAGATGCCTATGTAGAGCTTCAGGAAGAGCAGCTGTATGGATTTTGAGACCACGAAAAGGAAGCTGCTCACGGGTATGTAAGTGAGTATGTTAAGCGTAGGCTGCGCGAGGGCCGTAAGCACCCCGCCCTTGCCACGCCCGAACATTACCTTATTGACGAAGAGCCACCATGCCACCGTGCTTGCGTCCCCTACCAGCACTATTATTCCGGCTATGCCATAGAGAGGGGCCTCTATAGTTGTCGCGCTTCCTATCACAAGGAACAGGGAGTAGACCACGGCACCGAAGAGCGATACGAAGAACAGGTAGTTCAGCTCGACCGCCCTCCTGAGCGCCTTTATGAATATCGTAGTAAGCACTGTAGGCAGCGTTATTGCTATTATGCCTGCCAGCATGCCGTCCACTATTATCTGGTTCGTGTTGGTGGCAAGCTCCGGATAGTTCACGAGCGCCACCGAGGCAATGCCGAATATTACGCTTATGAAGAGCGTTACCGTGAAAAGAACCGCTGTGCTCGGCATGTTCTTCTTGAAGATGCTGCTGTTGGATATGAAGGATGAGCTACCATTGTCCGGCGGCTTTGGCATCTAAAACACGTTATTTGCCGAACCTGCGTTGCCTGGTTGAAAAGTACTTTAAGGCCCTCTCCAAGTCCTTCTTCCCGAAATCCGGCCAGTACTTGTTAGCGAAATAGAGCTCGGAATAGCCGGACTGCCATGGCAGGAAGCCAGAAAGCCTCGTCTCGCCCGATGTCCTTATTATGAGGTCAGCATCAGGGAGGGCAGCGGTCCTAAGGTAAGCCCTTATAAGGTTCTCATTGATGTTCCTTATCTTCATCCTCCTATCTGAAATTATCCTCTTTACTGCGTGTATTATATCGTCCCTACCGCCATAGCCTATGAGTATGTTTATCGAAAGCTCCTTGAAGGTCTTCGTCCTCCTCTCGAGGCCGTATAGCGCCGTCCGGACCGGCTTCGGCACTTTTGAAAGGTTGCCTATCACTATTATGCGCGCGCCGTTCCTCTTAAGCGTATCAAATATCTTCTTGTCATTGGCCATCCTGGTGTAGAGCCTATAGAGTATCGAAAGCTCGCCCCTGCTCCTGTTGCTTATGTTCTCTGTAGAGAGCGCCCACACCGTCAGGGTCTTGACCCCAAAGCTCTTCGCCCAGATGCTGAAGTTTATGAACTTCTCTATGCCCAAGCTGTAGCTGCTGTAGAGCTTGAACTTGTGGCTCCTTGACCATCTCCTGTTGCCATCAGGTATCAGCGCTACATGCTGTGGTACATACTCTAACTGAATCATACAATTACCTAAAAAAGTGGCATTTTAGAAAGCCGCTAAGAGTGCATAGCACCCAATAAAACGTCTCTATACTATACCCATGCAATACTTAAATACTTTCTCGTTTAACAGTTGATAGCTCGCGTAGAAATTGCTTACCAGTTTTATAATCGCACATGATCAGGTGATGCCGCATGCCGCCAACCAACCAGTACGTGACAGATGTCGCATCGCTTAACGAAATAGTAGGCAACGACCATGCGGTAAGCGAACTAAGGAAGTTCGCAAGTGACATAGAGGCCGGGGCGAAGCGCCGCCCTATGCTGATTTACGGACCTTCCGGCACCGGCAAGACCGCATCAGCCCATGCCTTGGCTGCAGAATTCAAGTGGAATATAGTGGAGCTGAGCGCAAGCGATTACAGGGACAAGGAAACAATAGAGAAGGTCCTTGTCGCACCGTCCAATTCGCGGACGCTTTTCGGCAGGCGCAATGTGATAATACTGGATGAGATAGACGAGCTTGCCCCTCGCTTCGACAAGGGCGCTAACGCTGCGATTACGAAACTGATACACGAGTCGAAGAGCCCGATGCTGCTTATAGCAAACGACAAGTGGGACCGCAACATATCATTTCTGAGGGGCTTGGTTGATGATGTTAGGTTCGCAAAGGTGCCGGACGACGTCCTTAGAGTATCGTTGTCAGGGCTTTCAGATCGCGAAAAGCTCGGTTTGACGAAGAACGTGATAGACGCCATAGTGAAGCGTTCGAGCGGCGATGTCCGCAGCGCCTTCATCGATGCCTTCGCGCTTGCAGGTAGCAACGATGAAGCGGCAGATATAATAGGCCTGCGCGACCGCGATGCAGATATCTTCAGCACATTAGACAAGATCTTCTCCACCTACACAATATACGCATCGCAGAGCGCGAGATCAGCGCTTTCTGACGATGTCCAGCCTGAGATGATGGTCAACTGGATGGAGGAGAATATACCTAAAAGGTACACGTATGTAAAGGACAACTCATCAGCATTCGATGCGCTTGCACGTTCGACCATTTTCCTCTCAAGGGCGACAAGGTCGCAGAATTACGGCTATTGGAGGTACGCCAACCTGCTCATGTCGAGCGGCGTCGCGCTGGCCAAGCGCAATTACCCTAACACGGCCAGGAAATACGCCTTCCCGAGGATAATAAAGGAGCTTAGCGTGTCAAAGGAGCGCAGGGGTATGGACAGGCAGATAGCAATTAAGATGCAGCGCGGCATACACGAGAGCGTATCGGTTATAACGAAGGAGCATCTGCCGCTTTTCTCAGCAATGGTCAGGGCGGCAGAGAAAAACGGCGAGGACGCTGCAGTGGTCAATTTCTTCGAATCAAGGTACAATCTTTCAGAGAAGGAGATAAAGTGGCTTGAGAAGCCGGCCTGAAGCCTACGCGCGCTCAGTCCGGATTCGCGCCCAGGTTGCTTAACAGCAATTTCAGCACCTGCTTTGTGTGCTGCCTAGGCACCCTCATGCTGGCCGCTTCGTTATGCCCTCCGCCCGATTCTACATATTCTGATGAAGCTTTCAGCTCGTTTACCAAGTCCAGCACCTTTATCTTCGGTACGATGTCGTCGCTTTCCCTTATAGATATGTAGTTGCCATAATGCACTATCGTGAGCGTCTTGCCGCCGTTGATCCCCTCCAACTTTCCCTGTAGCCTCGAGCTGAACCTACCGGGAAGCGGATAGCCGTTCCCAAGTTCCGCTATATAACCAAAATCAAGAACGTATATGCCTATCCCAAAGGTATTTTTGTAGCGTTTTGCTCTCTGTAGCGCTATCTCAAGCGCCTCGTCGAGCAGGTTCCTGGCATGGAACATCGTGTCGCTGTAAAGCTTCTTGTTGCCTAGCACGTCCAGGAAGGTCTTCGGCGTGGGGCTCGCCATGCTGTGCGACCTGCTCCCGCTCGTAAGCAGGTCAAGTACGAGGGCGGTTTCCTGCGCTTGCTTGTCATCGTAATCTGCGTATGCGCTGTAGTCGCTGACCAGTGACGCTTCCACAAGCGCAGCGGCATCGCATCTATTTATCACTGTAGCGAACACGCATGCCAATGCTCCGGCGGTGAAGTCGCTGTTCCCCCCAAAATTCCATGGGTTGATGTAGAAGCCTATCATATCCTGCGGGAACCCCTCATAGGGCGGATGATGGTCAAGCCATACGAGCTGGGCCTTCTCCTTGTCCTTTACCTGATTTATTGATTTCTCGCTCTCTGGGGATGTGCCGAAGTCTATTATAACTACAATCGGCCTGCCCGAGCTTTCATACTGGCTGAAATGCATAAGGTCCTCAAATGACGATTGTTCGTCATATGATATGCCCCTGTGCATCTTCCATGTTATGTTCCTGCCCCCAAATGATATCCTCTCCTGGAGCTTGCCAAGAGCCAGGTAAAGCGCCATCGCGCCTGTTGAGCCGTCCCCGTCGTTATGGAACCTTACCGTTATTGGCGCACCAGATATGAATGCCATAGTAAGCGCCCTGGCGCAGTCAACCAATGCGCCCTCCATGTTTTTTGCGCATGCAAGGATTTCACGGTGTTTTGCCAGCAGTTCATCCACTGCTGAAAAGTTGTCCCTCAAATCTACGGATTCGGACAAAGCGATCACGGCAGCATCAATTCCTTGCTTGTCTGCCTTTCCGATTACCGAAACATTTTGCGCCATTGGAGGAGCACTGGCGGAACCGTTAGGATCTATATCAAACTCAACCCTGTCATTGAGGGAAAGTACCGTGCCGCTTCTGAAGTTTACCGCCTTATCGCCCACTGCCGAGTAAACGTTGTCCACCTGGTTAGGCATAGTCCTTATGCAGGATACGATGCCACTGAAAGATGCCATCGAATCCACCATAGCCTTAAGCATACCCGGAGGCGCAGTAAGACTGGAGCGTTGCATTAGTCAGGTAGCCGCAGTCGTTAGTAGCGTTCAGCGTCTTTATGAAGTCCCACACGCAGGAGTTGTACTGCGTGCTGTTTGCCAGGGTCTTGCACAATGTTATATTCCTCTCCCTAAATGATTCAGTCAGCGTGCACGCAAAAAGGTTTATCTTGCTGAAGTATCTGGTCAGGTTCGCTGTCGCGTTGCCCTTTACTGAGCTATTCGTGAGATTCCCGCCTTCAAGCGAAAGCTTGGTGCAGTTAAGCTGGTTGTTGGTAGTATTAAGCCTCTCCTCTGCGCTTACCGCCTCCTGGCATATCGTCTGCGCGGCGCCTGCATTAAAGCTGCAAACCGATTGGTTCCTTTCCTCTATGGCGAGCTGGTTGTAGCAATAGTCCCTGGGCGTGATGTTCTCCGAAGCATAATCAAAAATCGAGCTGAGCGACTGGTTGCCCCCGGATTCATCGATTATGTCCGTAAGGAGCGAGCCATTGGCGTTGTTGAGCAGCATGCCGCACGAAGACTGGTTTCTATGGTCTAGCGCGTTCTTGTAGTAATATAGGGAAAGGCATATCCTCATGATCGATGAATTCGATATCTGCGTGCATGCGGCGCTCTCGGTGAAGTTTACGAGCTTTGCTAGCCCGTATGCGCAATCATCACGCTGGCTGCCTGAAAGAAGCGCGCAGTAGGCAGGATTCTTATCGGCGAAGCTGATGTTCGATACGCATGCGTAATGCGCCTGTGGCGTCGATTCAAGAAGGCTGCACGTAGAGATATTGCCTTGCTGTACCGCGATGTTTAGCACACAGTTTTGGGAGCCCTGCTGGGCAAGGTAACTGCAAATCGACAAGTTATCCGTGCTGCTTGCAAGAGCGCTTATGCATGCGTCCTTCTGCGCCGTTAGTATTATCCCCTCGCATGCCGAGAGCCCGCCCGCGCCTCTGGGCAGCGCTATAAGCACTATGGCCACTAAGAGGAGCAGCCCTACGATGTACAGCGACAGCCTCCTGCGCTGCTTTTCGCTAAGGATAGGTTCTTTCGCGCCCTTCATTTTTGAAGCTCCAGTGTTGTCCTTCCTGAACCTTAAGAACATCTAATCATTGCTCTATCGTGTATATCTTGAAACCTCCAGGCGTTATCTCGTAAGGCGCGAGCGCCCAGCTATGGTTGGAGCCCCTCATCTTGACCACCTCGACGGCCAGCGTCCTCCTGTCCTTCTCCCCTATCTGATACATGTTCATTACGCCGTCGAACATGAAGAATTCAGGGCTGAAAGTCAGGCTCTGCCTTTCCGTAGAAGTCAATTCGCTTGTGAATATCGATGTCACGTTCAGGCGCCTGAGCGTTGATATAAGGCCCATCATAGACTTCCTGTAGAGCGACGAATCGCCGAGCACCAGCTTTAGCATCGAAACAGAGTCCACGATGACCAGCTGCGCGTTGTTCATCCTGACCAAGTTCTCTATCTCAGAGACTATGTTGCCGAACGAATACAGCTCCGAGTCCGTGACCTCCTTGACCTTGAGCGCAGGTCCGCCGCCGTCTATCTCTATAATGTTGCTCTTCACGAGTTCATCAAGGTCAGTGAAATTTGGGAAAGCCTCCTTCACGTTCCTCAACACCATCGGCGTGTCCTCCTCAAGCGGTATGAATACGCTGGGTATGCCCTTCTTCGCATTTCTGTAAAGTATCTCGAAGGTCAACAGCGTCTTTCCCGCTCCCGGACCACCTGCAATCAGCATCTGATTGTTCTTCGGGAGGCCTCCGTAAAGCATGTTGTCAAGCCCTTCTATACCTGTAGGAATTTTCTCTAATTCAGCCATATCGCCACCATTTTACCGTTAATATTGTCTGTAAGCTTATTTTAATACCTTTTGCATACCATTAGCCGGCATGGAAGCAATGCGCGTATTTACGCCGTGATGAGCCAGATTCTCGATGCCATCGTTTTATATACATGTAGAGCCCTAAGATTATCCGACTCACTTAGACGTCATACTGATCCGATGATGAAGAAGCTGGTGTACTTAGGTCTGCTCATAATAATACTTTCCATAGCAGCGAGCTTTATAGTCGGGAACCAGATAGCCAGCAACTTCAACAGCTCTGAGTTCGGGGACATACGCATGATAGCAAACATACAGAACTTCTCATTAAAATCAGGCAATTTCATGGTGTTCGAGCTAAACTCCTCGAATATAACGGGACGTTCGGTTTTCACGCTGAGCACAGCTGTCATATCGGGTAAGGTCAACGCATACCTTTTCAACGAATCGGCGTTTGATTCATGGAACTCATTAGCGCTTAATGCATCAGGCAGCGGCATTTCCGATGCGATCTCGCTAGAGGGCCATGGTGCTCTCCTAATATTCGGCGACATAACCAAAAACATCACATATACTGAGTCGAACAATACGGCAAATGCAAGCACAACCCCGCATCCGAGCTCGAACTATTCCGCACCCATATACGAGTATCCCTACATCAACATGTCAAAGGGGGGCCACTACTACATAGTAGTAGACAACAATGAGGGTGTCGTTTCCTCTACATCAAATACCGCCACGGGCATCGTGGCGTATCTGGGCCCTACCACGGAAAACGCGCTCGAATCGAATCCCGCTATAATTGGCATACAAAACGCATTGAACCAGAGCCAGTCAGCGTTTAACAGTTGGTACCTCACATCTGGAGGTATATTTATAATCGGTCTAATAATAACTATAGTGGGATTGATTTACACTCCACGCGACAAGAAAGACGGTTCATCTTCCGGGAAGCCGGGCGAGAAGTCCGAACAGGAAATGTACATAGATGAACTTTACAGGAACGTAGGCAAGAAAAGCAGGAGGGGCAGCAAGGGCAGGAAGGCAGCAAAGAGGAAAGAAAAGTGACAAAATGAACGAGCTCAAGGACAGGATAGCCGGCGAGATAACGCTGTCAGACACCCCGGGAAGCGTAATGAAGAAGTGGCGCGAACTTTTCGGAGTATCCCAGACCGAGCTTGCCAAGTACATCAAGATATCAAATTCAACAATAAGCGACTATGAGAGCAACAGGAGGCTGAGCCCTGGCGTAGGCGTCATAAAGAGGTTCGTCGATGCCATATTCATAATAGACGAGAGCAGAGGTGGCGCGGTAGTCCAGAGCCTTGCGAAAATATCGCAGCAGAAGCCAAAGGAGGAGCCGTTCTACACGATACACGATTTCGGGGCGCCTATAGGCGGCGCCGACTTCAACAGAATAATAGAAGGCAAGGTGGTCGCCAATCCGGGCTATCTCGACTCGATAAAGCTATTCGGTTACACTAGGCTTGACAGCCTTAGGGTCATATTGGAGATGTCACCATCCGAATACCCGAAACTGTTCGGCACGACTACGGATCGTGCATTCATCTTCGAGCGCGTATCGACTGGAAGGTCGCCCATGGTCGTTATAAGGGTAGCGCCGATCAAGCCCAAGCTTATAGTGATGCATAACGTCACCAACGTCGACAAGCTCGCAGTAAAGATAGCCCAGATAGAAAAGCTTCCGTTGCTGACCACCAAACTTGATGTAGAAGAGATATACGCAAGGCTGAACAAGATATAATATTTCAGCCCCAGACGTCTGCCCAAACATTGCTGTCGCTAACGCCAAGCGCCTTTATCGCCTCCTTCATAGAGTTTACGAAAGGCAGCGGACCGCAGATGTAGAAAACCCTATCCATGTAGTCCTCTGCGTATTTCTTTATCATATCGGAATCTATGCGCTTTGATTCGCCGTTCCATCCATCGTTCTCGGCGGCCCTGGTAACGGTCACTACTATCTTGGCGCCGATTGAATCCTTGTATCCAAAGAGTTCTTCCTTCCTTATTATCTCAGTCGGATACTTCACGCTGTAAAGAAGCACTACGTCATTGCCAGTCTTTAGCTTCTTTATGTGCCTGAGCATTGACATGAAAGGCGCAAGTCCCGTGCCCCCTGCTATAAAAACGACCTTCTTGTTGACAGATGGTATGAACTTGAACTGCCCGTGCGGACCGCTTATCAGATAAGCGTCGCCTAGCTTCGAGTCCATGAAGTGTGTCTTGTGGTCGCCGTGCTGCTTCACTATATAGTATTCCATCTCCTCCGAAGATGGCTCCGAGGCTATAGAGAAAGCCCTTGAAACAAGTACCTTTCCGGTGCTGGCTTCTATCCCTGATATCATGAAGAACATGCCCGGATCAAATTTTATCGGGTTGCCATCTTCAGGTCTGAACTTTATGAGCAGTACCTCCGGGGTCTCATCAACCAATTCCGATACTATGTACTTTTTCTTAACCAAATTCGCATCGGCCAAATAATACACCTAAATCATAAAAACTGGCCACAGTCAAGCACCTCAATAACTGATATGCAATTAACAGGCACCGGCAGCCGCGCTTAATGTTATACATACGCAATAAATTTAAGCAATGCTGTTTTGACCACATCCGGTTTCGTATAATGCGGCTCATGGCCCGCGCCCTGCACGACTTCCAACAGGCTTCCCTTTATAGAGTCCCTAAGTGTGTACGCGCTGGCCGGCTGTATCATCCTGTCGTCACTGCCCCATATTATCAGTGTGGGCCTGTCTATCTTCGCCAGGTCATCGGGCGCGAGCACCCTGTTCTTCAGCTGGGTGTCCAGTATGCTACGCATCACGTATTCCTTGTTACCAGCGTACTTCATTGCGCTCCTGAACATGAAGTCGTTGAACTCCTTCCAGACATCCGGGTTTGAGATACGATTGACGTGGTCCTCCACCCCTGCTACGTCTTCCAGTACGAAGCCCTTTGCAGGACGACCTTCAATCGCATAAAGCAGCGCAGCCCATCCTGAGTAAGAGTGCGCTATTATGTAGCATTCCTGCAGCATTAATCTTTCCACCACCTCCTTGAGCGCCTGCGTCTGCTTATCAACTGTGTACTCAATCATAGGCGCGTCCGAGCTCCCATGTCCCAGCAGGTCCATCAGGTAGATGTCAAGGTCGTCAGGCATCACATTCATTAGTTTGCCCCAAGCCCTAGAGTTTATCCCGAAGCCGTGCAGGAAAAGGAGTTTCTGCTTGCTCCCACTATGGTGTTTTAGGTGTATGCTGCCCAAAGACGTGCCTACGTTAAGGTCCTCAAAATCGTTGTTGTAGTCCATGCGCATCGCAGCAGCAAAAGTCAGGGACTGCAAGTCAGTCCAAATGAGATTTGCAGAATAAATGATATATATTTATAGTTTGGAGCCAGTAAACCATTGTGATGAGCGAGATGATCACTGAGCCTAACGGCTATGACGACAAGTAGGCGGGCTGATTTTTTGAATGCACTTGAAAGAATACACAGGAGCAACATAAGCGTAACCGATATCGCTGCCCAATATTGGTGCGAGAAACAGATGGAACTGAATCACGTCCACGGGGCGAGGATAACGAAGGAGATAAGGGAAGGCAGGGCCATGCACGAGCACATGGAGAACGTGGTGAACGAGCAGATAACGTTGCAGCCGAAGAGTTACCCGGACTCGCTGTTCAAGAACCTCTACTCCAGCTACAAGGCTTTTGAGGCGCTGGCCAGGCAGGGCAAGACAAGGGAGATACAGATATACGGCTCTCTCGGCGGCTTCAGGGTGGTGGGAAAGCTGGATGAACTTGACAGAAAGGACGGCGAGACCGTGATAGTGGAGGACAAGACGCGCAGCACCGACTCAATGCCGATGGAGGCCCAGCTCTTGACGCACAGGGTGCAGGTCCTAATCTACAAGCGCCTGCTGGAGGACATACGCAGCGGCGCTTACACCGCGGATAACTTCAAGCGCTCGTACGGGGTAGGCACTCTGAAGCTGTCTCCGGAATTCATAAGGCAGCTGGACACAACAGGGATAGAGAAGCCAATGCAGAACATAGGTGCGATGGCCGATGCGCTCTTCAGGACTGCTGTGCGAATAGACAAGATAAGCGAGACGCTATGCATACGCTACACAAACCAGCACACTGACAAGCAGATAAATCTTTATAAGTTCAAATACGATGAATCCGAGACGCAGGAGATAATAAAGTACATAATGAAGTATTGGAGAGGCGACCGCGAAGCGCAGCCTGTCCCGGAAGCCGAAAAGTACAAGTGCAACTGGTGCGTCTTTTTCGGCAAGGAATGCAAGGTGTGGTGGTCGCAGTCCAAGCTATAGATGATGTTTATGCTCAGCAAGCAGAAGCTAAGGGAGGACTTCTCCAAGAAAGCTGAGGAGTATTACAAGGTGGAGCTCTTCCAGAATGAGGGCTTCACGAGGCACACGTGCAGGATATGCGGAAAGAACTTCTGGAGCATAAAGGAGAGGGACGTATGCGAGGACAGTTCGCACACAGAGTACGCTTTCTTCAAGGAGAAGCCTAACGCGATAGGATACGTAGAGTTTTGGAAGAAGTTCTCTGATTTCTTCAAGCGGAACGGGCATGCGGAGATAAAGAGCTATCCCGTAGTGAGTAGGTGGAGGCAGGACCTGTACTTCACCATAGCCAGCATACAGGACTTCCAGAGGATAGAGAACGGGAAGATGAGCTTCGAGTACGGTGCCAACCCGCTGGTAGTGCCGCAGATATGCCTAAGGTTCGGCGACATAGACAACGTAGGAGTGACCGGCAGGCACTTCACTTCCTTCATGATGGCCGGCCAGCACTCATTCAATTACCCTAAGGAGGGGTACTGGAAGGACCGCACCATAGAGCTCAACTACGAGATGCTAACGAAGATAATAGGCGTCAAGAAGGAGGACCTGATATACAACGAGGACGTCTGGGCCATGCCTGATTTCTCAGAGTTCGGTCCCTCGCTCGAAAGCTTCGCCAACGGGCTTGAGCTCGTCAACAGCGTGTTCACGCAATTCGAGTACGTCAACGACAATATAAGGGAGCTTGACGGCAAGGTCGTGGATGTCGGCTGGGGGCTGGACAGCAGGCTGCTGTGGTACTATACGGGCTACGAGGCCGCATACGACGCAGTATTCGCGAGCACGATAAAGAAGCTGAAGCCCAAGCTCGGGGTAGAACTCGAGCCTGCACTATTCAAGAAATTCGCGAAGGTCTCGGGGGCGCTCGATATAGACGAAGTGAAGAATGTAAGGGAGAAGGAGCAGCAGCTGCTAAAGGCCGCTGGCATAACGCTTTCCGATTACGAGAACAAGATAAAGCCGACGCAGGCATTCTATGCGGTGCTCGACCACGTAAGGACGCTGCTGTTCGGGATATCCGACGGGTCGCTGCCCTCAAATGTCGGCGGAGGCTACAACCTCAGGATAGTGCTTAGGAGGTCTCTGGATTTTATAGACAGATACAAGCTCGGCATCGGGCTGCTTGACGTGGCAGAGCTCCATGCGGAAGAGCTCCATGAACTTTACCCGCAGCTGCGTGAATGCATCGCCAACGGAGAGTTCGCAAAAGTTATAGACACTGAGATCAGGAGGTACTCCAGGAGCAAGGAGAATTCAGGCAGGATAGTAGACTCGATCATAAGCAAGGGGGAGAAGATAGACTCAAACAGGCTGGCAACCCTTTACGAGAGCAACGGCATAACCCCGGAGCTGATAAAGACGATAGCTGCTGATAAAGGAGTGAAGGTAGAGCTTCCGGAAAACATATACGAGAGGATAATAAAGGGCGATATAGCGGAGAAGAAGAGGCCGTCCAAGCTAAGGGACGAGATACAGACTGCTGACATGCCTAAGACCGAGAAGCTCTTCTATACTTCAAAGACCGAGAACGTTAATGCTGAGGCGAAGGTCCTGCGCCTGAAGGGCGGCATGGTCATACTAGACAGGACACCGTTCTATGCGGAGAGCGGCGGCCAGGAGGCGGACCATGGTAAGCTTGGCAACGTGGACGTGACGGACGTGCAGAGCGTAGACGGCGTGATAGTCCATATGTTCGACGGCAAGCCTGATTTCAAGGAAGGCTCTAATGTAAAGTGTTCTGTCGATACCGATAGGAGGATAAGGCTTATGGCCCACCATACCGCTACCCATCTAATGAGCGCCGCCGCGAGAAAAGTCCTGGGCCCGCACGCATGGCAGGAGGGGGCGAAGAAGAGCTATGGCAAGGCGCACATAGACATAGCGCACTACGACAAGCTTACCGACGAGCAGGTTCAGGAGCTTGAGGACACGGCCAACGGCTACATAGTGCACGGCATGAAGGTCAAGATAGAATATCTTCCAAGAAGCGACGCCGAGTCAAAGTTCAGTTTCTCTATCTATCAGGGGCACGGCGTACCATCAAAGGAGCTCAGGATCGTAGAGATATACGACACCGATGGCAACCTGATCGATGCCGAAGCCTGCGGTGGCCTGCACCTGGTCGGCTGCGAGTCCATGATAGGACTGATAAAGGTCATAGCATCGTCAAGGATACACGATGGCATAAACAGGCTCGAGTATGTGGCAGGGCCCGCGGCAGTAGAGTACATGAAAAGCCTCGACAGGAGCATAGCCTCGCTTGCAGGCACAGCTGGAGTTGATCGGGACAAGGTAACCGAGAGCATAACGTCGCAGATAAAGGAGCTGCAGGAATACAGGAAGAGGCAGGCGAAACTCAGCGACGTACTCAGCGGGTACATCGCCGCAGACCTGCTCAAGGAGGGCAGCAGGATAATAGAGGAACTTGATTACGACAGGCAGACCCTAAGGGAAATCGCGACAAAAGTCGCCGATGCTAAAAACGGTCAGTTAGTGATGCTATACAACGGCTCGAACTACGCAGTATGCGTATCGAGCGCCGACTCCGAAGGCGCCCTCGCTTTCGCCAAGGAAACAGTGCAGAAGAAGTTCCCGGGTTCGGAGTTCATCGGCGGTGGTTCTGCGCGCATAGCAGAGGGCCGTATCTCTCCAAAGAAATAGCCGGTAGTTCAATGGACTTGCTTGCCGCTTTATATTCTATAATAATATATCCGATAATCTACATTTTCCCGGCTTACACAGCCAACGCCCTTCCTGTCCTGTTGGGTGGAGGCGCGCCGTTGGACTTCGGCAAAACGCTTGACGGAAGGAGGATTTTCGGGCAGAACAAGACCATACGCGGACTCTTTGCAGGACTTGTCGGCGGATCACTCATAGGGCCAATAGAATACCTGCTTTTCGGATTCGGCTACATGATACCAATAGCGATCGCGATGTCGTTAGGTGCGATGTTCGGCGACCTATTCGGCAGTTTTATCAAGAGAAGGTTTGGTGTTAAGTCCGGCTCAAGCGCCCCAATGTTGGACCAGTACGGATTCTTCTTCTTCGCCATGCTCTTTGCCTACGCGGCCAACAGTGCAGAACTTATCGGATTAGGCATCGCCGGTCTGCTTTTCATAACAATTTTGACAGGCGCGCTCCATGTGCTTACCAACATCGGGGCTTACAGGCTCAAGCTGAAGAGGGTCCCGTGGTAAAGACAAAACATCATGTAAGTAAATTAACAGAGTGAGCGGGAAATCCCACATCCTTTAGACCGTCATCATTGATTTCTCCTCCTAGCACCTGACGCCGCAACAAGTCAGATAATGTTGCGGCGTGATGTGTAAACAGGTGCGAACATGGAAATTGCAATAGACCTTGGGGAGTGGAAAAGCCATGTTGTCATGGAACCTAACCTCGCCAAATGACATTCGTTCCTCTAATCTCATTGCGTAAATCAGTTCGCCAAATCGGGTTTACCAGCGCAAATTCAGGTCCTCCGTACGGTATTTTCCCAGAAAATCCCTGAAAATCGCGTGCATTTGAGCAGAAATGTTGCTCACGACCTGAAATTTGAACCTGCCTTCGGGATAAATGGATGTAGGTGTCAGATTTGTCAGGAATTTTTTGATGAGTTTTACGTTCTTGACGAGAGGATTTTTACAGGAAAGCAGTGTCAGATTTATAATGGATTCCGCGAGGAACGCAATCACTATCGCGCCTATTATCGCGTATTTCGTCCAGTGCCTAATCGGCCGTAGTTCCACCCCCCTCCTTGAGATTCCTAACAAATTTTTCTGCTGCATCGCGCTGTTTGTATATCCTGAGCATCGCTTCAGGTTCGGCATCAACGGAACTTTCCAGTATGAAGAACCCTTCGATGCCGGTTATGTACGGATTCTCTATCCATTTCAGCGTTCGCTGCAGTTCCGGATAAAGCTCTATCCATCCTTTCTCGGAAGGGTATCTGTTCACGGCCTTTTTCTTCGCCGCCTTTTTCATGAGTTCATTGCCTTTCTCCAGCTCCATCTCGAATTTCCGCTGTTTCTTAAACAGTTGATCTTCTAGAAGTCGTTTTGAAAAATGGACATACTGGTACTCAATGCCATCGAAAATCTTCGCCTCAGTGTACACCTTCTTACCTATTTTGGATTGCACCTTCGCCGAGGTTTTGAACTGTGATATGTACCTTTTATAAACACATTGGGTTTTTGGTTTCAAAGTAAGGTAATTGAAGCCGTCGTCAAGTATCCTCTCTTTGTTTGTTCCGGTGTTCGCCCCTGCATTGAATATGAAAAGTGCGCCTCTATCACTAATCCTTTTCACCATTCTATACGTCTCGTTGAAGTGTTTCTTGTCCTTGACATTGCCATTCTGTATGGTCAACGCTGATGGTACGCCATTAATTCCCGTTGATATACCAAACGTTATCCGCTTCTTGTCCGGCCGTTTGTCTCTCGAATAACCGTATTCAGCCATCGCTGCCTTCTTCCCCTCAAAGAATACTGACGACCAGTCAATATTCTGGTTACCGTCTACACGATTGTCATCTTTTATCAGATCTTGGTAGTTTTCTATGATTAGCGTTGCGGCATGTCCGACCTTCGCGACAGTGCGACCCAATGCCCTTTCTGATACGTGCGTCGCACCGAGAAGGGTGCACGTTTCTTTGGATATTGTATTTGGGATCTGCCTAACTGACGTCGCATACGTCAAGCGGTTGTTGAGTAGTACTTTTACTCTGCCAACATCAACTGCTGATAATATCCCTCCAAACACTTTGGATATCAGACCGAAATCCTTTTCTGCCTTGTCTACTACACATATGCCGCCCAGTGGCGTCGTAATGTTTTCATGTTATCGATGAAAACATCGCCACGAGCGCTTAAAATAGGTTACTTCATACTTGGGAATGTGGCGGAGTTAAGTTATTAAGCTATTATTTCGATATAAAGGCTATATTAAGGCAGTCAGGCAGTCGTGATGGCGTGATTATATGGCTAGCAGAACAGGCTCATCAAAAGCCCAGTCCGCGATGGAATACCTGATGACCTATGGATGGGCGATACTGATAATCGCCATAGCAGTTGCAGTCCTTTCCGCGCTTGGCATATTCAACGGAGGATCCGGTGTGCCGAATGTCTGCGTGGCGCAGCCCAGTTTCAGCTGCGCAAATCCGATCTACGCCTCAAATGGCATAATCGCTACAATAAGCCAGAACTCCGGGCAGGACTATTACGACGCATGGGTCTTCGTCGCATCTGTGGCAGAAAGCATAAGCGCAGCGGGGCTCCCGCAGAATTTTTCATCACAGACCGCTTATAGCACCAACATGCTAAACCTGGGCCAACTGCCTTCGAGCAGCCCTACCACATTCTATTTCGTATCATCCCCATATTCGAATGCGGGTGACATACCTACATCGAACATTCCAGTCGGGTCCCCGTTCACCGGATACATATGGCTGGGTTACTGCACTGTTCCAGGATGTCAGTCGCCAACAGGCTATGCTAAGATTGCTACTGTAACTGCGCAGGAGAGCGGTGATAATTTCTTTAATGGTGCGAGCCCCCAGACAACCACCTCTATCCAGCCATCGACCACTTCCACCTCTACTACATCAACGTCATCATCTACCTCGACAAGCACATCCACTAGTACTTCGACATCCACTTCAACAAGTACGTCCTCCTCATCATCCACTACATCCATACAGATACAGGTATATTACAACAAATGCAATGGCGTATGGGACGGAACTATAATTTACAATAGCAGTTTCTCATCCGTTTGCGGAGGACAGCTAAATGGCGACGTGAATGCCACGTTCAACATAACAGTGCAGCGCGGCGTCGTGATTGACGAGAATGGTCACTGGATTTCGGCAGGCAGCTACCTGAACAATGCAGGTACGATAAACGATACATACGCGAGCGGCTCGGGAGGCAGTGGAGGCAGCCCGGGCGAATCAGGAGGCGGCGGAGGCAGCGGCAGTAGCGGCTCGCCAGGACGCACAAGGACATCGTATCTGTATAGTCAGTCTCTGAGCGGCGGCTACGGCGGCAACGGAGGAGGAGGGGGAGGAGGCGCTACGGTGACATGCGGCGATTGCGGCGGTGGCCCCAGCACTACTGGCACTGACGGTTCGGGCGGCGGGGGAGGAGGCAGAGGCGGCAACGGAGGCGGCATAGTAGAGATTTACACCTATTATCTGAACAATACCGGAACAATAGATGCAAACGGCGGCAACGGAGGAGGAGGGGGAGGCGGAAACGACGGCCCGGGGTGTTTTACTGAAGGATGTTCTAGTGGCGGAGGAGGAGGCGGCGGTACAGGCGGCAACGGGGGCACGGTGTTCATAGCATACGTTTCAATTTTGTCGCACGGAGCTATAACAGCGAACGGCGGAAATTGCGGCGGCTACGGTTCAGGTGGATACTATGGTGGATCCGGAGGCGATTGCGGAGGAGGGGGAGGCGCAGGCGGATACACGGATAGTGGCGGCAGCGGCACCTATGGCAACGGCGGAAGTGGTGTAGATGGCAGCGGAGGTAGTGGCAATGGTGGCAGTGCCAGTAATGGTTCCGGCTCGCCCGGATCGGCAGGTTCAGTGTATTTGCATGCTGTATAAAGTCTGCATCAAGCCCGCTGCCATAGATATCGCATATTAAAGACTTTTCAAAGCAGGGCTTTGTAGAAATCCTACGAACACTGATACTGAATAACTCAAGTATCGGTGTATGTTATACACTATATCAATAACTTTCATCTCTCTTCTTTGCATTTTCAGGAGTTTACTCATTAATTCATCTCCAAACTTTCTCTTCTCTTTTCCACAGAGTTTACCGTCTCTACTTTGGGTCTCTAATCGTATATCTTCTTTGGGAAATGACATCGCATTTTCTTTCTATACTTGCCTTTTGTTCTCCGAACAGGGAGATCTTCATTTCTTGGAGGTATTACTGTATAGCCCCCTTGGCATCGTTTATGCACTCATGGTTCTCTTCTGAATCGAACCCTTTATCCACTGTGACGTTTCCTAGATCTACAACTTTCTTCGACTTCCTAGCAACAGGTTTCAGAATTTTGTTATCGCTGATATGCGACCGTCTGTCATAAGAGACAATTATTCCTTGGTTGTCGGTATCTACAGAGATTATGTGTTTCATAAAACGTTTCTTACAGTAGAATTTCCAATAGCCTCTGACCGAGCACCCCCAACTATAAACTTAAAAACTGTTGCACTCAATACTAATCTGTCTTAAAATGAAACTCTTCCCGCCAAATGCAGGAATAAGCCTGCTTAGGGGCATGATGATACTGATCAAGGAGAACGGCGGTTCAATCGAGGTATCTAAGCTTGCCGATGAGTCCGAGCAGAACGTTGACAACCTGCTTCCGTTGATCGAGGCGTCCAAGATGCTCGGCCTTGTCAATGTAGATGAAGGCGAAATAAAGCTTACTCCTGAAGGCAAGAGGATGGACATGCACAACTTCCTGGAGATACTGTCCAAAAAGATAAAGGGCATAGAGCCATTCAAGTCCTCGCTCGAAATGCTCGCTAATTCTAACGGCACGGCCTCAACCGACGAGCTCACGCACGCCCTGCTCGCCAACGGCATAATGCTGCACGGCGACTTCAAGATGAACAAGGTGCTCCTCAAGTCGATGCTGCTCAAATGGGCCGTAAGGACGAATTTGCTTGAGTACAAGGAAGACGAAGATGCCTGGACGCTCAAGTGAAACCTCGCTATTTTGTAAGCAGGTTGTAGATCCTGTCCGTCAATGCCATGAACTCGTTAGACCTCTTGTCCCTCGGATAAGGCAGATCCACCTTTACTATTTCCTTTATCCTGGACGGCCTGCCTGAAAGCACAACTATCCTGTTCGACAGCTCCACCGCCTCATCCACATTGTGCGTAACCAATACTACGGAGCTTACTGATATGTCCTTGTCCCTAAGCATATACATGACGTCAGCCCTGAGCGAGTTGGCCGTGAGCGCGTCGAGGGCGCTGAAAGGCTCGTCCATGAGCAGCAGCTTAGGCTGTGAGGCTATCGCCCTTGCTATGCCTACCCTCTGCTTCATCCCCCCGCTGAGGGAGTTCGGATAGGCTCTCTCGAATCCGGACAGCCCGAACTCATCAAGGAGCTCCTTTGCCCTCTTATCCTGCTTATCCTCCTCCATTCCAGAAGACGACAGCCCGAGCTTGACATTCTCTATGTTGGTGAGCCAAGGTAGCAGCGCGAAGTCCTGGAATACAAACGATATCCCGTCAGTAGGGCCATTGACATCCTTTCCGTAGTAAAACACCTTGCCGCTTCTGGGCGCTATCAGCCCGGCTATTATCCTAAGGAGAGTGCTCTTGCCGCATCCGCTAGGCCCTATTATAGATATGAATTCGCCATCCTTGGCCGCGAAAGAGACGCCTCCTATTATCATGCTCTCGTACTCGCCGCTGCTCACGTTGGTGAATGCGAAGCTCACGTTCTGCAGCTCTACAACGTTTTCGGTTCTGTCCATAAGCTAACCGTATATCTTCGCGAGATTCCTGTAGAACCTTTTCCAAACGAAGGTATTTATGATTAATATCATCGCCGTAAGGTTTACCAGTGCGAGTATCATTATGGTGAAGTTTCCGCTGTTCAGGGCGCTGTCAAGCAGCAGGCCTATGCCGGTATGGACGGAGCTCAATACCACCGTGTTTGACCCGCTGCTTATGCCTGATGTAGTAAAATACTCGGCCACTATGCTCGCGTTCCACTCAGCAGCTATGGCCGTCACGCTGCCAGTTACTATGCCTGGGATAAGGGCCTTTATGTAAATGTTCCTCCATGCACTTGCGCCCTTCACCCCGAACACCTTCTTCACCTCGAAGATGGTCTGCGGCAGCGTCCTCGCGCTCGCTATCACGCTGAAGATTATGTACCATATGCCGCTAAGGAAGAAAACTATGAATGCGACCACCTCGCTGTGGTCTGGCGTCCCGCTGAAAGAGGCAACTATTACCGGCAGCAGTATGGTTGCAGGTATCGATGCGAATATCTGGAATGCTAGCAGGTAAGTGTGCTCGTGCCTGCTCTTGAAAACCAGGTATACGCTAACCGGCACCGCTATAACCATTATTATAGCGAAAGCGAACCAAACCCTAGCGAACGTGGCTCCAAGGTTTATGAGGGTAAGATACTCGTCCTGCAGCAACGCGTAATTCAGCAGACCTGAATAATAGAGCAGCACCAGTGCGGCTACTACTATCATCGCGGTTATCACACGCGCGGGGGCGCCTCGCTTAGTCCCGGGTCTTAGCGACTCAGCCTGGGCGCTTACGAGCAGGCTGCTGCCCCTCTTAAGGTTTTTCTTTTGAGATGTTTCCTTATCTACATCTATCCTCCTGAATGCCGTCCTCACCTTTGTTCCCCCTTCCCACAGCGCCTTCAAAAGGCGTGACCTCCCCAACGTCCTCGGCCTGCGCTGCGCTCCAGATTCGCTGTACTTAGTGAAGCGCCTCTCCAACGGCGCGAAGAATAGGAACCTCGTGGCTATGACGAAGAGTACGAATATCGCTATGCCTATGCCATAATCGACGAAGTTGCCGGCGGCGGCCAGTTTGGTCAGCGCAACCCCTATGCCGTAAGTGACTGAATAATTAGCGTTCCCAGTTGAGAATATCTCGCTAGTCACCAGGTAAAATAAGCCTATAGACCAGGAAAGGACTGACTGCTCCACGACCCTCGGCATCGCTGCAGGTACGAATATCTTCCTTAACTGATCAAAGGGCCCCATGTTGTAAAGCCTGGCAAGCTCTATGAATTCGTTTGGCAATGATTTCACCGCCTCGTATACGGCGAAGGCGATGTTCCATGTCATGCTCGTGAATATCAGGAAGACCACCGCCGCGTTTATGCCTATGAATCCGGGCAGCACAAAAACGAATACGGCTATGGCCAAAGGGAAGAACGTAAGTATCGGCAGTGTCTGGAGTACGTCAAGCACAGGCAGTATTATGCGCTCCGCGGTCCGCCTGCGCGCCGCATATATGCCTATGGCAAGGCTGAATATAACAGAGAGGAAAAGCGCTACGAACATCCTCAGCCAGGAGACCCCGGTGTCCAGCACCAGTCCTGCTACAAGGCTTATCAGGCCTGCCATGCACGGTAATGCTCAGAGGACTAATATATTCCTTTCCAAGATAAGCAAAATCTTGATATGTAAGAAGTTATTATATACCTTGAAAAAGCTATTATATTAAGGGTGAATGGTGGTAAGCATGCTGATTCCAGTACTGCTTAGTCTAGGCGCGTTGAACGCACTGGTGCCGGTCATAATCATACTGATACTGATAGCCGCGGCGGCGGGCCTCTCAAGGGGCACAGACCTGTTCGCGCTTTTCGGAGTCGGCGCGATGATAGGCATGGGCGCAGGCTTCACCCAGGGCCGTGGCGGTGCGGCTGCCAACAGGCTCAAGTATAACAATGCAGCCAGGAAACGCTACGGAGGCACTATTTCCAACATCGGTCAAAACGCGCCACGTAAAATTAACCAGATGCGGCAGATCAACTCTACGAAGGGCGTAATAAAAGGCATGCATCCAGAATACTTCGCGCAATCAAACAAGGCAAAAGTCGGCGTGATAAGGATGGCCACGATGCGCATAATGGGCGAAAGGACAGCAAGGAATATATCGCCTCTCGCATCCAAAAATGGGCTGAAGGGCAACCCTTACAGCAAGGAGCAATGGGACAAGATAAAATCGGTATCAGCAAAGAAGGAGCAAAAAGTTTTCGAGCTCAACCTCAAGGCCTATGGGATTGAGAGGGGGGCATGGTACAGGCCAGCCATGTGGAAGCGCAATGTGAACAAGTCCCTAAAGAACGATCTAAAGTCGGTCGACGCAAAGACGCAGTCAAGCGCCTACAAGGTCTATCCTGCTTCCCGCGCAGGTATACTGAAGTATGGTGAACAGATCAAGAACCTGATGATTGACAAGCAGACGGTTCTCGGCATGGCGCACAGGGATGTGTCCAAGCTCGAAGCGGAGATTGGCAAGAAACAGATAGAGCTTAAACAGGGTAAAGATCTATCCGCCACCGAAACCAAGAAGCTGAATGATGACATAAGGAATCTGCAAGACAAAATAAATGCCACAAGGTCGAAGGCGAACAGCGATATAAGGGCTGCAGACTACCTTATAAACAAGGCGCAAGTTGGTATGAGCACTGAGACCTCCAAAAATATAGCGCCCAGAACCCCCCTGGCATTTTTGTCTGGCGTGATGCTGAACTACTATGCGCAAAGCAAGTTAGCCGAAGGCCTAACAAAAATCGGCGACCAGATGAATACCGCGAGCACTGGCAAGATTACTTCCAGCAATGCTCAGGGCGCATCATTCGCGGAAAGAGTCAGGGACACAATGGGCAAGGTGAGCAATTTCCCGGACAACTCGAAGAAAGCCATAGATCAGATGAAGGAAACCGCGAAGGAGGTAAAGGCCTATACGTTCTCGAAGGAGGCACTGGACCAGACCATGGCTATGGGGAGAGACTTCTTCAGCAAAGAGAACGTAGTAGCAATGGCGAAGATAGCGTGGTTTGACGCGCAGGCAACTAGGTCGGGCAGCGCAGCCGATAGAAACCCCGCAGCTAACTTTGCTGCAAATTCAGACCAGGGCAACATCGACTATCTTAAGAAAACATTCAACGACTTCATAGCTAAGGGAGGCACTGCTGAGGCATTCAAGGCCCAGATGCCAAAGGCGTACGAAGCTCTCGAGCTGAATACCAGTGTTTACATGCAGGAACACTTCAATCCAAACACTAAGCTTATGGATGACCGCTACAGCGACACGATGGTGAGTATAAGGGACTACTACTCCAAGAATTTCGACCTGAAGAACGCGATGGAGAGGATACGTAGTCACGACCAGAATCCGAATACATCAAACCCGAATAACATACCTCTATTCCCATTAATGGACTTATCAGGGCAGGCGCGTGCGTCCGCTTCGCAAAACGCTTCGGCCAAGGCATTCGAGCAAAAGCTCAATAACCAGCAAAAGGAGGCTGCAGACAAAGCAAACCAGGCTGCTCAGGATCAGCGAAGGGAGCAGTCAAATAAGGGGAATGGGAAGTGAGCATTATCCCTTCAACCATTCTGATATCTTCAAACCTATGTCTTCTCCTGCCGTCGCTTCGGGCATCACCATCATATAGGCGCCAGCCTTGCTTATCTTAGCGGCTTCCTGGTGGTTCTTCACCTTGGATATGACCCTTATGTCCTTGTTGGCCGCCTTCGCGGTTATCACTATAAGGGCGTTTTCTGTGATGTCCTCGCTGCAAGCAACTACGAAATCCGCATACGCTATGTTGGCTGCGTAGAATGTCTCCTCGTCACGCGGGTCTCCTACAACTACCAGTCCATTGCGCTTGTACAGCTCCCTTGCGGTGTCATCGTTGTCCGTTATCGCCACGGGCGTTATCCCTGCCTCGCCGAAGTCATCCATTAAGTCCTGTGCAAGATTGCTGAAAGGCACGACTATCACATGCTTTTTCAGCTTCTTTATCTTGGACAGCACTATCATGCCCCTTACGTTTATGCTCCTTATGAAGCTGAAGAACCAGCTTGCTAGAAGCACCGTAAGAAGTGCGAACACCGCACCATCAAGTATGCTCGAAATGAAAACCAAAGGGTTCGTTTCGCTGTTGAACGGAAGGATCACGCTAGCATAGAAGATGTTGAGCGAAGATAGCACGTTCCATATGAGAGCGCTCTGCAGGTCCACGCCGGAATATAGCGTCATCCCAAGTGATGCTGTAAATAGCGCGATTACGATGTAAAGTATGGTGTACCAAGTCCTCTTTATCATGCCCATCACTCACATATTTGATACTATAGAAGCCCCTATCTCTAATCCGGCCAACGCCTCAGGTATCACGCACAGGCTTGCACCTGCCTTGTGCATCCTGGAGACGTTATCCTCGTCCCTTGCCCTGGATATTATGTTAACGTTCTCGTTGATGTATCTGGTCGTTATCACGCCCAGAAGGTTCTCAAAATCGTTTTTGGAAGAGAAAATCACAGCCTTCGCGCTCTTCACCGAGGCCTTGTCAAGAGTCTCTGCCTTGGTGAAGTCGCCGTCTACGACGAAATAGCCCAAGTCGGTGAGAGTGTCGGCCTTGAGCGGGTCCTTTTCGACTATCACGAATGTTGCTCCCTTAGCCTTCAGCTCGTTGCACAGCTTCTCTGCCAACGTCGAATAACCGCACACTATGACATGGTTCTTTGCCAGGCGCTTCCTTGTGAACACCAGCATCCTTGTCCGTATGTCGACCTTGGTTATGAAATCTATGAAAGCGGCAATGACGAAGCCGATTATCGCCATCTTGGTTATGCCGTCCAGTACTGATATCGCTACTATAAGGTAGAAATTGTAAGACGATTCGGCGGCTATGCTGGTCAGCAGTCCCAGGTTCACCCCAGAAGAATCCAAGAGGGTTGAAAGCGTGTAGTAGCCGGCTAGGTAAGCGTTGTCCGATATCGAGAATATTGCATATAGCGATACGGCTGCGAAAATCACTGTGGCGGTCACAAGCCATACTAACGCGTTGTCTGCTATACCTTCCTCGCTAAGCTTCGGTATAGAAACCAAATCTATCACTATGACTTGATTATCTCTTCGGTGATTTCCTCGCTCGCTGCCTTCTGCGGCATGACTATGTAGTCCGCACCGGCCTCGACCAGCTTCTCCCTTACTGCGTCATCATTCGCCCTTGTGGCTATGAAGATTCCCTCGTTCAGGTCCTTCGCCGCAAGGACGGCGAAGAGGTTCTTTGCATCGTTGTCCATGACTATGGCAACGGCCTTTGCAGACTTTATGCCGGCGTCTTTGAGCATCCTCTCCTTAGTCGCGTCCCCCTGCAGCGCCTCGTATCCGCGCTTCTTCACGTTATCGACCTTCTGGCTGTCGAGTTCTATCACTATGAAAGGGACTCCATTCTCGACTAAGGTTTCGACCACTCTCTGGCCGACTATGCCGTACCCGCACACTATGACATGGTCCTTTAGGGTAGATTTTGCCGCCATCATTACACCAGAAGTTTCAGGAGGATATCGCAATTGCTGAATTTAAAGGTTTATGGTAAGCGGGCAAAAATTGCGGCCGGCTTTCACTGCGGCTGCTACGAAGGCAACAAAAATTAAAAATAGAAAATATTGAAACCGGCTTACCACTGCAGCTTCCAAGGCCCCTTCTGCCTGTCCATCTCCTTTGTTATCTGGATTATCTTGTCTGTTGCTAGGGAGTCCTCTGGCTCGATGCGCAGCATGTCGACGTTCTTCTTCTGGTTCTTTAGCCTGTCAGCGAAGTAGTCCCTTAGCTGCTTGTAAGTCATGCCTTCAATCTGCTTCCTCTCGTTCTTGTCTACCACTACGTCGGTATCCTTGTTCCTGTCGTTGTCTATGGCGTGCATCTTTATCGGCCCTCCTACGACTATGGCCTTCTTGCCATAAATCTCGACCTGATACTTCATGTATTTGGATTCCAGCATGAAAGCGAGAGCCATCGCGTCAGCAAGGTCCCTTTTTTTGTCATCAGGGCTGTACTTTGCTATTAGGCTGTCGAGATAGACTGGCACTGTGTTATCAGTTCCCCTCGCCAAGCTCTTGTTTATGTCCTTAAGCTTCGTCGAAGCGCCGTTGCTAACGAGCCCGGGCGGTGCAACATCTGCAGTCTTCGTATATATCTTGCCATCGTTGCCTCTGAACGCTATGAGCAGCAGAGCCTGTCCATATCCGGCCATCCCGCTTATGACCCTGTTCACCGCTCCTTCCACGGACTTGTTGCCTGCTACGCTCTGCTTCTTAAGATCAGCCTCCGCATCGGCCACTGCCTTAGATGCTTTCGTATCAACTGCCGCATCGCCAGCCATCGCGACTATCACGTCCTTGTCCTTGGACATCTTTATCTTGTTGGCAGTATCGTCGTACCTTATGTCGACTTTAGTGTGTATACCATCGGGCGAGTATGTGCGTATCATTGTGGTCCTGCTGTCAGCAACTACCAGGACACCTCCATTATAAAAAATCAGGGCTATAACAGTCCCAAATCGTCTCACAGCCATTCTACCATCTATTCAGTATAATAAACCCGCATTAAGTATTTAAATTGCTTATATCCGTATCAAAATGGTTTGAAGCTTAAAAAATAAGTGGGCGCACAAAACCAAAGGTAAGCAATCAGATACTTCTAGTGCCGTTTACTTGGAATTAATAGCTCCACCCAGATTCGAACTGGAGTTTGCGGCTCCAGAGGCCGCCGTCCTTGACCAAGTTTCTCTCGTTTCTAGCTTCATTTTCTCACTTCTAAAAAATAAAACCCCAAGCAACAAAAGCTCGGAATCGAACATTAGCTTATCACAAATAGTATATTTAAGCGCATACAGTTCGAATCCTAGCTAAATTCGAACTGATAGTTAACCTACGTGCCTGGAGGAGGATACCGTACGATGAAGTGGGCTATTGCAGTTTGATTGAATATGTCTACAGCTTCTGCAGTATAAGTACCTGGCTGTAGAGTGTGAAATGTATAGTTGTTTCTTATGGTACTCCAGTAGCCAGTAAGATTTAAAGCAAGCTTCTGCTGCGAATTAGAACTCTGATTTGTGTAATTAGGTGCTACTTGAGTTAGTGTTACGTTATAACTTTTAGGATTGAATAGCCCGACATGCCCTAATGTCCTAATCATAACCACACACGGCAGATAAAGCATGGTGTCATTGTATAGACCTAGTGGGCTGGCCGAAGTTATAGTACTCTGATTATAGTATCCAGAATACAGCCTGATACCCAATGTGCTATATGGATAGCCATTGCAGTTAAGCGTGTCAGGGCTGGCATAACCTACGTAAGTATAAAAATTGCCCTCTGTTTTTGATGTGTTCATCGCGTATCCTTTACTTCCATTATAAAAGAGTTTAGCGATAGCTATTGGAGCAGCAGACGTGGTATTAACATTCATAGACAAATTAAAGTCGTTATAAACAGAACTATTGCTTGATTGGATTGCTATGGCGCCGGTTACATTGAAGTGTACTATTGCAGTCTGGTTCCATTCATCTGCGCCAACAAGCGTGTATGTACCTGTTGTAAAATTTTGTGCGGTCACACCGAATATACTAGAATTAATCCAATAGCCTACAGCATCGATATTGTATGCAATCGGTACATTAGAGGATAACGCTGATATAGTATTGCTTTGTACTATGGGACTATAGGAAGTGCCAAAAATTGTTGCCTTGTCACTCAGAGGATTAAACCTATAGCCGGATAACTTGTGAAAAACAGGTATAGGACAGGTAGGCATAGAAAATGGCTTTGTAGTCCACGTGGGGGTGAGCAACGGATTTGCAGAGCTAATATTCACCTGTGTATAATAACCTTTGAATAAAGAGAGTTCTATGGGGAAGTCGATAGATGCACAGACTGATGGCAATCCATACAGACCTTTGACATCAAGCCAATCGTTTTCTGCCGTTACATTGTTGTACGAATCAAGCGTGTTCACAAGTTTTAGGTCTATCGAAATATTGCCATTTTGCGGTATCATTGTGCTATTGATTGTGAGTGTCAAATTTAGCCCGTTGATTGTATTTCTTGATGTAATTATCTGTGTTTTAGTGTTGATGGTATAGTTGATTGCTGCAATTAAGCATATTATACCAAGAACAACGATTACGGCTACTATTTTGTTTTGCATTGAGACCAATCAGTTAACTTCGAAGTACACCAAAACTTTCTGCCTTATAAAATCCGTTACTATAACGGTATAAACACCTGGCTCAAATGTAAAGAAGCTACAGGATGCGTTAGGGACATCACAGGCAGGAGTGCCTTTTGGTACAACCCAGTATCCACTTATGTTGCTACTGGTTATTATTTGGCTTACAGTTATATTTCTATTTATGGTGGGATTACCTGCATTAACCGCATAAACAGCGTTGTAACTTTGGGGTAAAAATATCGCGTTACTTACGCCAAACCCTGCAGGGCAGTTGTATATTTCTGGCTCAGATATCTCAAGTGCGCTTGCTCCAGATATGTTGTTCGCTGTGTAATATCCTCGATAGATTGAAACGCCATATAACAACTCAGACGGTCCGCATCCAAAAGCAATTGGCCCATTAGCTATGGTCTTATTCAATATGTACGGTTTAGTGCCGTTATAAAAAAGCATCGCATATACGTCTATACTGTTACTAGCGGGTGTAGTACTAACCGCGATTGAAAGAGTAAAGTTATCACTAGAAGTTGAATCATTGCTCGTAAGCACAGCAATATGTATCAGCGGAGTGATTGATGATGAGGTTACATTATGGCTCAATGCCATGATTAAAGATACGAGGCCCAGAATAACGATTGTGGCAACTATTTTGTTTCGCATAAACAATCTACCGTAGATGTTTTGCCTATTGTTACGTCTCTACTTACTCGATAGATACGTAGCTAACTAATAATTAACTTTTTTGATATTATTAGGTCCTTAACCCAGCACATAAGTCTCGCTCCGCTCATCTTATGTGGGGTCGCCGCAACCAGCTTAAGCTTGGCAACCCAAGCAGTCGGCCCCATGAGCCTTGAAGGAACCTATCCTGGCGGCTGGCTTGCCCCCACCCAAGCCAGCCTTCTAGCTTAGCAAGCAGCCGCCCGCAGCCCGCCGAGCACCACCAAAGGTGGCTTAGGGGCGGTGCGTGGCGGCTTGGAACGTTTTCTTGGTACAAATAGGCTATTTCATAATGGCGGGAAGTTCGACGACAAAAATTGAGCATTTTTGAACTTCCGTCGAAGCGGAACTTGGGACGATTTGGTCTTGTTGTTCCAAGCCCGCTGCCTGTTCCAAGTTCTTCGCTAGAAAGCTTCGGCAGAATGGTCTGGAAAGGCATGGAAGCGGTGAAGAAGATCGGATCTAATCGTATAGATAGATTTATATATTATATACGTTTATATAATACCATGCAGACGCAACAGATGATCCACTATCCGAGGCTGGATACAGTGCTTATGGTGGAGGAAGCCGTAAAGGAAGCCAAGGAATACCCGTCAAAGAGGCAGCTATGGCTGTCATTGAAAAAGAAGGTCATGTATCAGACATTCAATGTTATAATCGATTACTTGGAGGAATCAGGTAAGATAATTCAGAAGGACGGAAAGATAATCTGGATATGGAACCCGGAGCTGGTAAAGAAGTACAGCAATAGCAGATTGGTGTTGAAATAGCCGGCAACAGGACAGTTAGCGTGGTCTTCGCGGACGAGAAGCTACAGAAAGCCTACTTCAGGGTAAGGGATGAAAATCCTATGCTTTACAAGTTCCTTGACAGGGCCACCGATGACCTGAAAGCTAATCCCGAGTGCGGTATAACGATACCAAAACGTCTTATCCCAAAAATCTACAAGCAGAAGTACGGAAAAACAACCTCTGGAAGTACAATCTGCCAAATGCCTGGAGGCTGGTTTATTCCATAAGTGGCAGCGAAGTGGAAATAATAGCCATACTGCTTGAATGGTTCCCGCACAAGGAGTATGAAAGGCGCTTCAAGTACTGAATAAGGAACGAATCATCTACCACTTATTACCACCTTAAGCCTTTGTGCTTCGTTCAAAGAGAAGGCGTTGTCTATTTCCTTGTAGAGCTCCTGCTTGTCAGTGCTTATGTATATCATGGTGTTGCTTGAGTCTGCATGCCGCGCGAACCTGCTCGTGAGCACCACGTTACCGTTCGTTTGCTTCGCAAAGCTCGTTATCGCGTAGTGCCTCAAGCTGTGCGTTGTCAGCCTGTGAAGCTTCCTGCCCTGTTTGCCCGCAGGTTCATCGCTCTCCGCATACACCATGTCCAGCCCGGCCTTCCTTATGTAGCTGCAGAACATGTTCCTGGCGTAGTTGGCATCCAGATACTGCTCCGGCCGCTTGCGCGCGTTCGGTTCCTTGAAGAATAGGTAGCCGCCTGCCTTCTCTATCTGGCTCGGATACGCCTTTATGAAGGCTACTGTCTGCCTGAAGAGCGGCAGCGGTATAATCAGGGTATCAAGAGTGCTCGCCTTCTCAGTCTGGATCAGCGGTTCCCTTGATTCGAAGTTTATGTCCTTTATGTTGATCCTTACGGCTTCGCCTATCCTTAGCCCAAGCCGTGCTTGATAACCAAACAACAGGCCAAACTTTTCGTTGTCTATTGCAGCGAAGAACGCCTGCAACTCTTGTTCTGTAAATCCTTTGTCCAGGCTACCATACTTTGGCGGTTGGCTCTTCCTGAATCGCTTCTGCCAATGCTGGTAGATTATGGAACGCAGCATCTTTATGTCGGTCTTGCCAAGCCTGGGCAGCAAGGCCTCCAACTTTTGCTTTACTTCTGCTAGTTCGGATTTTCTCTCCGGTTCGAACCATGGCAGGATTGAGGCATTGCCGTTGCCGAGCGGATTCGAACTTTCGCACTGACGTCGAAAATCGCTAATAGCTCCACCCAGATTCGAACTGGAGTTTGCGGCTCCAGAGGCCGCTGTCCTTGACCACTAGACGATGGAGCTACGCTACCTATTTGCTACTTAAATCTTTAAAGACTCTTATTCTAAATCGCCTCACGCGCTGCGAACGTTGCATTCGTAAATGCCCTTGATCCATACCTATCCAATTCCCGCCAATCTAATGCCATGCCGTAACGATGCGTCACCCTTTTATTATCTTACTTCAAATAACATGGTATGCCAATGAGGGAAAACACGCACTTCAACCAGGAGATAAAAGACATAATAATCGCAGACGCCGCTCTGATAATAGCATTTTCGCTGGTCCTTTCAGATGGTATTTTTGGTCTAATATCAAATCCAGGCGCATTCCTATCGAAATTCGTGCTTTTCATTCCAATAGCAGTTGTAGCAGTCAGCCTGTCTTTCATACTGCACGAGCTGATGCACAAATTCGTAGCCCAATATTACGGCGCCATAGCTGGCTTCAGGACTTCATACAACGGTCTCATAATAACCCTTGCTACAGGAGCCGTAGGATTCCTCCTTGGTATACCGGGCGCTACGATGATCTATACAAATAGCTTCTCAAGGAAGGAGAACGGCATAGTGTCGCTGGCAGGGCCGCTCACCAACTTCGCTGTGTTCGCAGTGTTCCTTGCGATATTCTACATCTTGAATCCGCATTCTGCTTTCACCTCAATAGCAATCCAGCTTTCGTCTCCATCTAGTTATATCAATTTGCTGATAGCTTTCACGGTATTCATAAGCCTGTGGCTCGCGTTCTTCAACATGCTGCCCATAACGCCGCTTGACGGCAGCAAGGTCCTCGCATGGAACGCGCCGGTTTACATAGTCATGCTTGCAGCCATAATCGGCCTGCTTTTACTGACAGGCATAATACCGCAGATAATACCGCTTTTCGACCTGATCTACGTGTTTTTCATAGCGCTACTTTTCTCGATGTTCTACCGCGGAATCCTATAGCTAAGAAAACGCCAAACTGATACTCTTCGTCCGTCGTAAACATCTGCAATAGGTATTTATGTGTTTATTATCAAGTATAAAATGTGCTGACAGTAGCCAGGAGTAGCATCAGCCTTACAGCTAGTCGGTGATTTGCACAACCGTGCGTTGATGACATATGGCAGAAAACAATGGAGCGGCCGTTACTACAATAGATTCCCTAATGAACATTATCAAGCAAACCGGCAGGTCAGAGCTAACTGCGCTTTCAACTTCTCTCGCCGCTGATCCGAGAGTGGTTGAGAAATGGGCCAAGATACTTGAGGATAACGGCCTCGTTAGGATAACATATGTTACGGGCAGGATGTTCATAGAGCCGATTGCCATCACCACAGACCATACCACGCTGCTCTCAAATAAGGTCGCCGTGAGCGAGGCGCAGCTAGAGCGCGAACTTGGCCGCCAGGAAGCCGAGCTGGAGAAATTTGCGAGCATGCTAGAAAAGCTTTCCATCACGACCGCTAACATGGAAACGTTGCTGATGAAAAGCCTGCCACCAAGCGTGAAGGAGAACATAAACGAGATTTCCAAGACCTACGAGACGATAAAGAGCCAGAATTCCAGGGCGCAGCTCATGAGGAAAAGCACGCTCGAGGAGTTCGAGAATCTCAACAAGAAAATAAGCGATATGATTCCAAAGCTCGAGTACATGATGTCGCAGAAGCCGGTCGAGGCCGCCGACCAGAACATAGCGAAGATGCGCGAATCCGCCAACAAGGCAAACGAGATACGCGGCATGGTAGAGGAGATAAACAAGAACAAGGAGGCTGCATTCCATGAGATGAGGCAGAGCTTGGAAGCCGAGCTCAGGGACCTCAATGCGAAGGTCGACAAGGCTGCCAAGGACATCGAAATCCAGATGAAGGCATACTCCAATGAGATAAAGACGGGCGTCAGCCAAGTTTCGGAGAACGCCGCGGCTGTCAGGTCCACTGCGAAGGAAGTCGAAGGTCTCAAGAAGGAGCAGGAACGCATAAGGAAGTCTCTTATAGACGCGAGGTACGCATTCGCTCGTGAGTATGAGAAGGTAAACGAGGAGCTCAGGAGGGCACAGGCAAGACTGCAGGAAGAATCAAGTAAGTTGGATGCCAGCCTGGAAGAGACGAAAGCGCAGTTGCCAGATCCTATAAAGATGGGTCAGTCGCTCAGCCAGACGAAGACCCAGCTGATGAAGGCAACCGAAGACATGACAAAGTTATCCGCGCAGCTGGCGGAGCAGAAAGCAGAGCTGGACTCATTCGGCCCGTTGATCACAAAACTCGCAGCTTCGATATCTGAAATGGAGAACACGATAAAAAGTGGGCTGCCCCAATCTGCAAGCCAGCATATGGCTGCCGTAGAGGCCGCATACAAGGCGATAGATGAGAACAGCAAAAAGGCAGAGCAGTTGCGTGCAAACATGGATAAGCAATTCGATGAATCAAACAAGAAGCTAAATGACATAATATCCAAGCTTGATTCCTACGCATCAGAAAGTGCAGCATCCAGCGTGCAGGAAAAGATTGCGCAGATAAATCAAGGTCTAAAGAAAATGCAGGACATAAGGAGGTCGTTGGATCAGGTAAGCAAGGACAAAGAGGCTTCCCTAAACCAGATAAAGGCCAACTTCACTGCCCAGATGAAAGGTATCGCCCAGCAGATGGATGAGGTGAAGAAGCAGATGGATCAGCAGGTCAGGGTCTACAACGATGAGATAAGGGCCAGCATGAAGGAGCTCTCAAAGAGCGCAGGTGCCACCAAAGACATCACTCGCAAGCTCGAGGAGTTCAGGAAGAACCAGCAGAATGCAATAAGTGCGCTCTCGGAGATGAAGTCTAAATTCGATGACAAATACAATGTGGTAATAAACGATATAACGAAAGGTGAGATGCTAATAAAGGCCGACTCGTCCTCAATCTATGAAACCCTGAACGACATAAAGGCCAAGATGGGTGAGCCGCTGAAGATACAGAGTGCTATAAGTGATGTCAGGGTTGGGATACAAGATACGAAGGGCGAGCTTGCCGCGGTAAGAGCTGACCTGAACCAGATGATGAAGCAGGTGGCCTCGCTGAAGAGGTCGTCCAACGTCTCAATGGAAAGGCAGTTGGAGATACTGAATGACATAATGGCAAAGACGGCTACAACGGACCTTAAGATTGCTGGCATAAGAGGCAATGTGGGCGACTCTGCAGTCAAACTGATGACTATAACAGGCACTGAGCAGAAGAAGCCTAAGCCCGATGATGCAAAGAAAAAAGGGCATGAAGCCGGCAATAGTGTGGTCAAGCACTAGTTGGTAGGATGGCTGATGACAAAGCGGAAGAAAAGATACTGGAGCAGTACGAGCTTAACGTACATGGCATGAAGGTCCAGATAAAGATAAGCCAGACTACAGACTTCGTGCCTTTCTACGCTGTCACCTTCCCCGGGATAGGGCTTGCTACAAAGCTGCTACTAAACTCGCTCAGGGCCGAGCTTACAGGGATGGTGCCTTTCGATCCGTCACAGATTGGAAGTAGGGAGTATGTAAACAAGATAAACGACAGATACAGGGAGGCCAGCCTTCTTCTAATAGAAAAGTACCTGCCCGGCACGAGTGCGGACACAAAATCTACGCTCATCGCATACATCACAAACATGATGCTTCTGCTAGGTGATCTTGAAGCGCTGATAGCGGATGACAAGCTCGAGGAGATAGCAGTAAACGGCTCGAGAGGTCCAGCATGGGTTTTCCACAAGAAGTTGGGCTGGTGCAAGACAAACGTAAAGTCCGAGACCGATGAGGGCATATACGAGCAGTCATCGTTCATAGGCAGGAGGGTAGGCAAACAGATAAGCAACCTTACGCCCCTCATGGATGCCGAGCTCCCAGACGGTTCGAGAGTCAATGCCACGCTTTTCCCGATCTCGCAGGTGGGCAACACTTTGACCATAAGAAAGTTTTCCAAGAACCCGTGGACCATGCCGATGATGATAGAAAACCAGACTATAAGCCCGGAGATAGCTTCGCTCATATGGCTGTGCATACAGAGCGAGGTCAGCCTTCTCATGTCGGGAGGCACCGCGAGCGGAAAGACAAGTTTCCTCAACGCGGCAGGAATATTCTTCCAGGCGAACAGGAGGATAATAACCGTCGAGGAGACGAAGGAGCTCGCCCTGCCTGCTTTCCTGCAATGGGTGCCGATGATAACCAGGCAGCCCAACCCAGAAGGCAAGGGCGGAGTCACGCTTTACGACCTGATGATAAACGCTCTAAGGCAGAGGCCCGATATAATGCTGGTCGGAGAGGTGAGGACCGGCAAGGACGCGGAGACGCTTTTCGAGGCCATACACACCGGCCACGCGGTTTACGGTACAATACACGCCGACAACGCGCAAGACACGATAATAAGGATGACGAACCCCCCTATAAACATACCGAAGATAATGATGAACGGGATAGGCGGCATAATAGTCAATTTCAGGCACAGGACCAGGGGCATAAGGAGGATCCTGGAGATGGCAGAGGTGCTAAGGACCGGGGACGCCAACGTTCTGTACAAATGGAACAGCAGGGACGACACATTCTCCATAATATCCGAAATGACCAACTTGGTGGACACGCTTTCGCTCTATACAGGAATGACCAGGAAGGAGATAGGCGATGACATAAAGGAGAAGAATAAGATCCTGTCATGGATGACTAAGAGCAAGATATTCGATGTCGACGATGCAGGTATCGTAGTTGCAAATTATTACAGGAATCCCGAGAGGATAATCGACATGGCCAAGAACGACGTAGAATTCACAAAGGGCCTATTAAAGTGATTACGATGGCGGATCAGCCAAGGCAGAATTCAGCCCAGCAACCAGGAGTTACTTACGCTAGCATTGCAAAGAAAATTGATGATGTCGAGAAGAGCGTTACCAGGCCTGAGACAGTATATGTTAACATCTCCTCAGTATTCGCCGTAGCACCCAAGCCGACTTCCAGATCATATGCCGAGCTGCTTAAGGTTATAGATGACGTAGAGACAAAGAGGAGCGTGAAGGAGGCAGCAAAGGAGAAGAAGGATG
Organism: Microcaldota archaeon; assembly: GCA_021801355.1. Classification (GTDB taxonomy): domain Archaea; phylum Micrarchaeota; class Micrarchaeia; order Micrarchaeales; family Micrarchaeaceae; genus JAKATK01. The sequence continues at coordinate 22,049 of JAJYYB010000010.1, read as the reverse complement.
GCCCGATCACAGCGGTGCCATTCAGTGCAAGAGCGCAGCAGCCTACCGAATCGGCACTACAGGGCAAACAACCCACCCCTCAAGTTACGATAGCGGAGTATCCTGGCCTCCAGGAGGCCATGCAGAAGCCTGACGAGAGCGAGGAGAATGGATCCAAATTGTCTAGGATAAAGAACATCGGGCAGCCGAAGATGAAGATCGATGTGAGCAACCTTGTGCTTCCTGGTCTGCAGCTCTCGGAGCAGGTTAACGAGCTGGATCACATAATAGAAGGCCTGCGGCAGAAGGCGTTCGACAAGGAGCACTTCAAGATAATAGTCGAGGAGGTGTATGGGCTTAAACAGGTCGCTGAGACAGAGAGGAAAGAGCAGAAGAAATCCGGCAAGGTGGCTGGCTCTGCAGACAAGGTGCTGTTGGCCATGAGGGACAAGAAGATAGCAGAGGCTATAGTTATGCTGAACAAGGGCGGTAAATGATATGGCACTTTTCAAAAAGGACAAAAAGGATACTGCCCAGGCCGCTAAGAGGCCATCAGGTCAGTCGGCTGGAGGTAAGGTAACCGGCTTCCTAAAGGGACGGCAGCAGCCTAATGTCAATATACTATCCAATGTCAACATGGGCAAGCCAGGCACACCTGGCGCAGCGAAAGGCGCTAGAAAGGCTCCTGAAGACTTAAAGCCGACAAGGTGGCGCCTTTACGTCCAGAGCATAGGGCTCAAGAGAAAGGGGCTTGAGCAGTCGCTAAGGATTGGGGGCTTCAAGGAAAGCCTCTACGAGTTCGTCCAGAGAATGCTAATAACATCGCTCATGATTGCAGCAATGATGTCTGTTTTCCTATTCATACTTCTTTCCAAGGCCGGGCTCACCCTATTAGAAAGCCTGCTCTTCGCAGTCGTGATAGGGTTCGCATGCTTCCAGGTATTCTTCAACATGTTCCTTAGCTTCCCAGCGCAGAAGAGCAAGAACGCCGCCAAGATGGTCGAGCGTGACATACTATTCGCTGCAAGGGACATGATAATATCATTAAGGTCCGGAATGCCGCTTTTCAATGCAATAGCGTCAGTGAGCACCGGCTATGGGCAGGCCAGCAGGCAGTTCGCAAGAATCGTAGAGCGTGTGCAGTTGGGCACGCCGCTGGAGCAGGCGATAGACCAGCAGATAGATGAGTCAGGCAGCATTTCATTCAGGAGGCTCATGCTGCAGGCATCTGTCAGCATAAAGGCAGGCGCGGATGTGATAGCCGCGCTGCAGAGCATAATAGACCAGCTCTCGCAGGAACGCGTAATCGCGCTTAGGAGGTACGGCCAGAGGCTCAATGCGCTAGCAATGTTCTACATGCTGTTCGGTGTCATACTGCCAAGCATGTTCGTCGCAGTAGCAATAATACTCACGACTTTCATATCGATAATAACAATAGATGACACTGTGCTCTTCTTTATCATAGTATTCATAGCTTTCATACAGCTGATATTCCTTGAGATGATAAGGTCTTCCAGGCCTTCGTTCTCCATGTGATCAAAATGGCGCTTTCAGACATAAGGTTCGACATGTTCGTCCCAAGAAACGTGATAAGGGGCATTTCACGGGAGCTTGACCTGTCCGGAATGAAGATGTCAGTGAACAAGCTGATTGGCATTATGGTCTTCGGCTCCATAGCATGCATGATAATATTCTTCACCCTGCTCGAGCTCCTCGGCGCATTCATACTGCTCTCGATACTGGTAGCGATACTCGGTGCAGTGGTGTACGTCGTGTGCATCTACGCCATAATGGAGTACCAGATAGATGACAGGAAGACAAAAATGGAAGCAATGCTGCCGGATTACTTCCAGATAGCAGCTGCAAACCTGAGGAGCGGAATAGCACTAGAAAGAGCGATGTTGCTGGGCGCAAGGCCAGAGTTCGGCTTCTTCGCTGATGACATAAAGGAGATGAGCAGGAGAGTCTTCAGCGGTGACACCTTCGAGAGCTCGCTGAAGAGCCTCGCGGCAAAATACCGCTCATACCAACTGACGCACGCAGTAAGGATGATGCTCGAGGCCGTCAGGTACGGGGGGGCAATGGCAGACCTGCTGGAGCAGCTGGCAAAGGAGATGAGGAACCAGCAGCTCATACAGAAGGAAGTATCGGGCCAGCTTTTCATGTACAGCATATTCATAGTGTTTGCAGGACTTATCGCCGCACCTGCGCTTTACGGGTTGACCAGCCAAATGATAGTCGTGACAGACAAGATATGGGGCGGCATACTGCAGACGAATCCTTCAGGCCTGCCGACAACAGGCGTATCATTCCTCAAGCCGAGTCCGCCGCAGATATCACCCCAGGCATATAGCGACTTCTCGATCGCGGCGATAATAATCATAACGGCATTCGCTAGCATAATAGTTTCAGCTATAAATTCCGGTTCGGCAGTGAAGGGCATAAGGTACGTTCCGCTCTTCGTGATAGTGGGCTTCGTAATATTCGTGATAGTGCAGGCGTTTGTTGGTGGTTTCCTGTCCGGGATCAGCGGCACAGGCGTATGAGCAGCTGCGAAGCTAACTGCAAAAGAGTCTGATTTGGAGAAGGGGAACTTAATAAGCTTTCAGCACCTTTCGGACTTCATCCATCTGCTTCTCCGCTGGTGCTGAGAGCGAGAGTGGTGTTACAGATATCGCCCTCTCAATAAAGATGGCGTAACAGTCACTGCCCCTGTTGAGCTTCTTCTTCCTGTAACTCCATAGCCAATAGTAGGAATCCCCGCGCGGGTCGCTCTTCCGCACTACGAACTTGCTGAAAAGAGAGCCCTCTATCGTGCATAGCCTGACCTTCGTCTTGCCGTTTACGCTGTTCGGGATGTTGACGTTGAGCATGTCCGCGCTCTTAGGCATGCCATCCCTTTTTATCGCTGTCAGCAGCTTGATTATTTGCGCCTTCGTGTTCGTGAACATCTTTGGCCTAGCATGTTCATCTAGCTCAAGCGAAAAGGCTATGCCTTTTATTCTACATACGGCACCAAATTTCACAGCTGATACCGTGCCGGAGGACTCTATGGCTTCCATGCCTGCATTCGTGCCCTTGTTTATCCCTGATAATATGAGGTCTATCCTCTTCCCTTTGAAGAGTTTGTAATGGGCTATGTAAACGCAGTCCGCAGGAGTGCCTGAAACTGCATAGCCGTCTATCCCGGGCATGACAACCCTGTCCGCCCTGAGCGGCTTGTGGAACGTAAGGCTCATCCCGCTGGCACTGCGCGGCCCGGTTGGCGCCACGACATTAACTTCGCTCTTTCCGTAAACCTCTACCGCTGCTTCATAGAGTATCTTTATTCCCTTGCTGTAAATCCCGTCATCGTTAGTTACAAGTATCATGGCATCACACGAATGAAACACAACGCATAATCTTCTGCAAATACAGCTTTAATTATTGCCATGCCGGCTAGGCACATTGATTTGCGTTCATGGGTGGCTGTAAGAGGCCCTGCATGCTCCTACTATTACGTTCGAATTCGTGCATACTCCGCTTGTTACATTGAAATACCAGAGATAGCCGGTGTTCCCATTCTGCGACTCCGGCGTCTCATTGAAAAGGCCGTTCAGGCCGCCGTACAACGCCCAGCTCGCAACCAGAGAGTTAGATTCACCAGGAACTGTACCATTAACGTAAAGCTGCTGTGCCTGTCCAGTGGTAAGCGTGGTGTTGTAAATCTGGTAATCAGACATCATGCCATTGAACCAATCGCCTGTACCGCCGCTGCAGTGGTTCAGGTCAGCCATCCCCAAACCGTATAGCGGTGACGATCCGGTCGTGCCACGCGCGCCTCTTCTATGGGCCACTATCACGTTGCCATTTATTATTCCCGTATAAAAAAATCCAGATGCCTGACCTAGCGTTCCGGTCATTATTATGTTGCTCCAATGGTCTAGCTGTATCGTCCCTATATCGCTACAGTTGCCTCCGCTACCGCGCATCCAAACATTGCCATTTATCAGCTCTATTATGGACTCGTGGTTCCCTGAACCTATCACCTGACTGGTGCCCTGATCTACTATTACGCCGTTCCCGCTCATCGGGTAAACCCATAAGGATATTGTGAAGCCTCCTGCGCTGTTGGCCATGAATGCGAAGCCGTTATCCGGTATCATATACCCTCCGTTCCCTGCGTTAGCATTGCCCGTTCCATTCAGCCTTAGCGCGTTCGGTAGCCCAGCGACGCCCAGCCCAAAGGCGGCGGCCTCGTTAGCCACCGTATTGCTTGAAGTCCCTGACTGCGAATTTCCAAGGTATACGTGTGACAACGTACTATTGCTGCATTGCTGTATGTTCATGCAATTGAGCAGCCCCTGTATCACGTAAGTGCTCGCGTAACCAGGCAATTCACCGAGCCCAGGGTCTCCGAAATAACCAACAGGGTTGCTGTATATCGTGTTGGTCGCTATGATGTTGTAGCTGAATCCACTATAGTCATTGCTGTTGCCATTGAGCGGCATCCATAGAAGCAGGCCGGCTCCCGATATGGGTATGCTGCTGAGCCCGTAAGAATAGAGCCGCGCAACTTGCTGTGGTGACAAACTTGTATTGTATACCTGCACTTCAGCTATAGAACTATTCAATGACCCTCCTATAATGACGCTGTTAGAATTGGATGGCACGTTGCCTTCGAGAGCCACGCTGCAGTAAGCTGTGCCATCTACATAATCGTTTATGGATGTGCCATTGTACGTGAATCCGATGAAATGCCATGCATTCTGCGAGAGAACGAAGGGCGGCGAATTGCAGATTCCGTTAGAGCCGACTGAACCTACCGGCTGGAACTTTTGCGCACCGCCAGTGCCTATTCCGATGCCATAAGCTCCCGGTTTCTGTATTATGTTCGCAGTAGATGTTGTAGTGTTTAAGTAAACCCACGCGAAAGCGCTCATCGTATTTGATCCTGGGTTAAGCGTATTAGAATTGGCTACTATAATGTTTCCGTTGTCCGCAAAGCTTGCCACCAGAGTGCTTAATCCGCCCAGCGAGAAAATCCCGTAAGGTGACTTGTCAGCGAGGTGGCCATCCGCTCTGTCAAGGTATGACGGGACGAATTTGGATGCAAAGTAGTCGCCTTTTTGCACCCCGTAGTACTGTGCGGCTGATATGTTAAGCAGCTCAAGTGCGTTCCCGTCAAGCAGGAGCGCCGTGCCGTTCGATATAGAGTTGAATATGCCTGTGTTACCATACGCTAGATAAGGCCCGAGTGGCGGGAAGCCTGTCTGGTTTAAACTTGCGGTGACCAGCCCTCCCATGCCACATATGCTCTGGTTTATGTCGACGCTGTTAGCAGCAGCGAGTATGAAATCGCCGTTCCTGAATTTCTGCGGCACCGCACTGCATGTTGGCGTACCTGACGGTATGACTACCATCGTACCATAGACGAACATGAATGGTGACTGGCTTCCGTTATTGGCCCGCACGCCGCCGACCAGATTGGTAGCGGTATAATTGCTGAACGTCATTACAGTAGGATTGGCCTCCTCTGCGCTGGCGAGGCTCACAGTGCCGTTCAGCTGCACCCCCGCTGTCGCGTTTACAGGGTAGTATATTATTCCAGTAGTAGTGTTTATCACGTCAAGCGCAGTGTAACTTGCATTTATGCTGTACGGTGTCGTCTGGAAAACGCTTACGCTCGCATTCTCGATGGTCAGCCGTATGTCCTGCTGCTCTGCAAGCCCTTCGATCTGTGATGTGTAATTTGATAGCGTTACGCTCATGTTCTGTATCCTCATTCCAAACGCGGTTCCGTTGTAAATCATACTTTCCAGCGTGCCTGCCGTATTGTTCACGAAGCGGTCGTGCCTCAGAGACGGCGTGCTTTCATAAGCTATCAGGGAGTGAAGCGCATCCGAAAGGCTTCCCTGCAGGAAGTCATGTGCGCTTCCAGATGCAGCCGTTATTACCGATTGTGTGCCTATGCCCAGAGCGCTGCTCGAGGCAAGATTCTCAGAGTTTATATTCAGTATGACGTACGTTATCAGAGTGCCGAGCATGAGTATGAATAACAGTATGGTCAGGAGCGTGAACAGTATACCCTTGCTTGTACTTGCCATATAATCACTTCCATACTGCTATGCTTATGTTGTATATGCTGTACTTTCCATGCGTTGATATGTAAACTGGCGATGACGCCTTGCTGATCTGGAAAGCGTTCAGTAGGCTGGAAGGCACGTAATTGGTTGAGTTGTAGCTCATGTTGTAAGCGACCCCGTTTACCCCATTGCCGCTGTAATCACTCGCGCTGCCATCAAGCTGCCACCATGCCTCATCGGATTTGCCGCTTATAGGCGCTCCGAAGGCGCCCTCCTGGTAAAGCGTCTCCATCTGGCTCGAATTGAGCGCGCTCCCGTAGACCTGTACTCCGGCCAAGCTCCCATTCAATACGGTGTTTGACGTGCATGAGCCTCCGGCATTCATGCAGCCTATTATAAGTGGCATAGAAGTCGTCCCGAGCGTACCGCTTACAGGAATGTTCTTTATCTGATTACTGTTTATATACATGCTCAACGTCGTTCCGTTGAAAGACACGCCCTCAAAATACCACGTGCCATAAGACAGCGGATAGCTTACGCTGTAATTCTTGACCCCGCTTGCGTTTATCGAAACCCATGGGGTCGCAAGGCTAGCGGACGAGGCGTTTATGCCTAACGCGTACTCGCCGTATTTACTTGCTATGAATCCATCCAATTCAGGATTCGTATGGAAGTTCCTGGCATAAAACCAGCCTGTTATAGTTATATTCTTGCCTGAAACTTCTATAGAATTGGAATTCGGCACCTCCACAATGCTGTTTGCAGAATTGAACTCCGCCATTGTGAGCGAAGGCGCATATCGGCCGTTTATCAGCATGCCGTAAAGGTATGACGGGCTTATCTTCTCCATGAGCCGGTTCGCCTGACCTCCGTAGTCGTTCAAGTACATGCTCGCAATCGTATCAAGCATGCTTTGGCTCGGTTGTGCTTTGTATGTCCCCAAAGCATACAGCGTCTTCCCAAATGATACGTAGAGATTGCCGAATGCCACTGCGGCCCCGTCATACAGGCTGTAGTTCTGCGATGGCAGGAGCGTGACCTTCCACTGGTATGCGCCGCTTCCCGCCGAATAAGCGTATAGCGAAGGCCCTGCCGGGATATAAACGATTCCGGTAGACTGCGCTAGGGACGGCGTGTCATTGTAACTGTTGCTGAGCACGTTGGCTACGGCTTGGTTTGAGATGACGTTACCAGAAAGATGTAGTATGTACATCGCGTTGGCAGTATCAACATATGCATAAGGCGATCCGCCTCCGCTCACTGCTACGCCCCCTTCGGCTACTCCGCCGATCGTATCGGGCTGGTATGCTACCACCCCGTTAGGCGAGAAGACTGTGAATGACGTCGCGTTGGTGACCGCTATGTCGCTTCCGAAATTGACCGGCGTGCTGAGCATTGGGTTAGTAGCAGAGCATGATGGTACCGTGTCGCTCCAAAGCTGCACCATGGCCGTGCCATTGTAGTCCAGCGCTACAAGTACGTTATGGCATGAAGAATTGCGCACGGAATCTAGTATCTCGCCATTCATGTAAACAGGCGATCCCGCGCTCATGTCAGGCATCACGGTGTTCGCCAGCATAGCCCCAGTTTCGGGATTGGCCAGATATATCGCGTTGCCCGCTGCGAAGCCGAGATACGCGCCATCAATCGCCAGAGGATACCTTATCGGCTTTCCGGTGCAGATGGGCGATGCCCAAAATTTTGGTGGCGATACGCTGTTGGTCGTCGTGCTTACTGCGTCGACGCAGCTCGAATTGGCATATAGGATCTCATTGTTGAATATTATCGGGGTGGCATTTATCCCGGTTGTCGTGGACATGTTTATTACCACGTTCCCAGTGCTTGCGTTCAGCGCGTAAAGCCTTGCGCCAGCCCCGAATGCCACAAGGCCCTGCGCCGCAACAGGTGGCGTCTGTACCTCATTAGACGTGAATGTGAACATCACCTGCGAACCGCTCGGACCGTAGGCCGTGCTGGAATTCATGCCCTGATTATTTCCGAACTGCGGCCAAGCCGCCTGATTTACCAAGCCCTGGTTTTCCAGATCAGAGGCATATATGCTAACCGCGCCTCCTGCGTTCATCGTGGCAAGCTCGTTTAAAAGCGACGATGTCTGGGAAGCAGGGCTGACGTAGCTGCCAGTCGAGGTAAAGTCTGCATAGAGAAGTATCGATATCGCCGCGCTTGCGACTATTAGCGCGAAGAGGGCGTCCAGGCTGAACAGGAAGCCCTTGCTTGACGGTCTTTCAATGCTCCTCATGTTATCAGTCTATCGACAGCGCCTTGTTGGTCCAAAGCATGGTCCTTACAATGACTGGCGTACTGCCTATGCTCGACCCTGACGTAACCACGTAAACCGTGAGCGCCTGATGGGCGCTTGGGTTCTGTCCTATAGTTATATTGTATGACCCTCCTGTTATAGTTATGTAATAGTCGTATCCGATACCGAGGAGCTGCTTGGTCGAGGAATAATTGGTGTTGGCCATGTCTATGAATGCATAGAGCTTGCTCGGCGATATCGCCGTGCTTTTCTGTGCTGATGCGATGCCTATGCTGACGCTACTCCATGACGACACATTGTTTATCGCTACAAGGCTCTGCCAGTCAGACGGCGACCCTGTGGAGAGCAGGTTGGTAGAAAGCGCCTGCGCTTGAAGCTGAAGTAGCGAACCCGATCCTCCGTAAGATATGGCGAGCTGTGTGCTTATGTTGAACCACGTATAAGTCAGCACGGTGATCGCCACTCCAAATATCACTATGGCGAATATTATGTCGAAACTCCAGAACTGTCCTTTGTAATTGATCGTTCTTGCCATTATCTCAACTCGATGACACATTCAATTTCTCGGAAAGGGGCAGCCCCTGCAGGTAGAGCTGCTGCGCCTGCGGCAGGCTAAGTGCAGTGTCGTATATCTGGGCATCTGCAAGCTGGCCGGTAAAGCCGCCGGCCCCGAAAACTATCTCCCCGCTGTTCCCTATGCTGCTGCCCATTGTCCCTCTACCAACCTTTACGCCGTCAAGGTAAGCTGTATAGTCGCCTCCGGTCTGCGCAGTTACCGTCATTTGATACCAGGTATTCTGCTTTATTGTAGTATTTTGCAGCGTTACGCCACCACCTGTCGTTCCTGGGTCAAAGTAAAGCTGGTTTGCTGAATTGAAACCCATCTTCCACAATCCTGTTGTGCTGTTCAGCAGCAGCTGCGTCTTGCCGGTGTAATTCGATGAGTAGAACCATACTGCCATTGTCATTTGGCTGAGCGAAGAATATCCGCTTGCCGTTATCGCATTGCTTATGCCGTTGAAACTCGGAACGTATAAGTTCACGCGGCTCTGGTTGTTCAAGTACCTTATCTGCCTGAATGAGATGCCGCCCTGGGTTTGGACCGCTTTGATATCGGCATAATCAGTCTGGCCGTTGTCCAGCGGCCACCACCCGAACAGCCCTGCACCTGCCAATGGGGCATTAGTCAATCCTGACCTGTAGAGAGAGTAAACCTGGGCAGCTGAGAGCGCAGAGTCATAAATCTGCACATTGGATATGAGCCCATTGAAGGTGTTTATGCCAAGGTAATTGCCGCCTATGCTAAAGCCTGCTACCGTAAGGTTTGAAAGCGCGTTGCTCGTCGCGCTCCCTGCCAGCGATCCGTTTATGTATAAAGCCACCGTCCTATTATTCGCGTTCCATATCCCTGTGACCATGTAAATCGCATTCGGGTTCAGCGCGCCAGACGATATCACAGTCTGGCCATTTATGCTCAGAAGCGCGTTCCCGCCTATCCCGTTTATCCCTATAGCCTCGGTATTCGCGTTCGAGGCCGATATGGAAGCTATGTTCTGTGGATATGTACCGTATACGCTCGCGTTTATCCATGCCGATATAGTTATGTTGCTCGAGCCTACGGAGAGTGTACCGCTTATTATGCTGTTACGGCCGTTGAACGATGCGGCATTGAGTTCTGTTGCGTTGGCAGCCAACGGGCTCCACGAGCCTGCCTGGAAAGCTGCGTTGTTGTATGAACCGCTCAGATCGTATATAACGTTGCCGTAGCCTGAATTCATCGGCCACCAGCCAACCAGATTTCCTAGGGCAGAAGAGTTGTAATTGTAGGCGTTAATTGTTACGTTTGTTATTCCGATTGCATTTCCAGTAACGAATTCCGACTTGCTTCCTGTGCTGTTGGTATGGGCAGCCAAAGATTTGCCGTTCGGCGAGAGCCTGTAGGCGTAGCCGCTGCTGGTCACCGTGCCGAAAAGGTCTCCGCTCGAGTTGGTCCCCTGTCCGCTCCTGATTTTTATGCCAAGCTGCAAAACGTTGGTGAAGCTCACGTTGTATGGCGCTGCGTTATTGCCATTTCCTGAATAGTCCTGGGCGTTGCCGTTCATCGGCCACCACGCTACTATAGAATTCGCGCTGAGCGGCGCGCCGCCAAGCCCCTCTCCGTAAAGATAGCTTATTGCGCTATTTGACAGCGCCGAATTGTAGAGCTGGACATCAGCTATTGAGCCGTTGAATGCCATGCCCAACTGTATCATATTGACTGTATTGCTTATCGAAAGCGGCGCGACGACATTGGTTATGTAGTTACCGTTCGTATAAATGTTTATCATATTGCCGTTCACGTATGATGCAGCGATGTAGGTCCATGAGGCCGGAGTAAACGATGCAGGTACAGTGTTGCTCGAGCCCGATACGCCGGCTATCACAGCGTTATTGCCGTATAGCTCTATGAAAGGCTGCCCCGTTCCCTTGCTTATCATGTTGCTCGAGGCTGCGACCTGCGAGTTTGACGGGTATATCCACATGGATATCGTGGATGACTGCCCCAGGTTGACAGAGTTGGAAGCGTACGCATGGCTGTTGACACCGTCGAACGATGCGGCATTAAGGTCCCCTATCACGTTCACGGCCATGTAGCTCGGCAGGCTGAGAGTAGATACTGGCTGTTTGTCTATGTATATGGCGCCCTTGGAATTGTAGAAGCTTATCTCTCCCGAGGCTGTCGGTATCGAATACACTGATATACCGTTGCCGCTGAGGCTGGAGTTCAGCGTGCCTTGTATGTTGAGATTCCTGCCAATGCTGTAAGCGTCTGCAGTGATTGGTTGCCCGCTAAAAAGCGTGGCGGCTATTACTATTCCTGTCGTCGATATAGATATGTTGTACGGGAGCGCACCGGAAGAGGGTGGGAGTAGCAAAGTGGCGGAGTAGCCGTTGCCTGCGCTCGCAGCCTGGTCCACGTACCCGGCGATGTTCTGCGCTATGAGCTGCAGCGACCCGTACTCCTCCTGGGTTATGCCCTGCGCCCTCTGGCTTATTATGAGGCCGAACACAATCAGGAATAGCACAAGGACGAAAGAATACACTATTATGAACTCGAGCGCTATCTGTGCCTTGGGTCCACGCCTGTTAAACATACTAAGAATAATCACACTAAGGGTTTAAATTTTTATACGTGGAGCCGATAATAAGGCGCAATTAATGGCGGGAATCCGGGAGGCAAAATAGGCGGCCTATAATTAAATATATTAGAGCACAATTTACTGCCATGGAAGTCTCATCGCTCAAGGGCAGGATGCCAGGCGAGATACTGGAGTCCCTTGAGCAGCGCGGCATAAGGACCCTGACCCCGCCGCAAGAGCTCTCGATCAAGGCAGGGCTACTTTCGTCGGACAATATAGTCGTAGCATCCCCGACAGCAAGCGGCAAGACGCTCGTAGCCGAGATAGCATGCGCAAACTCAATAATATCCAGGGGCAAGAAAGCCATTTACATAGCGCCCATGCGCGCACTCGTGAAGGAGAAGTACGATGGATTCAAGCAGGCATATCCATACATAAAGACTGCCATGTCTATAGGGGACCTAGACTCAAGCGACGCATGGCTCTCCGGATTCCAGATGATTTTCGTCTCGACCGAGAAGTTCGACAGCCTGATAAGGCACGGCATAGACTGGTTCCCATCAATAGGATGCATAGTTTTCGACGAAGTGCACATGCTTGATGACACATCAAGGGGGCCTACGCTTGAACTGCTGATGACAAAGCTATCAACAATATCGGATGCCCAGATGATAGCTTTAAGCGCAACCATAGGCAATGCCAAGGAAATAGCCTCATGGATGAAGGCCCATCTCGTGCACAGCGACTACAGGCCTGTGGAGCTGAAGAAAGGCATAGTGCATGACGGGAATGCATATTATCCATCCGATTCGTACGATGGCTTCGAGGCGACAGAGCTCAAGGGCACGAGCGACCTGCCCGAGGTGAGGGTGGCGGAGGATACCCTGCTTCAGGGGAAGCAAGCGCTTATCTTCTATGCGACCAAAAGGAACGCCGAGGCCGGGGCAGCCAGGCTTTCGCAGCATGTCGAAAGCATGCTTTTACCAAGCGAGAGGCAGCGGCTCCAGGAACTTGGCGATAAGGTACTCAACGTACTAGAAAGGCCCACAGAGCAGTGCAAGAAGCTTTCCCTGCTGGTAAAGAAGGGCATAGCCTTCCACCACTCTGGCCTTCTCAACGCCCAGCGCGGCTACATAGAGGATGCGTTCAAGTCCAACATGCTGAAGGTCATATGCTCGACGACAACCCTCGGATACGGCGTCAACCTCCCTGCGCACACCGTCCTGGTCAGGGACATAAGCAGGTTCGATGAGGGATCCAACGAGATGCTCGGCATAAATGAGGTGCTGCAGCTTTTCGGCAGGGCAGGCCGCCCCAGCTTCGATACAGAGGGCAGGGCGCTCATCATAGCAAATTCGAAGGACAGGATACAGAAGCTTTACGAGAGCTACATAGTCGCGGATCCGGAACCGGTGCAGTCTAAGCTGGGCATCGCGCCGGTGCTCAGGAGCCACATACTCGCGTTCATAGCGGAGGATTTCCTTAACGACAAGAAGTCCATAAACGGCTTCATTGACAAGAGTTTCTACAGCTTCCAATACGGCAACTCAAGGCACATAAAGAACGTGATCGACGAGGTGCTTCTTGACCTTGAGAAATGGAATCTCATCGAGACGGTCAAGTCAGGTTCTATGAAGATGCATTACAAGGCCACCAGGATAGGGAAGCGGGTGAGCGAACTCTACATAGATCCGCTATCCGCAAAATGGATCACCGATTCTCTCTCCAAGGCCAAGGACACGATTGGAACGTTGTACATGATATCTAACACTATAGAGATGCGCCCTTACGTCAAGGCCACCGGGGAAGCCGAGGAAGAGTTCGCTGCTTACATGCACTTCAACAAGGACAAGATACTCGGCAATTCCTACGAGACGCTCGACTACTATTACGATCCGGTGAAGGCCTTCAGCACCGCCCTTATGCTTAAGGAGTGGATGGACGAGGTACAGGAGCCGATGATAATCAAGAAGTACTCGACCACTCCCGGACTGCTTTACAACAAGCTTCTCAATGCCGACTGGCTTATGTATGCGTCTATAGAGCTTGCTAAGCTGATGCGCGTGTCGCAGCACGAGCTGATAAACGCCAGAGTGAGGCTGAGGTACGGCATAAAGGACGAGCTGCTTGACCTGATAAGGCTCGAGCAGATCGGAAGGGTCAGGGCGCGCCTGCTCTTCAACAACGGGATAAAGACCGTAGCTGACGTAAGGGCTGCGCCCGGTTCTGTGGAGCGCCTGCTAGGCAAGGACATAGCCGCGAAGGTGCTCGCACAACTGTAATTGGTTTTGAAATGAAGATTGCGATAGGCACGACCAGCAAAATAAAGATACGCGCGGTTAAGTCGGTGCTGCCGAAGGTGTGGAAGGGCGTTGAACTCGTACCTGTAAAAGTTGATTCCGGGGTGAGGCCACAGCCGATGAGCGACGAGGAAGGCATCAAGGGCGCTGCAAACAGGGCCAAAAATGCGCTAATGGAAGTCAAAGGCGCGGCTTATGGCATAGGTCTCGAGGGCGCAGTGCACCAGAATTCTTACGGGATGTTCCTTGGTGGCTGGGTGGTAATAATAGACAGAAAAGGCGCAGTAGGAATCGGATCCAGCGGCAGGGCGCTGCTCCCAAAATACATAGCCAGGAGGTTGCATGCAGGCAATGAGCTTGGCCCAATAGTGCAGGAGATGATGGGCGACAGCGAGAACAGGATAAGGCGCACAGTAGGCACGATAAGCGTGCTCACTGACGGGCTTACCGACAGGACCGAGGAGTTCAAGGAGGCCACGAAGCTCGCCCTTGCCCCATTCATATCAAAGAAACTGTACAAGAAATGAACCATGCATCAGAACATTCCGTACTTCCCGGCTATTATCTCGTTCGTAAGGAACCTTATGTTGTCCAGCATCTCGTCAGCTATCGCATAGACCTTGCTCTGTATGGGGTCTATCTTCTCCCCATTTTCCATTATTACCTTTATGCTCAAGTTCTTGGGATCCGCAATGCTCCTTCCTATCTGCGACACTACTGAAATGTTGCATTCCTTTATCTGCGGATAAAGCTTCACTACATCATGCGCTATCTCCTCTGCGAGCACGTTGTATATCTTGCCGACATGGTTTATGGGGTTCTTTCCGGCTGCCGCTTCAAGCGACATGTGCCTGAAAGGCGTTATGAGGCCGTTTATCCTGTTGCCTCTGCCAACCTCCCCGTCGTCTCCCGCCTCGCAGCTCAGGCCCGACTTGGTCAGATAAATCTCCATCCTTTCATGAGAATCACCAGTATCGACCAGCACCTCTACCTCTTTTTTAGTGAACTTCTTGGCGAAGTTCTTGACGTCATTTGATACGGTCTCCTTTATCCTTACGTATTCATCCATATCGCTTATGTACTTCGCCACGAATGCTATCGCTATTGTGAGGGTTATCCTGTCTGCTTCTTTCACCCCCATGACCTTTATGTCCTCCCCTACCGAAGGCAGCCTGGCCTTGTACTCCTTGCCGTTAAGGAAATGCTCCGTCTCGAGCACAAGGTTCTCTGTCTCGCTGAACGGAGCGAAGCCTATGCCGAAAGATGTATCATTCGCGAGGGGCGCGGCGCTGTTCCTCTTGAATATCTGCGTCAGGTCGGCCGATCCGCTCAGTATCTTGGAGTTTATCACGACTTCATTCTGTATGTCAAGGAAGCGGGTGTGCTCATTGAGGTAGTCCCTTGCAGCCCTGATCGCTATCTCATCGACAGGTATCTTCTTTCCTTCGTACTCCGCCGTCGCCCTGCCTGCTATTATTATCTCTATGGGCCTTGTTATAATGCCCTTGCCGAAAGTTACTGTTGAGGAGCCACCAACTACGAGTCCTTTGTCGACGTTGTGGTGGAGTACGCTTCCGATCTCATCCAGATAGTACTTGCTCAGCTCGATGCTAGCCTTCTCGCAGATCCCATCGATCAGAGAATCAGGATGGCCGACTCCCTTCCGCTCTACGTACTCTATGGCCTGCTCGTTGACAGGTATGCCATTTACCTGCTCTACAAATATGCTCTTGCCTGTTTTTGCCATTCAAATCCCACATTTTTCATGCGTCTGCCGTCTCGGAAAATATTAAATAAGGATAATGCCAAGAAGGCTTAAATACCGTGCATATGCAATTCAGAACTGCGCTCCAAATATGGAAGGTAGGCGAATTACCTCCTTTCCTTCCTTACATTTTCGAGTTCTACCTTCAGATTCTTATTTTCTGCGCTGAGGTCGCCTAGCATCGTTTTCAGGTCGCTGTCCTCTTTTTCAGGGAATTAACGGCTTCCAACAACTCATCGTATTTTGGTGCCATTCTGGTCGCTGAATAAGATTGGACGCAAAATTCCAAATCAATTTCTGTTGCAGGGGTTAGCTGCGGATACAGTTATGAGCTAAACAAGTACTCCGCATGCAAAGCTTGCTATTTAAGTTTCGCGCTCTTTTTTATCTCGTTTATTCTTGCCAGGAGGTCCTTTTCCTCGTCGCTTATCAGGTTCGCGAACTCGCCCTTCAGCAGCTTCTCGTCGCTGTCGGTTACCCTGGTGTACATTATCTGTCCGTCCCTGACCTGCCTGCCGAAAGTAGGCTCGTCCATTGATACGGCTACGCTATCTCCTTTCTTTGCCGAGTCCAGTGGGGCCTTATCGTTCTGCATCTCTTTTATGCGTCCTATGACTATCCCGTTGTCGCTCATCATCAAATATCCCGGCTTTACCCTGCCGCTTAGCACGCTTATCCCGAATATCGCAGGGTGCGATGCCCTGAAGCACGCGTTAGGGACGACCTCGACCATGCCCGGGAACATTATGGCGCTCTCCACCTTCTGCTTCACGTCGTGCTGCCTGCGCTCCACGAACTTCTTGTAATCGTCTATGAGCCCGTATATCACGTTGTTCTGCAGTATAGTTACGTTGCTTGCTTGCGATGCCTCCTGCGCATCTGCATCTATAGAGACGTTGAATGCGAGTATCGCGGCGCTCGTAGGGTCGGCCGCGCTCATCGTGAACATGTCAATCACGTCGCGCTTAGTTACGTCCCCTATCGCCTTCTTCGCGATCTTGAACCCATCGCTCTTGAGCAGTTTCGATATCGCCTCTATGCTACCTATAGAATCGGCTTTCAGCACCACGCCGCTGCCGTCTCCCATGAAAACGTCCTGTATCTCCTGTGCTATCTGGCTCTCATAGTTCGGATCTGTCGTCTGTATGACTAGCGATCCTGGCATTGCATCGTCAAGCCCTGTGCCGCTTATCTTTACCCCGCTCGCAGCGTTGACCTCGTCAACGTAAAGGAAATTGCTTGTCGATTCGCGTATCTCGTGGAGCGGCTTCGGCTTCAGCAGCGCCTTCACCTTCGCCCTGGCTATGCCGTTCTGCGTGGCGAAAGCTATGCTGTCGTTCACGTGCAGCGTGCCGTCGTAAAGTATCACGTCTATCGTTGTGCCGAGCCCGGTGATCTCATGTTTCTCAAGTATGCTGCCCCTGCCGGGCCCCTTCACCTCTATGTTCAGCTCCATCTCCAGGAACCTCTGCGCAAGCCCGGTAACGACCATCAGGAGCTCTGCAATCCCCTCACCAGTCTTTGCGCTGATCGGGACTATGGCCAGTTCCTTCTGGAAATCCTTTATCCTGTCAAACCTCTCACTCGAGAATCCGAGTTCGCTCAGCGAGCCGACTACCTTGTAAATCCTGTTGTCCAGCTCCGCTGAAACGTACTGCGCCTGCTGCTTTATCGATTCTACTATACTGCTTGACTTCGTGCTGTGCCATCCTGTAATCAGGTCCACCTTGTTTGCTGCAACCACGAACGGGGTCTTGTATTCCTTAAGTATCTCTATGGCCTCTATAGTCTGCGGCTCGAAGCCCTGCGAAACGTCGACCACCACTATCGCTATGTCGGCTACGTTCCCGCCACGCCTTCTTAGGTTCGTGAAGGCCTCATGTCCTGGCGTGTCTATAAAGAGCAAGCCAGGTATAGTTATTTTCGCCGAGCTATTCTTCAGCGCCGGCCCGCATATCTTGTTTATCGCATCGATGGGCACCTCGCTTGCTGCTATGTGCTGTGTTATCTGCCCCGCTTCTTTCGCTGCTATCGCAGTGTTCCTTATCTTATCCAGAAGCGTTGTCTTGCCGTGGTCCACGTGGCCCATGACAACAATTATAGGCTGCCTTATCATAAGAACACCACGCTGGATTTGCTGCCCTTTTCAGGGTTCACTTCTTTGCTTTCGGCTTGGCTTTGCTCTCGGCCGGCATGCTTACCGGCTTGAGCGCCTCATATATGAGCACTTCAGATATTATCAAAGCGTATCCGAAGAATCCCGATATGAAAATCCCTACAATCTGCGCAGCGGCGCCTGCATAAGCCAGTGCGCCGGCCATAAGACCTATCACGAATACAATTATCTCTACTATTGCAAGGATTGCAAATATCTGCAGCTCATTCCCTTTCGTCGCTGCCCAACTGCTCTTCAGAGCTTCGATCGGCCCTTTTTTATTGATGACCGTTTCAGGGTAGGCCAGGCATAGCCTTACGTAAAGATACAACCCAGGTATTATCAGGCATACGAGCCCTATCAGGAAAATTATCGAGAAGAGTATCGATGTTGCGATAAGGTAAAAGAACCTTTCCAAGGAGTTCTTCGCTGCGCTGACAAAATCGGCTTTCGATCCTGCATCAGCGCTGCTTATCACCCCGCCGGCTATGAAAATGCCGAACAGGTAGCTGATTATAATCACCGTCAATCCTATCTCAAGGAGGGATGCGAACGATTCAAGTACGGTAAGGCTCGGAAGAGTACCGGAGCTAATTTCAATAAGCAGCGGTTGCAATTCAGTCGCAAGGACGGCAGAAAGGGCCGTAGCGAACGCCACACCTATGATAACAAAAATGGCTACCGTCCTATTGTTGATCAATGTGCCGAAACTGTCGGTCGATACCCTGCCTATGTCTAGCTCCATAAAATCATCCAAATGCGAAACCGTCCCGGAACCTCAAGCTCCGAACAATGCGCCCTCATCCGCGCGCCTGTAGTCCAGCAGTTCAGAGTCCTTGAACCATAACGTTATCTCCTTCTCAGCTATCTCCTTGCTCTCAGATACGTGCACTACGTTCCTTACCGGCCTCTTTAGCGCGTCCGCCAACTCATAATTGTCGCTGGCGTACATACCCCTTATGCTTGAAGGTTCCGCAGTCTTTGGCTGCGTCGCGCCTGCTATCTTCCTCGCGACCTCTGTCGTGTAATAGCCCTCAAGGACCAGGGCGACTATCGGAGACCTTGTCAGGTCCTTCATCAGGAAGTTCCTCACACGCTTTCCTATCTCAAGCTCCGTCTCCTTCATCTCCACGCCCTTCTCCCTCATAGACTTCTTGGTCTTCTCTCCGACGCTAAAAAGCCACTTCTCATCATACACATAGTGCTTGCCTACGGTTTCCTCGTCAGCCTTGAGCAGTTTCATCCCTACTACTTTCAGTCCAGCATCCTCAAATTTGGTTATAATCTTGCCTATGATAGCCCTCTCAACGCCATCCGGCTTTATAAGCACAAGAGTCCTTTCCCTGCGCGGCCCAGCCGCACCAGCCTTAGCATCGCTCATTCAATTCACCATTCAAAACAAACCTTACATTATTAAGCATAATAAGTTTTATAAGGCGTTATTTCGGATCGCAATCAACGCTGCATCCCTATTTAACAATGGAGTATCATTCCCTGTACTTAAGCTCGTCGGTCATCATCTCAGGGCTCCACATCGGCTCCCAGACGAGATCGACCTCGACCTTCCCTACCCCATTGATGGCCTCAAGCCTTAGCTGCGCATCAGCCAGTATGACGCTTGTGACAGGGCACATCGGTGAGGTCATCGTAAGGGTTAGCTTAACGTCGTTCCCGTTGCCTATCCTTATGCCATATATGAGCCCGAGGTCAACTATGCTCGCGTTGAGCTCAGGATCAGTGCATCCCATCAGGGCGTTTATCACATCCTGTTTCTGTACCATTGCAAACACTAACAATTCCAGTAATAAAATACGCTCTTCAGGTATTAAAACGCTTCTAGATGCAGCACAATATGCAGCTACAGAAGGCCACGGCTCTTTAGAACAGCATAAAGTCGAATGAAGCGCCATATTTGAGCCGTTTTGGTGCACGCTTCATACGGGCAAGCCTCGTATCTATAAGAAAAGCCCGTCATAAGCTAAGGTATTTAGCCTTTCAATTTAATACTCAATCCAGTACTGATTCCAGATTTAGGTGCATCGGTAATGAGGCAGCGCGTAACCACAGGGGTAAGCATACTTGACAAGATGCTAAACAATGGTATCCCTGAGGGCAACCAAGTGGCCCTCGCAGGCAGCCCAGGCGTTGGGAAGACCCTGACTGCGTTCGAGTTTCTATACAAGAACGCGAAAGCGGGCAACAGGTCAATACTCTTCTCGCTTGAGGAGGATCCTGATCAGATAGTTGAGAATGCCCGCGATGCGTTTACGGATTTCAAGGACATAGATGCCCTAATCGGCAATGGCATGCTCTCAGTCGAAGGCGCTGACATAAAGGACACGATACGAGGGGGCGGCCGCGGTCAGGACGGGGAGATGAACTACGTATTCAGCTCTGCCACGGGCCAGATTGCACAGTCGATCAAGGCTCACGGCGCAACCCGCATAGTGATAGATTCGCTCACAACATTCAAGCTGCTTGTAAATGACTCACTGATATACAGGATGCTGTCGTTGAACCTGCTCTCGCTGCTCAAAAACCTCAAGGTCACTTCGATACTCACGCTCGAGGTGCAGACCCTAAGCAGGGAAAGCCTCAAGTACCAGCCCGAGTTCTTCATCTACGATGGCATAATAGCGCTTTACTCCACTCCTGAGGAGCGCAACAGGATACACAGCCTCGAGGTGCTCAAGATGCGCGGCACAAAGCACAGCTTCAAGACCGTGCCTTATGTGATAAGCAACAACGGGATAACGCCACTTATATCGGTAGACAACGTCCTCTGATTAGTTGGTTTTCAAATGGCAACCGAACAGCGTTTTTTCGTAGAGCGCGTTGTTACCGGAGTGAACGGCCTCGATGACATGCTTTATGGCGGGATACCTGGCAGGAGCCAGGTCCTGATCTCAGGTAATCCGGGCACCGGCAAGACACTGCTCTCGTTCGAGATACTTTACAGGAATGCCGAAGTCGACATAGCCGGCACCTTCATAACGTTCGAAGAGAGCGTAGAGGCCGTCATATCCAACGCTAAGAACGCATTCCTATATTTTGAGGACATAGACGAGCTAGTGACCTCAAGGAAGCTGAACATAATGGCCATGCCTATAATTACTAGCATCAAAAGCAGGGAGGCGTTCGAGGCCGTGCTCGCGGACCTGAACAAGGAGATACAATCGAACGGCTCCAAGCTGGTCGTCATAGATTCGCTGACCACATTGAGGACCCTTTACGAGGACGACAGGGCTTTCACTCGTGCAATAAACCTCATGATAGCGAACTTCAAGCAGTTGGGCGTCACCACTCTTGTGACAATGGAGACAAACTCACTAGAGTCGTCACACGTAAGCGGGCTTTACGGGACTTTCATGTTCGACGGCATAATAGCCCTGACTACGAGCAGCGTGGAGGGGAGCTTCCAGTACATGATAAGAATAGTTAAGATGAGGAGGACTAACCATAGGACTAATCCTGTCCCGTACGAGATAACTCCGAACGGGATAAACATATTCAAGTGAGCCTAAGCCCAATTTCGCATGTTAGCAAAGTGCATTGGTGCGAAGGAAAATATATACTATTGAACGCCGCTAGGTACCGCACTTGGCATCACGCCGCTTGGTGGGTAAGCTCTTACACGTATCCATGTTAGCGTCTTGGCGTTGGCGAATGTTTCTGGATCTGATGAGAAGCCCATCACAGCTACGACATACCCAGGATATGCAGGCGCGCATCCTGCTGTCGAATACGCCGTCCCGTAATTTAGCTGGAAAGCAGAACTTGATGTAGAGGTTACCAATGTTGTCCATACGCCGTTTGTTGTGGATGATGTTACAGCGGAGGTCGCATCGCCACATCCGCCATTATCCTCTTCGCCAACAAGCGTACTACTACCCCCGGCCCTAAAGCCAACGTGTTCATGGGTGGAGCCTCCTGGAGTCCCGGTGGAAAGACCTACATAATAGCCGTCATCGGTACCAGCATCCTGGCCATACCCGTCTATTATTATAGGAGGGCTGTAAGTGGCGCTAGCACTAGTTATCCCTGGATTCGAGGTCGAGGAGAAGCCTGTGACACTCAATCCATTGCTGACAGAATACGAAGTGCCTGAAGCGATCCATGCAGAACCCAATATCGGTCCCTTAAAATTATCGTAGAAGCTGAATACAGAATTGCCGTTGTCGTACTGGGCGTAAGAGTGACTCAGCTGCGGCGCCTCGCCAGCTACAGAACCGTCGAATTCAGTGCTGAGGGAATTGAAGACCATGTAGATTACCGTGTTTGGCGCTGACTCGCCGCCGGGCAGGTTGACCCAGAATAGCGCCTGCGTCGATGATAGCGAGCACGGTGTCTCAGGGCAACCCTCCAGCCATGAATCTAGGGGTCCG
>JAJYYB010000013.1 GCA_021801355.1 Microcaldota archaeon | reverse complement strand
GTGTGCTCGGTGTACCAAATACGCCGGAATAGAACAGACCGACTATTATGAGGCCTATTATGGCGAGCGCCCAGCTGTAAGTTATTAGGTACTCAGTTACGCCCTGCCCTCTTGGCGCTGCCTTAAAAGAATGGCGCAGATCACCTAACTTTGAAAATGCCGTAAGACCCACCATCTTCCTTAATCATATATATTCTTAGGATATATAAAAATATTACTATCTCGTAAACATTGATCTGGCTCTCTCTCCTGCTTAAAAAATCCTGAGATAGGACAACGGTCAGATTTTATCGAGCAAGAGGTTCAGGTTCCTGTCGACCTGTGTTATGTAAGTGTTTTCCCTTGGCACATTATTAAGTAGCACCCGCTTGAATTGCTTTATTAGCCTGCTGGCCTCCTTGTTCAAAGGTTCAAGGTCCTTCGACTTCACTTTATAAGTGCCATTTAGCTGCCTTATTATCAGCTCGCTGTCCGAATAAAGTTTTATATCTACATCATTACGCCAGGGCAGGTGTTCTTCGCACCATCTAAGCGCAAGTATAACCGCGGTGTACTCTGCATAATTATTTGTCGCGGTTCCATTGTACACAGAATGCTCCTTTATCACTTCCCCATCGGACAAGACCATGAAACCGGAAGCGCTGTCGCCTGGGTTGCCACGTGCAGCTCCATCGGTATAAACTTCAATCACGGCATTTTTAGGTTCGATATCCGGCAGGTAATCACCTGTTGAACGAGATTAGATAGATATATATGGAATTAGAGATTTATTTAATTGGTGGTGGTATCAAAGTTTATTCTCTCAAGGATGGAGAGACGCTTATAAGAGCGGCAAGGAAGTGCATAGAGCAATATTGCGCGAATCCTAAAGCGGACTTGACATTCATATCAAACGCCCTGTCTGCGTTTGATCAGAACTCCGGTATTTTCGTGACGCTGGAGCTTTATCCGTCCAAGGAGCTCAGAGGATGCATAGGTTTCCCACGTGCTATTGAGCCAATTAAGCGTTCTGTAATAGAAGCGGCCATATCAGCCGCGTTCGAGGATCCAAGATTTGGGCCCCTGTCAAGTGCTGAATTGGGCAAACTTACCATAGAGATAAGCATACTGTCTATACTATTCAAAATAGAGGGCAATCCAGACAAGAGGCGCAGTGAAGTTAAGATCGGCAGGGACGGGCTGATGCTGCAATATGGTGTCTACTCCGGCTTGCTGCTCCCGGTAGTCCCTATCGAGCAGGGTTGGGGTGTTGATGAGTTCCTTTCTGAGACATGCGTGAAAGCCGGGTTACCCGAGAATTACTGGATGCAACAGAATGTGCAGCTCTACAAGTTCGAGAGCCAGGTATTCCGCGAGGAAGAGCCCGCCGGCAAAGTGGTCGAATTGGATTTGGAAGCCATGGCTTCAAGAAAAACTTAATAAGCATGGCATCGCATATTTAAGCTGTGGGCTTGTAGCTTAGCCTGGTTGGAGCGCCCGACTGATAATCGGGAGGTCGAGAGTTCAAATCTCTCCAGGCCCATCAGATTTGATTTTAGGATATAGAGCAGCCCGATTTCACTTGGTCATTTCAGACAGCAGTTCATAGCTCCTCAAAGCGTCATCTTTTTTGACCACTAGTATGGTCTCCGTATAACACGATATCAGTTCTATAACATTTATTCTCTGTTCAGCGAAAACTGATGTTAGAAAGGCCACCACCCCGGGCACATCCTCCAGTTTTTGAGTCGAACTAACTAAAATGACAGAGCAATTCTCGTGTAATTTTATTATGCTATTTTTGATTTTCTTAATGGTTATCTGTCTGACTTCAGTATCCGTCAAATAAATGTACAATGATCCTATTTTGGCTACTACGTCTCCATTCAAGCCAACCTCCCTATCTGTTATAACTACATTCATACAATTTAGCAATGTAAGCCTATTGTCCTTGAGGACTGATAGTGCCTTGTCTTCTATAGTATACTTATCGTTGCTTAACTGTTCGGCATATCTCACTATTGCAGCTTTAACCGCATATACGCTGCTTACATTAAGCTCACTTTTCAAGGCCCTTGCTAAGGAGCTATAATTAACTATTCCGCTACTAAGTGCTTCTAAGGCGTATGGCCGGTTCTTCAAGTATACCCTTACCATATCAGATACTGATGACATACAATCACATGTTACATTTGACACAAATTATGCTAATTTTGCATAAATTTGTAACATAATTTATATATAATTCAAACTTTAATACCATCACGTTGATCATATGGATGACAAGAAAAGCTGGAATGAAGCCGCAAATAGCAAAAACGATTCGAAGGGCAACCACAATACGCCAGCACCCAAACATCTTTTGCGAATAGAGGCTTACGATGCGGTACACGAGAGCGCAGATAACCTATACTCGAAAGCAAATAAATTAATCAAAAATTATGAAGAAGGAGAAATCACCCTGTTTGCTTTAAGCGCCGGATTGAGCAGGATAATAGACGAGCTTACTGAAAAGAAAAAGCATGAGAAGCTAGACGCCGATTACTTGAAGGGAAAAGCGCTTTCTAATGGCAATGGCAGATAGCATTGACATCGGCCCAGGCTTTATACTTGTTTGGGTCGCATAACCTATTATCAGACCTATGACTTAAGCTATCCACGGCCAGAAGCTGCATTCCATTGCAATCAAAAGGCGATAAAACATTTATACTCGGGTGAGTGGCTGCAAAATCGTGTCTTCATAATACACCGGTGGGGTGCAAGCCCAGAAAGCGATTGGTACAAGTGGTTGAAGGATACACTAAACAAATTTGGGTTTGAGGTATTTGTGCCCCAAATGCCTGATCCTGATCACCCTCATATATCTTCATGGGTGCCCTACCTATCGCGTCTTGTCGTGAAATCAGATGCAGACACTTACTTCGTCGGCCACAGCGTAGGATGCCAAACGATACTGAGGTACGTAGAGACACTCGGTGATGGAGTCACAGTCGGAGGCGCTGTTTTCGTAGCGCCTTGGCTAAGCCTGAAGGAAGGCTCTCTAGAAACGCCAGAAGGAGTTGCCATAGCAGATGAGTGGCTAAATTCCCAAATCGAGATAGCCAGAGTGAGCGTTCATCTCAAGCGTCTAAGCGCTGTATTCTCTGATGACGACCAGTATATCAACCTGTCCGATTCCGAGATTCTGCGTAAGTATCTCGGTGCCAAGATAATAGTGCACCCGAAAAGAGGCCATTTCACGGAGTTTGACGGCGTTACCGAGGTGCACGCCGTGCTGAACGAACTTCTCAACATGGCAAAGGAAAAGCGCTGATACGAATCAGAATACGTGTATGGCGAACCATCTTGTGAACTTCTTGAATTCTATCCTTATGTTGTTGGTGTTGTGCTTTATGTCCCTTATCATGGTCTTGTAAAGTATCTTCTCCTGTGCGTCGAGTTTACCCTCCTTGACTATCTCCTGCTTCTTACCGTCGACTATCTGGGTCTCTGTCTTGCTTATAACGTCCTTCTTTACCATGAGGTACCATTCATCAAGCGAACTTCCGCTGTAGTCCTTGTCTTTTAGAACCGACAGCATGTCGCCCATTGTGAGCTTCCTGCTCGCGCTTCTAGAGTACTCGTGCAGCAATGGCTTCATCTTCGCCTTGTCGCATATTCGCTCTATGTCTGCGGGGCTGTAGCCTGCAGTTGCCCTAGCCAACCTGCCGTAGCGCAGCCTTCCCCTCGGCGAGTTCCTTGTGTAAAGCTCGAAAAGTTTCTTTCTGTCCCTGAAGCCAGGAGGCGACAGGTACTGGCTGTCCCCGAACCTTCCGCTCCTCTTCAATGCAGGATCCATGTCCCAAGGCTGGTTGGTCGTTCCTATTACGAATATACCCTCCGGGTTCGCTTCCACGCCGTTCATCTCCACTAGGAACTGGTTCACTGCCAGCCTCATTGCAGAGCTTTCACCGCCCTCTCCCCCGCCGCTCCTCTTCACTCCAAGCGCGTCCACCTCATCGAACATTATGAGACACGGGGTGTTCTTCCTCGCCTGCTCGAATATCTGGTGAAGGTTCTTCTCCGTGTTGCCGGTATACATGTCCACGATTTGGTTTATTCTGGCTATTATGACGTTAGCGCCGGCTTCTCCAGCTATCGCATTTACTATGTGCGTCTTACCGACTCCAGGCGGCCCGTAAAGAAGCAATCCTATACCCATCTTCTTGCCATACTTCTTGAACAGTTCTGGCCTCTGTATGGCCAGCACCACGTTCTCCATGAGATAGCGCTTTACCTTCTCAAGTCCTACCACCCTGTCAAACTTCATCGTCGACTTGTAAAAAGGCAGCTTCTTTATCTGGCCCTCCTCTATAACTTCCTTCTGTTCCTCCTGCTCCTTTGGCTTGGCCTGCTGAGCCTCAACCTGCTTTGCACTTGACTTGCCTGACACGGCAGGTCTGCCTCCGCCCTTTTCTTTTTCAGCATGCATCAGAGTGTCGAGATGTTCTATCCTATTCTTGGCCTCTGTGTAGTCAGGGTTGGCTGCAAGGGATTTTTCGTACCAGAACCTGGCACCTAGCAGGTCATTGTTGGTCTCGGCTATGTCGCCTATAAGCAGCAGCGCATCGGAACTGGTCGGCTGCAGCTCTATTACGCTCTCCAGGTCTCTCCTTGCGCCATCATAGTCGTGCAGTATCCTTTCGGTAAGGGCACGGTTGAAATACGCATCGCCATACTCCTTGTCTATCTGTACCGCGGCGGTGTACTCCTTGAGCGCGTCCTCGAAACGGCTTTCTTCGAATAGCTCGTTGCCCTTTTTCCAATGATCCTTGGCTTCCGGATCGACTTGGTGCTCTGCCAATTTAACCACTAGTTACGCTAAATTATCTCGTTTTAAAGTTATTTAAAAGTGATGCTGCAATAAGCGCCGAATGGTTGATTGAAATGCGAGATATGAATTGTTTAGCACAAGTTATTTAAATATGCTATCGGATATAATATCGGGTGTACCAATGAAGATCTCTGAAGTTTACAACATGGATATCTACAGCGATGCAGGCCAATACCTTGGCGAAGTGCGCGATGCTATAGTCGACCTTGAGAGGGGCGAGGTCAGCAGGCTCCTTATGGAGGAATGGAAAAACGCGGACAAGGAGGAGGTCAAGAGGATACTGCAGCAGAAGAGCGTCCTTTTCAAGAACATAAAGAACATAGGTGACGTCGTACTCGTTTCTGCAGTAGGACAAGGCCAGAAGCACGACAACGCAGAGGAAGTGTCTAACCTTTCAGGCAGATAAATCTGTAATTTTTATTTTAAACAACTTTTTCTTGTTTATTTTTGCTTTCAGCGTGAAGTATGCACGCTGCCTGTCAAGCGGTTGTCCTACAATTATATGTGAATAAGTATAATGAGCGCCGCAGCGATCATCATCACTGCTCCGACTGTGAACTGCACAAGCCACTCGGGCAACTTCTCAAGGAACGATTCAAGGCCTTTGACCGCGGTCAGTGGCAAGAGCACGCCTATTGCAAGACCTATGAGTGCTGATATGTAAGCTCCTCCTTCAGCCATCGCTATAGACATGCTTATCCCACTCGCCTCGGCTCCTTCCTACATCATTGTCGCATATATGCCAAACAAACCTATTTGCTTTTTTCCTTTTCTTCCTCCCCGAATCCGTCCTTCTCGTTCCTTGCAGTGAAGCCCTCATAAAAGAAATGAGCACCAAGTACGAATATTATCGCCGCAGCGATAGGCGTCGCCAATCCTGCAAGCGTTTGCACGGTCTGGAAGAAGAGGTAGAATATGGGCAGGAGAGGCACCAGTGTAAGCAGCCCGGCAAGCGTAACAAGCCAGGCTTTCCTCCACTTGTAGCTGCTTGCGGCAGCCAGAGTGAAAAGCGAAATATCGTTGCCTTCAAGAAGACCTATCGCGTCAACAGATATAAGGACCTCGTAAACTATCGCGCGTTCACTTCAGTCAATATTATCCTGCCGAACGAATAAAAGCCTTACAAAAATGTGCGCATCTTGCGATTTAAGATTTGTAAAGGCCAACAAGTGAATTTATCGAAACATGCCAAATCTCAATTGCAATAAATGTTGCTTATTACCTCTACTTTCTAGTAACGCATTTAAAGCTAGCACAAATAATATAACCGAGTTATAATTTTATGGCTTTCTTGTTTGTTTTCAATACTTATCGTGGTTGTTATGGGTTTCATAGGTACCGTATTATTCTCATTGATAATGGGATTCTCGATTTATCTGTCGCTTCCTCTGGTGCTGAGAAAAAAGACGAGCGAGAAAACTACACGGCTTCTTAACGCT
Organism: Microcaldota archaeon; assembly: GCA_021801355.1. Taxonomy (GTDB): domain Archaea; phylum Micrarchaeota; class Micrarchaeia; order Micrarchaeales; family Micrarchaeaceae; genus JAKATK01. The sequence continues at coordinate 55,625 of JAJYYB010000013.1, read as the reverse complement.
GTTGCTATAGGCATACTACTCTTCCTGATGTGTGACGTTTTTTCAGATGTGACGCCAAGCCTTTATGCGAGCGGCGCATTGTCGGGCTACGGTGCGAGTCCATCGCTGAGCGCAGCATTTGCAGTTGCTTTGGCGATAGGATTCCTTATGCTATACCTATTTGAGAATAGGTCGAAGAAGAGCCTTTCGCCAGCAAAGATCTCTCTAATGATAGCAATCGGAATGGGTCTGCAAAACCTTACCGAAGGATTGGTCTTTGGTGCTTTGTCAGATGCGCTTGGCCTGTTTTCGGGAGTCGCTCTTGTCATCCTCTTCGGCTTCATACTGCAGAATATAACCGAAGGTTTCCCAATCGCAGCGCCATTTCTTAACGAGGAGAAGAGCCTATCCACTCTGTCATTGCTCTTTCTGGTGGGCGGATTGCCGACTGTGATAGGCGGCATAGCAGGATTCTATTACAGCTCAACTATTTTCAATATCTTCGTTGATGGACTCGCGATAGGCGCGATACTCTACGTCATACTGCCGATGATAAAGCACCAACTGAAAGAGATAGATCCCATAAGGCAGAAAACAACCTATCTTGGCATATTCATAGGTTTTCTTGTTGGATTTTTGGTTAATCTAATATGATTAAGGCAAAGCCCCCCACCCAACACACTATTGGCAGGACTTAGTTGCGTCTATATCGCTTCGAAAGTTAGCGATTCCAGTAACCTCCTACGAATGCACCGATTGTGACCCCAGCCAGTGCACCAATAATCACGCCGGACACTGGAAGTGCAAAGATGGCAACCACTGCGCCGCCTCCAATCGTACCAAAGATTCCGCCTGACATGCCAAGCAGTATCGCACCCTCAACATCTGGAGCAATGCTATTCCCCACGTTCCACAACGCATCTGATAACCGCTCCTTCAAAGAAATCTTGGCCTTATCGCCTTGTTCGGCTTCCCTTTTGGCATCTTTATTGCCCGTAGCATTGTCGTGAAATCCTTCGCGTAGCATTTTAGCGTCTTCGGCATCGCCATAGGTTTTTCTTGTATCGGGTGTTGATTTTTTTGCGTAATCCGCAGTAAGCTCATTTGGCGCTCCCTTCGTTTCCTCCATTAAATCGTCTATCTATATTGCTTTTGATGAATATTTAATACCTCATTATAATATGAGATTCCTGAAATCCCTGCCTCCATATTTATTTTAAAAATGAGTTTTTGCTCCCTTCGGGATTTGAACCCGAGTTGCGGGATTGAAAGCCCCGCGTCCTTGGCCGGACTTAGCGTCGTTTTCTAGCTTCATTCAAGCACCTAAACACAAACAAAACCAACCCAAACATTCCAAGCTTTCTGAACAGTAGCATTTACCAAGCAAGCTATATAAGCAGGCACGGTTCAGATTTGCGAAATATCTGAACCGCGGCATCACATGAATTTCCTACGCTTAAACGCATTGACTTCTTCTAGCGTGAGTGAGAACCATTCGCCGTTAGCACGGAATTTATCAAATCTATCGTGCCAGTATTTTTCTATCCCGACAGGGTCATCCGTTTTAATCGAATGTATCAATTTCTCCTTTTCTGGTAATTGTAATGAGATTTCATATTCTCTCCGCCCCAGTGAATTGGTACGGCCTATTTTGTAGAATTTGCCAGATTTTATCAAGTATACAGTTCCAACAATTTCAATAGTTGTATTGATTTTCTTTTTCTCTTCACCACTTTCAGGTATCTGAAATAACTTGATTACATCTTCAATACCTCTCTGCTTGCAATACGAAACTACCTTCAATTTGAGAGTACGTTGATTACCAATTCGCTCAAAAACTCCATCAGCTGGAAATGTCTTATCTTTATTCCTCTTCAATCTTCGATCCGCAGCGGATGGAAAATATCCCAATTCGCGAATTAATCCACATAGTTTTTCTAAAATAAAATCTTCAGTAAATGCACTAGTAAGTTTGTTGGGTGTAAACCCTGCTTCCTTAAGAGCATCGCCCCATCTGGCCCAATATTTTCCAAGCCAATCGTGATATTTTATACCTGTTTCATTCTCAAATTTACGATGGCCCAATGGTTTTCCATCATTTTCTATGGTCGTTCTGCGTATCTCCTCAAGAATGTATTGTTTATCCACATACAACACTCATATTATAGATAATTGCGTAGCTTATTTTACATAATATTATAGAAAAAGGATGTCAGAAGTGTTGGTTGCCTCTGTATGCTTTTCATAGCAGACACAGTAATATCCTTCAATTCCACCTTCGTCTTTGCCTGATGAGACTTCAGTTTATTCTCCTTCAGATACCCCCAGACTTTTTCATCTGGATTCAATTCTGGTGAATATGGTGGCAGATAATAAAGTGCAAATGCCCTCTTGTTTTCTTTTACATACTTTTTGACTTTGCCTGAAGTATGTGATGGTGCCCGGTCTACTATAACGATAACTTTACGATTTTTGTGATGCTTTCTGATTTTATCTAAAAAGTCGATAAAAGTTGTAGAATTGACTGTTTTCTTTTCTACTCTAAACACTAACCTGCCTGCAGGACTTATTGCAGAGGACACACAGATGCCTCCTCTATTACCAGACAGTTTCACTATCGGCGTTTTACCTTTAGGCGCCCATGTTTTACCCATAACTGCATTCACTGAAACTCCTGCCTCGTCTTGGAAATATATCATGGCCTGCCAACGTTTTGCATGAGCAAGGATCATCGGCCATTCTTCTCTCAGCCACTTTTTTGTTTCCCTCGGATTCTGTTCCAATGCTCTACGTTCTCCTTTCTGATTGGTTAACCCCAATCTCCTTAATAGTCTCCATACGTTTGAATTATCCAGATTCTTCCTGGTTAGTTTTTTGATCAGATATTCGACTCTCTTGCATGTCCAAAGTGGCGTTTCGAAACCAAAATCAGTTGCAGGCAATTTAAGATTATTGAGTATCTTCATTGTTTCTTTCGGAGAAAGTTTCAGTTTAGGCCCCGATGCCTTCTTGCTCTTCAGTGCTTCTTTTCCTTCGTTTTTATATTTTGATAGCCAATATGAAACAGTAACTCTGTTCAAACCAAAATAATGTGCAATGTCATTTACTTTCTTCCCTTCTTTTCTCAGTTCTACCGCTCGGAACCTGTAGTGTTCAAGAACCTGATGAGGTATCTGGTACCCGGTCAATTTATGCATACTTTATTATCAATAGCAAAGTATATAAATGTAAACTAAACAGCGCAATTATCTATAACTTCTTGCATACTTTCTTTGCAATTTCAGTATACGTCGCATTACACTCTTCAACATATGCCACATGCCCCCCAACTACACCGTCTTTTGAAGTTAACTCAAAAATAGGTTTCAATTTATCTTGCGAAAGTGGAACTAAACTATGATAGTTCTTCATGTCACCTATACTATAACCACCATTTAGTGGAACAACCAAATTCTTGTCAATCTTCAATAATTGGTCTACTACATCTCTCTTTATTCGCGATGGTATCTCTGCATTCCATCTCTCCCACGCCTTTGTTGGGTTTTTTCTATATATATTAAAATGTGCAGTTACATAGCCGGCAAAGGCAGGTCTGCCATTCTGAACCGGAAATGTTTTGCTTTCAAACCGACTAGTGGCGCCGCCCCACTCATTCATCCATCTTACAAAAGTTCGGCCCATATTTGTTAGACCCCTAAGAGAGAATAAATCTGGGACTAGTGGTATTATGAAATAATCACACCCTAACAATATCGCGCGATTTAGTGCCCCTAGATTAGGCCCTATATCTAGTAATACATAATCTATTCCATTCGCTACAGCCCAATTGTTTATATAACGAAAAATAGCAGAAGTCGCTCTAAAACCAATCTCTCTGCCTGCAAGCGCATTTATCCAGCTATCAGCTAGTGTTTGTTCAAATTCACCGAGTGCGACATCGCCCGGAAGTAACCAGATATTTCTTCCGGGAACTTGATATGGTACTATTTTTGTATCAATGTCGCCAGTACCGACTATTATTGGTTGAACAACGTTGTAGATACTATCCTTGCTTAACCAAAACTTATCTATCTGTTCGTCCGTACAAATATACGCAGTCAAGTTGCATTGCGGATCAGCATCAATGAACAATATCTTCTTGCCTTGTCTCTCTAAAGCGTAACCTAGATGTTGTATGAAAGTGGTCTTCCCTACGCCACCTTTATTATTGAAGAAAACTAGCTGTTTCATAATACTAACTTAGGTAGCACAATATTTATTAATTTAGTTAGATTTTGTCCCCAACTAACTCGAACCGTATCATTAGGTAACCCTAGCCCTTTAGCTACGCCAACTCATGCGCCTACGGCTTATGAGGGCTAGCGTCCCAACGGACTGCAAACTGCCACCAGTAGGAACTACCTTAAAGGCCGATTTTGCCCCCGCCCAAAATCGGCGTCTTTTATAGACAAAAGACGTAGTTCCTAGCCGCCATGTCCTGCAAAGCAGCCGCCGTGGCAGCCGTAGCCCGCCTGAGCGACACCGAAGGTGTCTTTAGGGGCGGGCGCAGGCTGCGTAGGCGTAAGTCTCTACATGACTCTCTACATGGACGGCTATAATATTGATGTGCAGTAGTGTAGAGAGAAAATAGGGCATTTACGAGTAAATCCCTCGTAACCTTTCTCTACATGAATTTGGCTGGGCATGTAGAGAATCCTAGCCATGTAGAGAAAATGTCAGATTTATGGCATGGAAAGCTTGGCTTTGAGGCTGGATGCCCTCTCTAGAGAGAATGCTTCATCTACTGCCTTGTAAAGCTCGTCTTTCCTTGTATTTATGTAGGTCATGGTGGTGCTGGGATCGCTATGCCTTGCGAAGCGGCTGGCTAGCACTACATTCCCATTGCTCTGCCTAGCGAAGCTGGTTATCGCATAGTGCCTTAAGCTATGCGTGGTTAGCCTATGCAGCCTTCTAGGTGTTCTGCCGTAGGTCTCATCGCTCTGGTCGTAGACCTCGTCCAGCTTGGCCGCTTGGACGTACTCCCGGAATACCTTGCGGACGTAGTTCTTCTCTAGGTAGGGCTCGCCCCTAAGGCTATGCCCCTTTTCTGCGAAGAACACGAACCCGCCAGCTTGCATTATAGCTTTCTCGTTACGGTTTATGAACTCTAAAGTCTGCCGAAATAATGGGACTGGTATAAGCATCGTGTCTATCACGTGAGCCTTTTCAGTTTTAACGATTAGCTCACGTGTCTCGAACTTTATGTCTTTCACGTTTACCTTGACAGCTTCGCCTATCCTGAGTCCAAGCTGCGCTTGATACCCAAACAATAGGCGAAACTTGTCGTTTTCTATTACCTTGAAGAAGGCCTGCACCTCCTGTTCCGAGAAGCCCTTGTTCAGGCTTCCGTACTTGGGAGGCGCATTGCTTCTGTATCGTCTTTTCTTGATTTGGTAGATTAAGGATAGCACGCCCTTAATCTCATGGAAGGTTAGATTTGGAAGCACCTCTTTTATGTACTTCTTAAGTTTTTCGGGTTCGGTCTCCGTGATGGAACCGAACCGTGTGTCGCTTAATTTCTTTGCATTGGCTAGAGATTTGAACCCGGCTTTACTGTCGCAAATTGCATGTGCTCCCTTCGGGATTTGAACCCGAGTTGCAGGGTTGAAAGCCCCGCGTCCTTGGCCGGACTAGACGAAGGGAGCATCCTGTTGCTTAAAAACATTAGTTTCTCACAAAACAGTTTTCATATGTAAGCGGCAAACGCTATAAAGCTTTCCTGCTCGGTGCGAAAGAGGTCGTTGAAAATCCTATCGTAGCCCTTATTCGAATCTGTTGAGTTGAGCCTGAAAAACGTTCTCCCGTGACAGTTTGGTCGATCTCTTCGATTAATCATATCAAATTTCTGAGTAAAACTGACGTTTTGCTATGTGATTATTTTGTTGTACAAGATGCAGAATGATGCATACTACCATTATGTAGGAGAACTGAGCGATACTGAATCTCATAATTTTGGAATAAAATGCATTTACAGAGGGCAAAAGGCATGCAAGATAGGCCTAAAATGACCGAAAGATTTAAATATTTGGTTGCCCACAATTCTATTGCTCATTCTAGGAAGATTTAAAAGCTTTTCTTGTTTTCTAGGAGCCAATAGATAGATGGGTGGAATGATGAACGCGAAACCTAAAATCAAAAAATCAGCTAAAAAGGCCAGCGCAGCCTCAAAGGGCGCAAAGAAGGATGTTACCGTTAAAAAACATGCAGAGAAGAAGCAACAGGTGGAGGAGGAAACAGAAGCCCAGCTTCCGAGCGAGGCTCCTGAGGTAAGCATAGCACGCCCTACATTCCATCCTCGCGAGCCTAACCTGCCAAACGTGCAGGAACAGGTCAAGAAATGCCCGAGCTGCGGCAGCGCAAACTTGGTATTCGACAACGAGCGTGGCGAGTTGGTATGCAACAGCTGTGGCCTCGTTATAGAGGAGAACGTAACAGACACGGGGCCAGAATGGCGCGCTTTTGATGCAGATCAGAGGAACGCCAGGGCAAGGACCGGAGCTCCGATAAAGTTCACAAAGCCGAACAGGGGCCTTGTCACAGAGATAGACTTGTACAACAAGGACATAAGGGGAGTGAGGATACCGTCCAAGAGACAGGCGCAACTGTACAGGATGAGGAAATGGCACAAGAGAGCCAGCATAGCCAGTTCCAGCGAGAGGAACTACCTGATAGCTCTGCCTGAGCTGAACAGGGTGTCAAGCTACCTCGGTCTACCTGACAATATAAGGGAGAGCGCAGCGCTTCTTTACAGGAAGTGCGTCCAGAACAATCTCATAAGGGGCAGGCCCATAGAGACGGTGGTGCAGGCGGTAATATACGCAGCATGCAGGGCAGCCGGTATGCCTAGGACGCTTGATGAGATAGCAAACATATCGGGTCTACCAAAGAAGGAGATAGGCAGGGCCTACAGGGTCATATCCCACGAGCTCGGCCTAAAGATACCGCTTACTGATCCGGTCAGCTACGTGCCAAGGTACGTAAGCGCGCTCAAGCTCAGCGGCGAGGCCCAGGAGAAGTCCATAGAGCTGCTGAAGGAGGCTATGAAGAAGGGCCTCGTTTCAGGCAGGAGCCCTACCGGAGTCAGCGCAGCTGCAGTGTACATAGCAGGTGCGCTTGCCGGTGAGCGCAGGACCCAGAAAGAGGTCGCTGACGTTGCCGGTGTCACTGAGGTGACTATAAGGAACAGGTACAGGGAGTTGAAGGAGCAGCTACAGATAGACGTCAACCTCTAGCCAACAAATGATTCGATGTCAGGCTCGCGGGATTTGTTTCTGCCGTTGCTTTTTTCGGCATTTCTTATCTGTTTTTTACTTTCAATCAACATAGCAGCAGCGCAACCTGCAACTAATAACTCAACTAACTCTACTTTCTCCAAAGCGCTCAACGATACCTATTCTTATATAGAAACGGTAAATGAAAGCGCCTATCTGGTGTTCTACCCTAACCTGACAAATGCCTACAACTTGGTCAGCAAGGCAACGCAGGAAGCAAAGTCAAGCAATATCACCTACGCGCTGCTCCTGCTCCGCGAGGCCAAGACCAGCGCATCCCGGCAGGAGACCTTGATAGAGCAGAGCGCAACCTCTGCCGCGTACGTAGCTCTCGCATCGATTGTGGTCGTCGCGCTTCTTATGTACTTCGTCATGAAGCCGAGGAAGGGCGTGCACTCCAGGCCATCGGGGAAGAAAAGTTCTACCATTGTCAAGCCTATAGAATAGCTTTAATAAGCTTCCTTTCGGTATATAAAATTGTAATATCTGGTAACAGGCGAACCGGCTAAGCAATTAGCGAGGATATTGCGATAGATTGGTATACGACAAAGTCCAAGTTAGGTTTTTAGCATTGCTAGCGCGTGGCATAGATTTACGATTGCATTAAGCACGGTGTAAACATGGCAGTAGACGAAAACGTAGAGGAAGGCGAAGTATACGAACTCAAGGTGGATGCGAAGGGCACCCACGGAGAGGGGATAGGGAAGCTGGGCAACCTCGTTGTCTTTGTGAACAACGCAAGGACAAGGATAGGAAACATCTATGACATAAAGGTCACGAAGGTGCACAGAACGTTCGCCCTTGCCGAGCTCCGGAAGAGCAAGAAGCAGATAATAGGGAACGGCAGCATACTCGAGCTATAGAACGGCGGAAGAGAGCGCCCGCTGTCAAAGGAAGCCTTATATAATTAATGGTGCAATAGATATTATTCGATTTATTTGCGCTTTGTTGTATAGGTGGATTTGACCGGTCCGCTCTAACGCTTTGATCTTTAGCCTGATGAGTGTTTAATCTCCGCTGGATTTTGTCTTGCACTTTTCCGAGCCAAAAATTTACGCTAATGGTGTAGTTTATGTATAACGAATCTCTCTACAAGGAACACATGAAGGGCACTACTACGGTGGGCCTGATATGCAGCGATGGGATAGTGATAGGGGCAGACACACGCGCTACTATGGACACGTTCATAGCAAGCCCTGAAGCGAAGAAGGTATGGAAGATAGACGAAAACCTAGGACTTACGATAGCAGGTGCAGTAGGAGACGCACAGGAGCTTATAAGGATAATGAAGGCGCAGAACGAAATCTACAAGATGAACGAGGGAAGGCCGCTCTCACCAAGGAGTGCATGCTCTCTGCTTTCGATAATACTTCAGGAGAACAAGATGATGCCTTTCATGGTGCAGTTGATAATAGCAGGCATGGACAGAGATCAGCCACAGCTGTACAACATAGACGCGATAGGCGGCTACACAGAGGAATCGAAGTTCACATCCACCGGCAGCGGATCGCTTACCGCATTGGGTTATGTCGAGGACTCGTACAAGAAGGGCATGACCGCAAAGGACTCGATAAAGAACGTTTCAAGGGCGCTTTCGATAGCTATGAAGCGCGATTCGGCAACAGGCGACAACATGGTCATCGCCACGATAACCAAGTCGGGCTACACTGAGTACCAGGGCAAGGATCTCGAGAAGGTACTGGGCCAGAAGTGAATTAACATTTAGAATATTTTATTGTTTTATTTTAATCCTCTAAATTTGGCAAAGGCCAGACCTTTGCATAAAGGAAAAATCAACTGTGGTTTGTTGGAAGAGAAAAAGGTTAATAGCGAAGAGCAGATAGCGAAGCAGAGGTTCGAGGCACTTTCTGGTAGCATAAGTAACATGCTGCCTCCTGAGGCCGGCTATGACCACATAGAGTTCGAGGGGCCTGACATAATAGTGTACCTGAAGAACCCAAAGATCGTATATCAGGATGACACGGTAATCAGGAACATAGCCTCTTCGATAAAGAAGAAGCTCATAGTCAGGAGCGACAACTCGGTGCTCATGAATCCAGAGAAGGCGCAGGACATCATAAAGAGCATAGTGCCACCCGAGGCTGTTATCAACAACCTCAAGTTTATGCCTGAGTTTTGCGAGGTGTACATAGAGGCGATGAAGCCTGGTCTTGTAATAGGCAAGAACGGTATGACGCTTAAGAACATAGCGATGCAAACGAACTGGTCGCCCAAGGTCCTAAGGACGCCTACGATGGCGAGCGATACGATAAGCGGCGTGAGGCAGCTCCTGTTCAACGAGGGTGCATTCAGGAAGAAATTCCTCTCCAAGGTAGGCAAGTGCATAAACCAGCCCATAACCAAGAGCGAATGGCTGAAGGTCACATCACTCGGGGGCTTCAGGGAGGTCGGGAGGAGCAGCTTGCTCCTTGAGACGCCGCACTCAAAAGTCATAATAGACTGCGGGATAAGCCCTGAACCTGGAATAAAAGGGCTGGAGGCGAACGCCGGTTCTGATGCAAACAAGGCATTCCCATATCTTGACAGTGCTAACTTCACCATTAACGAGATTGATGCAGTTATATTGACACACGCTCATATGGATCACGCAGGATTCGTCCCGTATCTGTTCAAGTACGGATACGAGGGACCCGTATACGCAACGCCTCCGACCAGGGACCTAATGGCCCTGCTACTGAACGACTACACAAAGCTGGTAGTGAGGAGCGGAGGCACACCGCTTTATGACGAGAAGGACATAAGGAAAATGCTAATGCACATGATATGCAGGGACTATGGCGAGGTAACAAACATAACTGACGAGCTCAAGCTTACATACCACAACGCCGGTCACATACTTGGGAGCGCTACAGTGCACCTGCACGTCGGCGAAGGCATGTACAACATCGTGCATACTGGAGACATGAAGTACGGATTCACGAGGCTTTTCGACCCTGCAAGCGTAAGGTATCCGCGCATAGACGCGCTTTTCATAGAAAGTACTTACGGGGGGCCGAACGACATAACGCCTAACAGGCACGATGCCGAAAGGGAGCTCATAGACATAATAAAGCGCACCGTGGACAACGGCGGCAAAGTCCTTATACCAGCATTCTCAGTCGGGAGGAGCCAGGAAGTCCAGATGGTGCTAGAGAACTACATAGGTCCGAACAGCCCGTATGGGATAAACGTGCCGGTCTACCTAGACGGCATGATCCTTGAGGCAAGCGCGATACACACCGCATATCCGGAGTACCTAAAGGAGAGCCTTAAGAACAGGATACTCAGTAACATGTCGCCTTTCGAAAGCCAGATTTTCGAGATAATCAAGGGCGAGCGCGAGGAAGTCCTTGACAGAGGACCTGCTGTCATAATAGCAAGCAGCGGAATGCTTAACGGCGGCGCCAGCGTGGACTATTTCAGGCGCCTTGCAGAAGATCCGAGGAACACTACAATATTCGTGGGTTACAACAGCCCCAATTCGCTTGGGAGGAGGGTGCAGAACGGTGTCAGCGAGGTCGCTCTTCCTGATGAAGACGGCAAGCTGATGCCTGTCAAGGTCAACATTGGCATAAAGACCGTTGACGGCTTCTCCGGGCATAGCGACAGGAGGCAGCTCATGAGCTTCGTCGAGAACCTTAGGCCAAGACCGAAGACTTTATTCACGATGCATGGAGAGGAGCAGAAATGCGAGGACTTAGCAAGGGCGCTCGGGCGGGCCATACACGCCGATTCGCGCGCACCGATGAACCTCGACACAACACGCCTCAAGTAAGGCGCGCAATACTGCTTGGCATATTACCATTTTTCACGCAGCCAAAAGTATAGCACGACATCCAATCGCTAAGCGTAAGATTTCGCAATCTGACCAACGTGGCCGTAGGATTTGCAGATGCGCCTTTTGCACGAATAAGCAGTACAGGCTTATTATTTATTAGCTGTACCAGAATTCAAAGGTTTCCATCCAAGTATCGCTTTCCCGTATCGCTCCATGGTGTCCGAAGGAAACCACTGCCCACCCATCTCATAAGCGCAAAACTTGTATCTGCTCACCATCGGCTGGAAAAAGTCCCTCTCCATAGAGAATTTCTTCTGCTCAGGCAGCATCCTTATGGCTTCAGGGCTGAGCATGTATACTCCTATGTTTATTATGTTGCTTTCAGCGTCCTTAGGGTCTGGTTTTTCAACGAAATTCTTTATCACGTTCCCGTCCACGGTTATAACTCCGTAGCCCTCCACGTTCCCGACTCTCTTTACTGCAAGCGTTACGAACGCCTTCTCCTTGCAATGGAGCTTGTACATCGCCTTCAAGTCGATCTCTATAAGGTTGTCGCCGTTTACTACAAGTATGTCTGAGCCGTCTATACTGCCCATCTGATGCGTCACTGCAAGCTTTGTTGCGCCTCCAGTCCCTAGCGCCTCATTCTCTATGCTGTAATCTATCCTCAAGCCGAACTTTTCGCCATGCTTGAAGTACTTCTCTATGGCTTCTGGCTTGTATCCGAGCGTTACTACAAGGTTCTTTACCCCGTTGCGCTTAAGCTCCAGCACAAGGTGCTCCAATATCGGCTTGCCTTTTACAGGAATCATGGGCTTTGGTATCTCGTATGTTATCGGCCTGAGCCTTGTGCCTTCACCTCCGGAAAGTATCACTGCTAGGCCAGGAACCTCATCTTCATTCTCCACTATCATAACACCAATTATAAGTACAGGATAGGAATTGGTTTAAGAATTTAAAACTTTTTCTATCATTCAAAAAATTCCGAACTTACGCTTCCTGTCATTGTAGCTGCCGCCATCAGTTTCGGCGAACTTCTTCATCAGCTCACGCTGTTCAGTGCTGAGACGCCTAGGTATATCTACAATCAGGCTGACTACCTCGTCTCCATACGCATTGCTGTTGAACCTTGGCATGCCTTTGCCTTCTATCGTTAACTTATCCCCGCTCTGCGTGCCTTCACTCACTGGAACTTCAATTTCGCCGTTTAGCGTCGGCACGGCTACTCTGCCTCCAAGTGCTGCAAGATAGAACGGTATATTGACATCAACATAGATGTCGTCGCCTCTTCTTTCGAACGTCTTGCTCTTCTGTACGGTAACTTCGACGTAAGCGTCACCATGCCTGTCCCTTCCGTAGTCCCCCATCCCTCGCAGCCTAAGCCGCATTCCTGAATCCACGCCTTTCGGTATCCTCATGTCCACTTTCTCCTCTTCCTGCACCCTCCCCCTCCCGCTGCATTCGCTGCATGGCTCCTTGAACGTCTTCCCTCTTCCACCGCACTTTGGGCAAGTGCTTATGGTCTGCATGATCCCGAAAGCGGTCCTTGTGGTTGCCTTCACCTGCCCCCCACCTTTGCACGTCGGGCATGTTACAGTTCCTGTGCCCGGCTCAGCTCCCGCGCCCCTGCATCTAGGGCACTCTTTTATGTGCTTTATCGCTACCGTCTTCTGCGTGCCTCGCGCGGCGTCCTCAAGGCTTATCGTCACGTGCACGAGAATGTCGTTACCGATGTCCATGTTCTGTCTTCTTCCGCCTCCGAAGCCGAACAGGTTGTTCAGCATGTCGTCAGAGCTTTCGAACCCAGCGCCCCCGAAATCGAAATTTATACCCATGCTCCTGAAGATGTCCTCAAAGTTGAAGTCCCTAAAGATGTCCTCCCTACTGTACCTCTGGTTGAACTGCTCAGGGCCGTATGAGTCGTACTGCCTCCTCTTCTCAGGATCGCTGAGCACAGCGTAGGCCTCGTTTATCTCCTTGAACTTCTCTTCCGCGTCTTTGCTCTTGTTCCTGTCGGGATGGTACTTCAACGCCAGGTTCCTGTAGGCTTTCTTTATATCGTCTATACTGGCGTTCTTGCCGACACCCAATACGCTATAATAATCATTGGTCATCAGTATCGCTGGGATTCATGCTGTATGAACATACATCAGGATATTTCCTCCTGATTATATATTATTACTTGCCCTTCACCTTGAAGTCGGCATCTGTAGGGCCGGAATTTTCTCCTCCTGTACTGCTTCCTCCATGGTCATCGGTCTGGTAGCTTGTACCTCCATCACCCCCTTCTTGCCCCGGCCCAGCTGCCCCTTCGCTTCCCTTGTACATGCTTGCGCCTATCTCCTCAAGTGCCTGCTTCAAGGTTTCCGCCTTCGCCTTTATCTCATCGTACTTCTCGCCCTTTATCGCGCTTTCGAGCTCTGCCTTAGCCTTGTTTACCTTGTCTACGACGTCCTTGGAGACCTTGTCCTTGTACTCTTCTAGCGTGTGCTCCGCAGTATAGACCAGCGACTCGGCCATATTCTTCGTCTCTATCTCCTCCCTGAGCTTCTTGTCCTGCTCCTCAAACTTGCTCGCGTCGTTTATCTTCTTGTCTATCTCGTCCTTGCTCATCTTGTGCGGAGCAACTATGTCCATGCTCTGCGCCTTGCCAGTGGCCTTGTCCTTGGCAGTGACGTGCAGTATCCCGTTCGAGTCTATGTCGAAGGTGACCTCTATCTGCGGTATGCCCCTCCTAGATGGCGGTATGCCCATCAGGGTGAATTTTCCCAGGTCTACGTTGTCCTTGGCAAGCGTCCTCTCTCCCTGCACTACGTGTATGTCTACGCTTGTCTGGAAGTCCCCGGCGGTTGTGAAGATTTGGGACTTCTTTATCGGTATCGTCGTGTTCCTGTCTATGATCGATGTCGCTATGCCTCCCATAGTCTCTATGCTGAGGGTCAGCGGAGTCACGTCCAGCAGGACTATGTCCTTGACCTCTCCAGTCATCACGCCAGCCTGAATCGCAGCTCCAAGCGCTACGCACTCCATAGGATCCACGCCGCGCTCTATTTTCTTGGTCAAAAGCTGTTCCACGTACCTCTGTACTATAGGCATGCGGGTAGGCCCCCCTACCAGAATTATCTTGTCAAGGTCGTTCGGCTCAAGCTTCGCATCCTTTAGCGCCTGGGTTACCGGCTTGGCCGATTTCTCAACGATCGGTATCACGATGCTCTCCAGCTTCGCCCGTGTGAACTTGTACTCAAAGTGCACCGGGTTACCGCTCTTGTCCTGCGTCAGGAAAGGCAGGTTTATATCAGAGTTCAGCACGGTGGATAGCTCTATCTTGGCGCGCTCCCCCGCCTCGCGTATCCTCTGCATCGCTTGCGGCTGGCCGCTTATGTCTATCCCTGTCTTGTCCTTGAACTCCTGCACGAGGAATGCTACTATCGCGTTGTCCATGTCCGTGCCTCCAAGCTGCGTGTCTCCGCTTGTTGCCTTCACCTCGAATACGCCGTTGCCGAATTCCATTATGGTCACGTCAAGCGTGCCGCCTCCCAGGTCGTAGACGAGTATCTTCATCTCCTTGTCAGTCTTGTCAAGGCCGTACGCAAGGCACGCTGCAGTAGGCTCGTTGACCAGCCTGACCACCTCAAGTCCCGCTATCTGGCCGGCATCCTTGGTTGCCTGTCTCTGGTTATCGTTGAAGTAAGCGGGCACCGTTATGACCGCCTTCTTGACCTCTTCCCCTAAGAATGTCTCGGCATCGTGCTTTATCTTCTGTAGCAACATAGCTGAAAGTTCCTGCGGCCTATAATCCTTGCCGTAAATCTTGTACACGTAATCGGTACCCATCTTCCTTTTGAATGCAGTTATCGTCCCTTCAGGATTTGCAACAGCCTGCCTCCTTGCAGGTTCACCGATTAGCCTCTGTTCATCTTTCGTGAAGGCTACATAACTAGGGAAAGCCTTCCCGTACTGTGAAGTCCCCTCACCGCTCGGTATTATTACCGGCCTGCCTCCTTCGAGCACCGCTGCGGCAGAGTTCGAAGTTCCAAGATCTATTCCAATTATTTTCATACATTCACCCATTTCCTATAAGCTTAAAACTCACTTCTTCCCACCTTCATCAGCCACATTATCATCCTTGTTCAATCCCTTCCCATTCGATATTATGACTGCAGCCGGTCTGATTAGCACGTTGTTGAACGTGTAACCCTTTTTTACAACTTCGAGTATTGTACCCTCCTTCTTGATGCTCTGTTTCGTCATCAGTATCTCATGCTTGTACGGGTCATACGGGCCGTCTGTTTCTATCTCTGCAAGCCCTTCCTTCTTAAGCAGGTCAACCAGATTTGAGTAAACCAGCTCAAAGCCCTTCGACATATTCTCTCCGCTGCTTTTGCTTGATGCATTTATTGCAAGTTCAAATTCGTCCAGCACGGATAGCATATCCTTCATCATTTCAGCTCTTCCAGCGCTCTTCGCGTTTTCTATATCGGATTTGACGCGTTTCTTGTAGTTGTCAAATTCGGCCGCAAGCCTGAGTATTCTCTCCCTGAGCTCCTCATACTCGTTATTCTGATTCCTTTTATCATTTGCTTCAGCCTTCGCTTCATCACTGTTCTGACTCCGCTTTCCCACATCCTTAACGTCCTTCTGCTCGTTTGTAGCAGGCTTCTCATCAGGCATAATCGCACCATCATTTTAGCTTTTTCAGCTTAGTTGCCATAATCCTGTCAAATTCCCTGGCGGTGTCAAGCATCCTACTCATCTCCCTGTCAAGGTCGTACTCTATCTCCTCTATCGACCTGTACATATCGGTTGCGCGCAGGTAGTACTTCCTGCCCTTCTTCACCAGCAGTCCTGCGTCCATAAGCCTGTTAAGGTGGTATATTATCGTGCTTCGCGCAATGTGATTCCTGAGCTTTATCTCGGAGCTTGAAATTCCTCTGTCCTTGTAAGCAGCTTCGATGAACTTCTTCAGCAGCTCCTCCTCGACTCCCGCATCGGCCGAATTTCCGGTCTCGAGCCCGAAAGCAAGGCAGAACCATTTTATCAGCTGCTCGGCGCTCTTCTTGTCAGGCACGCTTACTACGCGTATGCTGATCCTTTCCATCAAAAGCACCCACCACAACTCCTGTCCAAATACATATTATGCATCGATATGTTTAAATAATGTTCGTTTTTTTGCACTAATAGTTGAAATGTCAAATAAAATTCGACAAAAGGCCTTACCAGATTTGTCTTAAGCAGTGGAAGCGGCTCCCGCATCCGAATCGACTAGAGCAGTTCTCCCATCAAGCTTGGTTTGTTAAGGAACCTAAATTTGTCCGGCGTCTTAATGAACGAATCGTATATGCCCACAGAACCTCCCAGGAAAGGCGGTACAGGGCGATTACGGTCTTCGCTTACAGAGGCGTTCCCATAATTTTTGTTACGCAGTTTCTTGTCATCCGCAGTAAGGTAGACCGCCCCTCCATGTTTGTTTTCTATAGACTTGTAATCAGGGATGAACTGTTCGCTCACCAAATTTGCTGTGACAAGCCGGCCAGGGCCTGCATTTATGGTTATATGGCCATAATTCGGTTCTACGATAACCTTGTCTCCAGTTTCCGCGTGCACAAGTATTACCTCGTAATCTGTATCATTCAACTTCTTTTGCAGAAGCATTACTGCGTTCCCCTTTATCACCTCGTAAACCTCTGGATAAGAGAGCCCACGCTCTGCTTCTGGATGGTAGTGGCCAAAAGTCTTGTTAAGTTCCATGCCGAGTTTGTAATCCTCCATTATTGTGACGTCATAACGCACTCCATATTTTTTGAATGCTTCGGAATCATCAGAAGAGCTGAGCGCCCTGAACATGAAATATGTTTCGTCATCCATGCTTTTCGAGTTTATCGCGCCAGGATCCATGAGCACATCTCTCATTTCGGATAGCTTTCTGGCTTTACGATCCAGAGGCTTGCCATCCTTATACAAGGATGCGCCATCCAGTTCCAGCCTGAAGCCCTTGACATTGAGCGTCTCCATAATTACATCCCTTTTAAGTACAAGTGATTACCAGTCAGATCACTGGATTTAGTCTTCTGGAATTCCTACTTATTTAGGCTTTGCGCTTATGCCCGTATAAATCCGGTCAACTTTGGTATCATACTTTGCCTAACCTCCTCCGCTCGTGTAGAACCTCAAGAGATACATGCTTAACTTGTAGAATCCAAACAACATAAGCGCAGATAATAGCGCTATCCCTACTGTGAATGTGTAATCTATTTTAACGAACATCAGCTCTGCAGGATAGAAAGCCGCAAGCCCTACCGGAAGCCCGACCGTCAGTAGCACTGTGCCTGCAAGACCGTAAATCTGGAGTGGGTAGTTTGCTGTGTCGCTCGCTATGTTCATTAGCCACTGTATGTAGTTGCCGCTCCTGAAAAGTACGTAAGAAAGGAGCGAAATCATGACAGCGAACATGACTAGCGTTGCAGTTCCTAGCACGAATAAAGCCAACGACGAGGCCAACGCGATTGGATTGATGCCACTTATATTCGCCAATGCGTAAACCAGCATTATCGATCCGCTTATGACCCCACCTATCGAAGCTTTGGAGCCCGATCGCGATAATATCAGTACTATAGGGTTGTAAGGTTTCGTCAGGTACTGGTCAAACGTACCTAAACGCATAATCGGCACGAGATTCCACGGTGTTATTGTATAGCTCACTATCCCTATTAACATGTTCGCAAGCGCAGCTATTGCGAGCATCTGATAATAGCTCCATCCGGCTATCCCGCCAGATACCCCATATATTACACTTATGCTCACAAGGCTTGCAGCAGTGCCAAACATCCAAACTATTATCCAAGTCAAGGCCTGCACTCTGTAAATTAGAAACGACAGCCATGTGTAGCGCTGTGAGCTCAGGAACACATCAATATTTCGTCTTGCACCATCCAGCATCTCATCCGCCTACTGCGTTAATGTCGCGTTTGACCCTGCCCCAAACAAAATGTGCAAGCACTGCCAGCACAGCAACCCATGCAATCCCTACCGCTACGCTTTGCAGTGCTGTAGACATAGGTATTATGCCAAGCAATGTGCCTGCAGGTATGTAATACATGAACGGGAACGGTGTGAGCATGAGCGTATTCGCTACTCCTTGGGATAGAAACGCAAGCGGCACTATAGCCCCGCCCGCTATGCTGAAGACCTCCGCCACCCCGTTTGCTATGCCCCATACGCTGCTTAGATAGACTGCCATGCTGCCTATCATGAAGCCTATCAGGTTTATCATGAAATATGCTATAAGCATCTCGACCACGAATATCGCGATCAACTGGTAGGACACTACGAAATGGCCAAAGACAATGACCAAAACTATTACAGGTATAGAGCCGAATACGAAAAACAGTATATTCACTGGGAGCGCCTCGAGGAATAATTGCATAGTGTAGCTCATCGGCCTTATCATGAACCTCGCTATCCCTCCCTGCTTGATGTCATCCTCCATATTGTTTATTATCTGCGGCCAGCCAGTTATCTGGCGTATCGCGCCGACCATAACGAAATAAGCTATCATGAGCGTAAGCGACAGCCCATCCAGCGATGTAGTCCCTGAGAAAGAGTACGCCGCAACCCAAACGAAGACGAAAATGAGCGATGAAAGCATTGTCAGTATCATGTCAAGTATGATGTCCGTCCTGTACGCGAGTTGGTTCTTGAACTGCACTTTGAAAGCAGCCGCATAAGGCTGTATGCCGTTACCCATCCTTGACACCCTTAGTCTTGTTCTCCTTGTCTATTGCCTTGTACATGTTGTTAAGCAGTGCGCTAAGGCTAGGCTCATTCACCCTGTAGTCGATCACCGAGTCGTCTTTTAGCATCTCAGTAAACCAGTTGCGCTTTATCATATGTGGCGCCATCTCCATTTTTATGTAGTCTCCCCTACTTAGGATGACCCTACCGTACTTGGCATAGGCGGAACTGCGCATTTTCTTCGAGAAGTAAAGCTCTATTATCACGCTTTTCTTGAACATGCTGCGCATTTTCTCCTGCTGTCCCTCAAATACGACCCTACCGTGATCCATAAGTACTATCCTATCCACGTTCGCTATGTCGTCCACTACGTGCGTGGTTATTATGAAAGTTGTCCCATATCTCTTCCTCAGAGACAGTACAGCCTCTCCTATAGCTATCCTGGATGGGAGATCGACGCCCACAGTGGCTTCGTCCATAAGCACCAGCTTAGGTGAATGCAGGTTGGCGCATACGAACTCGCATTTCATGCGCTCGCCCAGTGAAAGCTGCCTCGTCTGCCTCTTGTATATGTCCTTCAATGAAAGCATTTCAACGAAATAATCCAGCTGCCTCTCAAACCGGTCCTGCGGTATCGCATACATGCCCCTTATGTAGTTGAAGGTGTCGATAGGGGGCAGGTCCCAGAAAAGCTGCGGATGCGTCGATCCGAAGACCACGCCTATGTTCTGCACCAGCATTATCCTGTCATTAAATGGGTCAAGCCCTAGTACCTTTATCGATCCAGAATCAGGATGCAGTATACCGGCAAGGAGCTTTACGAGCGTGGACTTGCCGCTTCCATTCCTACCCAGAAGCGCTAGGACCTCGCCTTTCTTCACTTCAAAGCTGACTCCGTCTAGGGCGGTCTTTATCTTGTTCTTCCTGCCGAACAGCGTTCCGGCCGCCCCGGTATCAGTCTCATAAGTCTTGAACCTTTTGAAGACGTTTTCTATTGTTATAGCATTATCCAAATGACCACCAAATTCACGATTACTTATCCAATGATCTCAATATAGAGAGCTCCTCCTCGCTAAAGATGCCATCATTGAAAGGTTTCGTTTTGAGCACGAATTTCACCAAATCAAGTCTCTCATCATCGAGTGTTTGTTTAAGTATAGATTTTGAATCTGAATCTTGCGGGAGTTGTTCCACTGTCTTAATCCAATCGTCTATAACTGTGGCGTTCCTCATAAGTACTGATATGTAAGAGACTGCCATAGACAGCCTCTTTACATTCTCCAGCTTTTCAATTTTTTCCGCATCCATTTTCGCTCCTGCGTTCTCATTTTTCATTATGTAATCGTTCTGCACTTGGAGCATATTTGGTGCCTGCTCAATAAGGTTATTTATCAGGAACATGTCCCTTTCTAGCGCCTCGGTCTGGGATTCTGTATTTATCCACTTCGCATCCAGCTTTATCCTGCCGCTGTCTATCTCATTGTGCAGAGTGGTTAGAGCTTCGTCTACCAATGCCTCCTTCATCTTGGTCATTATGTCTTCGCAAAGCAACCATGCAGGTACGCTTGTTCCTTTCTGCATACTATCAGCTTTATCAGTATCGGTGACTCGTTTAGATATACTTTAGGAAGTTGACATTTGAATTTATGGAATATTTTATCGAAGGGATTTCATAGGTATGGAAAATCTTGCGACCATGTTCCATCGATACAAAACGATTTGTCAACTTCCTATATACTTTTCAAGAGAAAAGCTTATAAAGTGTTAAGCGGATATTAAACCATGTTAGTAACGTCAAAGAACTTCAAGGTCTCGCTACGCGTTCTTACAGTGGACGATGCCGACTCTATCGCGGAGCACGCAAACGACTATGATGTGGTTTACAACATAGCTGAACTCGGCTCATTCCCGTTCCCGTATAAGCGTTCCGATGCTTTGCAGTTCATAGACGCGGCCACAAGGGCGCTCATAAATGGGACAGAGTTCCACTACGGCATAGTCATAAAGGAGACCGATGAGCTCGTAGGTATAGCTGGGATAAAGAACATAGACTACAAGAACAGGAAATGCGAGATAGGTTACTGGGTCGGCAAGAAGTTCTGGGGCAACGGATATGCAAAGGAGGCTATCTCACTGCTTTTGGGCGTCGCATTCTCCTCGCTCGGTATGAATAGAGTATACGCAACTGTTTTCACATTCAACGAACGTTCGCTTAAAGTTCTCGAGTCGCTCAGTTTCGTCAAGGAAGGCGTCATGCGTCACAGTGTATTCCACGTTGACAAATTCGTCGATGACATAATGCTAAGCCTGCTCAAATCAGAATACAAGCCTGCAGAGAAGATCGAGATTTTCTCGGAGGAATAAGCTGCCAATGCTTAGATAATCCGGTGGTTCTTTGGACTATGGATACGAAACGCTAGGTGATAACGTAGTGCCTAGCAATTACGATATAAAACTGGAGCTTGATTTAGCTAAATTCCAGTATCAAGGTTACGAATCTATAGATGTCATAATAAAAAGCAAGACTGATTCAGTGTTCCTTAACGCAAAGGACATGGACATAATAGACGCAGAAATAGAGCAGAATGGCAAAAAGCACTTTGCAAGCATAACTAGCATTCCGGAGAAGGAGCAGATAGAGCTAAAATTGCGCGATAAACTTTCGGGAAACGCAAAAATCCAAATAAGATTCCGCGGATACAACAATGACAAGATGTACGGCTTCTACAGGAGCTCATACAAGAACGAAGGCGTGACAGAATACATGCTGACAACGCAGTTCGAGGCTGCCGATGCAAGGGCTGCCTTCCCGTGTTTTGACGAACCTGCATTCAAATCGACTTTCAACCTGTCTTTGGTAATGCCTAAGGGGTTCGATGCGATATCGAACACAGAAATAAAAAGCCAGACCACAAAGGGCGACAAGAAAGTCGTAGTGTTCGAGACCACGCCAAAGATGTCCGATTATCTGCTTTACATAGGCGTTGGCAAATTCGAATACACAGAAGGCGAGCTTGACGGCCTTAAGATAAGGGTCGTATCAACTCCGGGAAAGAAAAGCATGTGCAAGCTCCCGCTCGAGTTTACAAGGAAATTCGTCGCTTACTATCAAAAGTACTTCAGTGTAAAGTATCCGCTAAAGAAGCTTGACATAATAGCTGTCCCAGATTTTGCAGTAGGCGCAATGGAAAACTGGGGTGCGATAACTTTTAGGGAAGTAAGGCTCCTTGCCGACCAGAACACTGCAGTGGCTAACAAGCAGGGTATAGCGGAAGTGATAGCGCACGAGCTGGCGCATCAGTGGTTCGGCGACCTCGTGACAATGAAATGGTGGAATGACCTCTGGCTTAACGAGAGCTTTGCCACATTCATGAGCTACAAGGCAGTAGATGCAACGTTCCCGGAATGGCGTATGGGAACGCAGTACCTGCTAAACGTGATGGGCACCGCATTGAATGCAGACGCTCTTGAGTCAACCCATCCAATAAGTGTCAATGTAAACAACCCGAAGGAGATAGACAGCATATTCGATGAGATAAGCTACGAGAAGGGCGGCAGCGTCCTTCATATGCTCGAGGATTATTCCGGTCATGAGATATTCAGGAAGGGTCTTAGCGACTATCTGAAGGCGTATTCTTATGCAAACGCGACCAAGTACGATTTATGGAACGCTATAGACAAGGCAGCCTCCAAAGCCAAAGAACAAAAGAAGATAAAATACGTAGCCGGGTACTGGATAGACAACCCAGGGTATCCGGTTGTCAAGTGCAGCAGCAAGGGTGGCGCAGTATCGGCGTCCCAGGAGCGCTTCACTATGCTAGGGAGCAACAATAAGGGCATTTGGCCCATACCTATCCATACAATAAGCGACAAAGGCAAGCAACTAACCATTCTGATGGAAGGCAAGGCCGCTAAATTCAATGTCGGAGATGCCGATTGGGTAAAGCTTAACTATACCCAAAGCGGCCTCTACAGGGTGCTTTATGACGATGCGAATCTTGAGCGGCTTGGCAAGGCAATAAGCAATGGCAGCCTTAATGGTACCGAAGCATGGGGCATAGAGAACGACCTTTTCGTAATAGCCAGGTCAGGCATGATCAAGCTCAGCAAATACACTGATTTCATAGAGCGTTACTGCCTTGACAGGATAGATGAGTACCCACTGAATTTCAGCATATCTGGTCATCTAAGCTGGCTCCAGTTTACGCTTTATGACACCAAACTGCATCAAAAGATCGATTCTATATCGCTGGCTTATCATGAAAAAATACTAAAGAAGCTCGGCTGGGAGAGGAAGAGCAACGAGAGCGACATAACAACGATACTCAGGTCAATGGCGATATCAGGTCTCGGGCTTACGGGCCACAAACCAACGGCAAAGAAGGCTGCGGAATTGTTTAATGATTACATAAACGGAGGCAAAGCGATCGAGCCAAACATAAGGGGCGCAGTCTACAAGATATCTGCGTGGAACGGGAACGCAGATACGCATGAGAAGTTGATAGAACTTTACAAGAAAGAGCCTAATCCGGAAGAGCAGCGCAGGTTGCTAATAGCTCTTGCCATGTTCAGGGATCCGGCTCTGCTGTCAAAGACGCTCGACTTCTCATTCTCGGACTCGGTAAGGCTGCAGGATTCCTACATACCATCCTTTGCTATGGCCGACAATCCATGCGGCAAGCTTATCGTGTGGAAATGGTCTAAGAAAAACTGGCACGTTATGCTTGGCAAGTTCATAAGCGGTACGCATCTGCTGAAAAGGTACGTGGAGAACATGCGCGTCATCTCAGACAAGAGATCGCTTTCCGATTTCGACCGTTTCTTTGCTGAGAAAGAAAATATGAGGCAGGACATAGAGGGTCCCGTAAGGAAGACTGCAGAGAGGATAAAGATAAACATAAGGTTCCTCGAAGCCAATCTCAAGTGAGAGCTTACATGCCACTTAAAATCGATGAGCTTTTCGGCGACTATAAAGGCAACAGGTTCAGGTATCTAAGCGCAAATACAGGAAAGAAGAAAGTAGCGGTGCTGATGCATGGCTACAGCTTCTACGCCGATGTTTGGGCAAAGACCGGAACGATGCAGAGCTTCGCAGATTCCGGTTATTCTGTCATATCGCTTGACATGCCTGGCTATCCAAACAGCAAAAGCAGGTTCGTGCTTACTGATGAAGGCTACTTAGGGTTCATAGATTACGTAATAAAGGAATTTGGCGGCCACAAACCCCTACTGCTGGGCTCATCTCTCAGCGGATATCTTGCATTAAGATACGCGTCATCGCATAGTGAAAGCATAAGCGCACTCATAGTCGTTGGACCAGTCAGGATCGACACGGTCAAATTGGAAGATGTAAAAGTGCCCACCCTTGGCATATGGGGGTCTGATGATGAACTTAATATGCCTGATAAGAGCGGATTCCTTAAAAGCAGGATAAGAAATTCAGAGGCTAAGAAGTTGCCGGGCGCAAAACATGCATGCTACCTTGACGATCCTGTAAAGTTCAATGATATAATAAGCATTTTCCTTTCGAAGCATGGCTGAATTCACTTCTGCCCTTCGTTGTTCCAGGTCTTTGCAGCCCTTGTGTCGACCACTATAGTCTTCATGTTTGTAAATTCCTCAATGCTGTAACCTATCCCCTCCCTGCCCAAGCCGCTTTCCTTGACGCCGCCAAAAGGAAAGAACCCTATTCCATGCGCAGGGAAATTGTTTATCGTTATCTCGCCGACCTCGAGTCTCTTAGCCACCTTCCAAGCAGAATTTATGTTTGTGGTAAATACTGAAGAATCAAGCCCGTATTTCGACCTGTTGGCTATCTCTATCGCCTCATCTACAGTCTTGAATACGTGCACAGGCACAACGGGGCCGAACGTCTCCTCCTTCATTATTGTAGCATCCAATGGCACGTTGAGCAGTAATGTCGGTTCTACGAAATTGCCATTGGCCTTGCCGCCATAAGCAAGTGTCGCACCCTTCTTGACCGCATCATCAATAAACGATGTAACCCTTGCAACAGCTCTTGAATCTATGAGCGGTCCGACTTTGCTTTTCTCATCGGTAGGGTCACCCAGGATCCATCCCTTAATGCCTTCCTTCAATAGCTCCACGAATTTGTTAGCCACGCCCTCCTGGACCAAGACAAAATTTATTGCATCGCAGCGCTGGCCTGCATTCTTGAGCGAACCAGCCAGAACTTTCTCTGCAGCGACTCCAAGTTCTGCATCGTCCAATATTATCGCGCAGCCCTTGCCCCCGAGCTCAAGGTGTATCTTCTTTATTCCTGATATCTTGGTCAGCTCCTCGCCCACTTCGGTGCTACCTGTAAAAGTTACCATATTAACCATTGGGCTTTCCGCCATCCTGCTGCCTATGGCTCCCCCGCCTGTTATAAAGTTCAGTGCTCCGGCAGGAACTCCTGCGGCTTCCATAATCTTGGCCATTAGTATGCCTGGCAGCGGATCGGCGCTGGCCGGCTTAGCTATTACAGGGTTCCCGGCAAGCAAAGCTGGTATGATCTTGGTGTAGGTTATGAACAGAGGATAATTGAACGGAGGTATCGCCAGAACCACGCCCACCGGCTCCCTTATGACCATTGCGTATTTACCAAGGTTCTCCTCAGCCCAATCCCCTGGCAGGTAATCTCCGTATATCTTCCTTGCCTCTTCAAAGGAAAGCAGCAACCGGTTCTTTGTTGCACTTACCTCGCCTTTTGCATCTGCTATGGTCTTGCCGTTGTTGATCACTATAGAATCTATCAACTCCTTCTTGTGCTCCTCCAGCAGCGCAGCGGCCCTGTCCATTAAGTTAAGCCTCTCAATTGCAGGAACGCCCCTTATGGTCCTCTTAGTGTTGTATGCATTCAATACTGCTTCATCAGCGTCAGCATCCCCTGCAGCTGAAACGCGCGCTATTATCGAATCGTCTATAGGGCTCTTTATGTCAATGAACTTCTTCTCCTTGGGGAAGACCCACTTGCCTCCTAGGGAAAGCTTGAAGCATGGAATGCCGCTGCTGTCTAATTCGTATATGTCATCAAAAAATTTCGTTAATTGCAATTTAAGATTCATCAAAATCAATGTATTATTGCGCTAAATAAAAATAAATAACCTAACAACACATCCGTTATAAGGTATAATTCCTAATAACTCTTTGGTAGGACTGCTATGGACTTGGAAGATGGCTCTAAAAGCGATCCAATAAGCGTGCTCGACCTGAAACTCAGCAAGGCCGAGCCGTATCCCACAGGGGGTATAAACGCATGCGTCGCAGTAGCCCTTTTCAGATCAAAGTCCGGAATAAACGCGCTCTTGATGAGGCGTTCTGAAAGGGACGACGATTTCTGGTCTGGTCAGATAGCCTTTCCAGGCGGAGGGCGGGAAAATGTGGACAAGTCATGCCATGACACTGCGATAAGGGAAATGATGGAAGAGATGGGGCTGGATCTGAGCGCGAACTCGAAGTTTTTAGGCTATCTTAAGCCTTTGAGCGCGCAGCACGGGGGCATAACAGTGGCTCCATGCGTATTCTGGTTACAGAAGGAGCAAGAGATACATCCCAATGGCATGGAAGTCTCATCATATAAGTGGATCCCATTAAGCAAATTCTCGGAGAATCCAGATGGCTCGATTCATGATGTGACTATGCGGGGCGAGAAGCTTAGCGTCCCGTCTTTCGAATATGATGGTTACATTATCTGGGGGCTCACGTACCACATAATAAAGCGCCTTGTTGCGTTTATCATTTAAAGTTGACGATTTAACGCATTTTCTGTCAGCAATCCGTCCCGTCTTAAATACTTTTAGCTCTTCATCTATCTAATTGCGGCTTTTCCAACTGCAAATGGGTCTTTGTATGGGCGCTTATCTGCTGCTTCTTGAAGTAGTATCAATACTCATAGCATTCAGGCTGGCTGCAGAGCTCATAAGCAGAGCCACGAACGAGCTAGAGGACATATTCGGCCAAGGTTTTGCGGCCGGAGTGGTTCTTGGTATAATAACAGCCATACCTGAGACACTCGTTGTCATAATAGCCATAATGCAGCAGTCCTACGGCGTAGCTATAGGTGCAGCGCTCGGAGGCAACATAATCCTGTTCACATTAGGGACAGGCATGGTTGGCATAGTGTATTTCGGGAAGTGGAAGGCTCCAGTGCAGATGAAGGATGACTACGCGGTGGAGTTCAATTTCCTTCTCGCTGCGACTCTGCTTTTCATAGCAATAGCAGCGTACCAGATCCTGAATCCCTACATCGGTGTAATACTGATAATCCTATATGTCGGATATCTGGCGATAAGATACTCAAACGCGCGCGACGTCTTCGTCAAGAACGAGCGCAAAAAGAGCTTCAGGAAAGACATGGAGCGCGCCGTTCTGTACATAATAGCCGGTTTCATAGTGGTAGCGCTGTTGTCCGGCATCCTCGTTGGTGATATATCGGGCCTTGCTAATCTTCTTCAGATCCCTGCAATATGGCTTTCCCTTGTAATAGTGCCTATCTTCGCTGATCTTAGCGAGAACATAAATGCATACAAGCTCGCAAA
Source organism: Microcaldota archaeon (assembly GCA_021801355.1). Lineage (GTDB taxonomy): Archaea > Micrarchaeota > Micrarchaeia > Micrarchaeales > Micrarchaeaceae > JAKATK01. Next base: position 28,287 of record JAJYYB010000013.1, on the reverse strand, counting down.
GAACAGGAAAGGCGGAGGCTCCACAGCGATAGTGAGCTTCATAGGGTCGAAGCTGCAAAACAACACGCTGCTTCTCGGGCTGGTCTGCCTGTTCGCGCTCCCTTACCTGCCCATAGCCAACGCTCTGCCTGAGTTCATAGCCATAATAGCCGTCAACGTCATCGCACTATTGGTGATGAAGAGAGGAAGCCTAGATTACAAGCTGAGCGTCTTTCTGATAGCGTTTTACTTCGCGATAATAGGGCTGTCCCTTTTAGCGTGACAGTACGCGGCTAGCCTATCCTTTTTACCAGGTCGTCTACGAGGGTCTTTATCCTATCGATGCGCCCTTTTTCAAGCTCGCAGTATTCATCGAATGGGGTGTCATCGCTTATGCTGTTTATATCCCACCACTCTATGTCATGAATGCCACTTAGGCTGCTTGGCAGCACGCCTCCAAGCGATTCCTTGCTACGCAGGAGCACCACCTTGTCTGCATCTTTAAGCATCGCAGGAGTCAACTGCCTCATCCTTGCAGTGGACAGGTCATAACCCTCTTTTGCCATCGGTATTATCGGGTTGTTCAAGGCGTCCTTGATCATCGCTCCGTCATTTTCAGGTCTCACTGACATGCCCGCCGAGGTCGCATGGCCGGTTTTCGACTCTGCGTTGAATATTGCGCAGGCTATCTGGCTCCTGTTTATGTTAGCACCACATAAGAAAAGCACTTTCATAATAAAATCCTGCCTAAGTAAAATAAGCAACTTCAAGCGTCAGTGGACTCAGCGGGATTTGAACCCGCAACCCCCTGCATGCCATGCAGGTGCGCTACCGTTACGCTATGAGCCCATAGCAGTATAATTGAGAAACAAAGCTCTAAAAAAGAGTGAGTGGAAGTGCCCGCTCCTTTAGGGTCAGGCCGGCGAGACGAATATTATGTTGCCTCCCCTGAGAAGTATCGTGCCAAGCTTGGACTTCAGCTCGCCATCATCTAACTCCTCGGCGTTCTCCATCACGATGTTCATGTGGGCGTCGAAAGAGGTTATCTTGCCCCTTATGCTAACGTTGTTCTTCAGCCTGACCAGCACCTGCTGTCCAAGCACCTTATTCAACAAATCGAATGGCCTTTCCTGCATGATAACACCAAAAAACCAATATTAGATTAGGAAGAACAAATAAAAAGCTTTATTCCTTGGCCTTGACGTTCTTGAGATCGTCCTTCTTTATGGCCAGCTTGACCATGCCAGTGCCGACGCTTATCTGCTTCCCTATAAGTATGTTCTCCGCGACTCCCCTGAGCATGTCCTTCTCGCCGAAGACTCCTGCGTTGGTGAAGTGCTTGACCGTCTCCTCGTATGCCGCCCTTGCGAACACGGATTCCTTCTCGCCGGCAACTCCGTGCCTCCCTATGCTCTTTATGGTACCGACATGCGTCATCGTGTCTGCGACAAGCGAAGGATGCCTGAAGCTGACGGTGAAGCCTTCATCCGACATAGTGTCATAAAGCTCGTGCGCTATCAAGTTCCTCGCGGCCTCTATGCCATAGACGCGCATAACCTCGAAGATGTCATTGCTGTAGACGTGTGTCTTGTCAACTCCTTCTATCTCCATGACTCCTGCTATGTTGCTTCCTGCCGTCGTTATGTAGAACCTGCCGTCAGCTTCCTGCTGCACCAGTGCCTTTGGTATACCTGGCACTCCCTTTATAGAAGCATCACGTACATCCACGAAAGCCGTCCTCGTGGACTTCATGTCCTCCCTCTTTATCTTAACTTTTATAGCGTTCTCGTCCTGCGACACGCTTGCCCCAGGTATCTTCTCAAGTCTGCTTGCTACAAAGCGTGGTGTTATCTCGTAAGATGTCAGTTTCTCCTTGTCAAGTTCAAGCGTCATTGTCTGCGCCCTAAGGTCCTCGCTGAAGCTCTTGAGCACGCTGGAGACCTTGACCTCCTCTATCTCCCTCCAGACGGCCCTGACGTTCTCGTACTTCTTGGCTATGCTGCTCTGGAGCGTCACATACATCATCGGGAACTTCGGCCTCTTCCTCGCATCTACTATTTCTATTATCCTCGGAAGTCCCTTTGTCGTTATCAGCGATGATATTCCTGCTGCGTGGAAAGAACGCAGGATCATCTGCGTGCCTGGCTCGCCGATTGACTGTGCTGCAACGACGCCCACTGCCTCTCCGGGCGCTACATTCAACGATACCTTGTCTTTGCCTGCCATAAAAATCACATCTCCTTAGCCACCTGTTCCTGCATCGGGTCTATCCCGTCGCCGCCGTATATCGTCTCTATCAGAGATTCGCTCGCGTCCTTGACGCTTAGGTTATCGTCCACATAAAGGTCCTGCAGTGCGTTTATCAGCCTCCTTTGCAGGTATCCGCTGACTGCGGTTACCAGCGACTTGGTCATACCGGAGTCCCTGGCTCCCATAGCATGCATGTAGAACTCTATCGGATTCAATCCGTCGAAGAAGCTTGACCTTATGAAGCCCCTCGCCTCTGGGCTCTTCTCGTTCCTCTTGAAGTAAGGCAGTGTCCTCGCGGTGTATCCCCTCGATGGCCTCTTGCCCCTGACTGCCTGCTGTCCCAGGAACATGCTCGTTTGTACAAGGTTGAGCACCGAACCCCTCGCATGCACCAATACCATAAGGTAAGCCATGTTAGACCTGTCGAGCACTTTCTCAAGCGTCTTACTGGCCATGCCTCTCGCCTCTTCCAATGCCACGAGCGTCTCGGTCTCGAAAGTCTCCTTCTTGGTGTAACCTGGTAGCGCCTCGAGCTGCTTGTTCTTGTATTTCTCGAGCAGCATTGAAGCCTTCTGCGTTACCTCATCCACGATCTTGACCCTCTCCTTGTTTACGAAGTCGCTGTTGTAGTAGTCGCGTATGCTTATCGTGACTCCCTCCATGAGCAGTACTCTCAGTGAGAGCTTAGCCGCATTTAGTATGAAATACATAGTCGCGTCGCTGCCGTATTCGCTGAAGACGTGCTGTATGAGAGTCCCCCCCATTCCTATGAGCCTCGCGTCTATGATACCCTCCTTCAGCTCGCCGTCCTTTATCACTACGTGGTTGCCCTTGTACTCCTCATCGAAGTCCATCCCCTTCGGTATTACCATAGAGAATATTGACTTGCCGGAATACATTCCATTCTTCGCTGCCTTCGGCAACTCTGTGATCCCTATATTCGAAAGCATGATGCATGCCTCGTCCTTGCTGAAGTGCGCGTCATCCTTTGTAAGGAAGTACGCACCCGCTATCTCATCCTCTTCAGTGAACATGATCGTTCGTCCGTCCCTCGGTGAAAGCACGAGGTCCTTCGGTTGCATGAGGTACCTGGCCTCTGCCTGGGCCTCCAGAGACTGTGGCACGTGCAGGTTCATCTCGTCTCCGTCGAAGTCGGCGTTGTACGGGAACGCTACCGATACGTGCAGCCTCATTGTCCTCCCCGGCAGCACCTTCACCTGGTGCGCCATGATTGAAAGCCTGTGCAGCGTTGGCTGCCTGTTGAATAGCGCTATATCGCCATCGACGAGTTGTCTTTCAAGCACGAATCCGGGCGCTATTATCTTCTCGAGCTCCTCCCTATTCGTGTCCGCAACTCTCTTCCTTATGCCCTCCTTCGATATTACGTTTACTACCAATGGGTATTCCTTTCTCGCAAGCAGCTCCTTCGCGGCCTCTATATTCCACAATGTGACGTAGAACGGAACGCTGAGGTTCTCTGCTATCCTGCGCGGTATGCCTACCTGATTTATAGTAAGGCTCGCATCGGATGAGATGACTGTCCTCGCAGAGAAGTTGACACGCTTGCCGCTCAGGTTGTACCTAAGCCTCCCCTCCTTGCCCTTAAGCCTCTGCGCTAGAGTCTTCAGCGGCCTCGTGCTCCTGTGCCTCGCTACCGGCACTCCCGGAGTCTCGTTGTTGAAATATGTTGTAACTTGGTACTGGAGCAGTTCCCACAAGTCGTCTATTATTATCTGAGGCGCACCCGCGTCTATGTCCTGTTCAAGTCTCTGGTTTATCCTCATTATGTCTACAAGCTTGTGTGTAAGGTCATCCTCGCTTCTCTCTCCGGACTCCAGGGTTATAGATGGCCTCACGTTAACCGGAGGCACCATCAAAGTAGTGAGCACTAACCATTCCGGCCTTGTGGCTGTCCTGTCCATGCCCAAGGGCTCAAGGTCATCGCCGCTTATCCTCTGCAGCCAGTCCCTTATCTCATCAGGCTTTATTCTGTTTCCATCAGCATAGAAGTATGTCGGGCGTTCGAGCTTTATCTTCGCCTGCTGTGCTCCGCAGTGCGGGCACTTCTTAAGCGACCTGAGCTTCTTGAGCAGCTGCGCCTTGCTGCCCTCATCCAGCACCTGCGCCTGAATCTGCTGCGTCTCTGTTGGCACGACTGTTTCCTTTTCCTCCTCATCGCCTGCGACATAAGTCTTTATCGCCGGCTTCAGTTCCTTTATCTGTTCCTCGCTCAGCAGCACCCTGTGGCACTGGTTGCAAGTTGACTGAAGCAATAAGTATATCGTCTTCGCGAACTCCGGATGTATGACCGGCCTGACGAGCTCTATGTGGCCGAAATGTCCAGGGCATGTCTTAGCCCTGCCTCCGCATGTCTTGCACTTGAGCCCTGGGTCTATCACTCCAAGTCTCTGGTCGACCAGCCCTCCGTCTATCGGGTAGCCGTCCTCGTTGTACGTGTCAGGCACGATGAGCTTAGCAACGCTCATCTTCTTTATCGTCTCAGGGCTGACAATCGTGAACCTTATATAATCTATTCCTTCGGCTTGCATACAATCACTCGCTCTTCAATTTTATCCTCGGCAGTATGTGCATGGACTTTACCTCGTCAAGCAGAAGCTTGAACGCGTAGCTTATCTCTACCTTCTCGAGGTTGTTGCCTCCGTCGTTGGAGCAGACAGGGACGTTCTTCACGAAGTCGAAGTAGCCCACGTCTCCGCAGTCCTTGCAGATCCAGATGTCGGCCTTGTCGCTCTGCTCGAGCATCCTGTCCTTCAGCAGCAGGCTAGCGCCGTGGCCCACCAACGCGTCACGTTCCATTTCTCCGAACTTGAGGCCTCCCCTTCTTGGTTTGCCCTCTGTCGGCTGGTGAGTGAGTATCTGCACAGGCCCTCTGCTTCTTACCTGGAGCTTGAGGCTTACCATGTGCCATAGCCTGTTGAAGTATACGACTCCTGTGAATATCTTTGCGTTGAACTGCTTGCCTGTCCTTCCATCATACAAAACCTCGTCTCCGAACTTGTCGTACCCATACTTCTCGAGTATCGATCCGTACATGTCGACGCGCTCCTTCCCGTTCACCGAGAACGCGGTTCCGTCGAAGTGCGTGCCGCTCAGTGCGCCAGCCTTGCCTGCTATCGTCTCTATCATATGCCCGAAAGTCATTCTTCCCGGAAGGCTGTGCGGGTTAAGCAAAAGGTCAGGTATTATGCCGTCCTTTGTGAATGGCATGTCCGCCTGATTTACTATTAGCGCAACTACTCCCTTCTGTCCGTGCCTGCTGGCGAACTTGTCGCCGACCTCCGGCACCTTGACGCTTCTGACCCTGGTCTTGACGAGCTTTGTCGCTCCGGTCGTTTCAGTAAGCATTACGTTGTCTATGACTCCCTCCTCCCCTGCCCTTAGCGTTACTGAGTTGTCCCTGCTCCTCTCCTCCACCACGCCGAAACTGGTCTGCTCCTCGAGGAACCTCGGCGGCGAAACCTTACCTATTAGCACATCGCCTTCTGCCACCGGCGTCTCCTGCTCTATTATACCGTCGTCGCTGAGCTTCGAATAAGCGTGTTCGCCGAGGTAGCCCTCGGTCGTAGCTGCGGGCACCTTGAAACGGTCCTGCTGGCCTCCTGGATATCTGCGCTCCTCGTCGCTGTACGTCCTGAAGAAGGCGCTCCTTCCCAAGCCCCTGTCCACTGCTGATTTGTTTATTACCAGCGCGTCCTTCATGTTGTAACCATAATAAGTTGATACCGCCACTATGAAGTTCTGCCCGCTCGAGTGCTTGCTGAGGTTGAGCTTCCGGTAGGCAACGCTGTCCGCTATCGGCGCCTGCGGGTAGTAGAGCACGAAAGCCCTTGCATCGTATCTGGCGTTGAAGTTTATCGCGTATAAGCCCTGACTCTGTTTTATGAAGTTCGCGGATATGGCGTGCCTTCCCACCGAGTTGTGCTCCGGGTAGACGCTGACGTTGAATGTAAGCCCGAAAAGTATCGCAGGATCTATCTCAAGGTGCGTAGTTGCTTTTGTTATGCTGTCCTTGTTTATCGCGACTATCGCATTCTCTTCCTCCTCGGCGTCGAGGTACTCTATCACACCTCTCCTCAGCAGGTAATTGAAATCTATCTCTTTGCTCTTTAGCTTCTCCTTGAGGTCTTCAGTGTATCTGCTGGCGCCGTTCTCGACTATTATGTAAGGCCTCCTCGCCCTTCCGCGGTCAGCGTTTATCCTGATCTCGTTCAGCCCCTTCCTATAAGCTACGTTCACCTCTCCAGATATAGCGCCTACCCTCCTATTTTTTCTTATCTCTTCGGCGAACTTCTTTCCGTCCTCGACGAAGCCTATGGCGCGACCATCAAGGTAAACATAACACTTTCTCTCTCCCATAATATCACTCGTTCTTAATGAGCTTCAACTCATTTATCTTGTCCTCAAGGCTTACCTCTTCGGCGCCGACTGTTATCTTCGACATTATTGCAAGGTATCTTGTGAGTCCTACCTCAACTCCTTCTGGAGTCTCGCTTGGGCACAGCTTGCCTATGTGGGTGCCATGGACGTCCCTTGCCCTGAAATGCGGGTGCTTCTTCGCCAAAGGCGACTTTACTCTCCTCAGGTGCGCCAGCGCGCTCATTATGTTTGTCCTGTCCAGCACCTGCGACACTCCTGTCTGCCCTGCCGGCCACGATCCGGTTCCCATAGAATATAGTATCTTATCAGTGAGCGTGTCAGGGTTTATATTCGTCCTGACCGTGAGCTTCCTCCCTCTCGCTGTTGTCCTCTCGACGTGGTACTTTATGTCCTTCACGAAAAACTTGAAAGCGTTGTTGAAAAGCTCCTCCATCAGGTCTCCTGCGAGCTTTATGCGCTTGTTTGCATAATGGTCTTTGTCGTCAGACTTGGCGTACCTGTAGGCCACGAGCGAAGCCCTCTCCGCCATGTGCATCAGGTAGAGCGCCTTGCTCTTTCTGGCATCTGGCTTTGTCCCAAGGTGAGGTAGTATATAAGTATCGAGCTGCATCTCGGCCCTCTTCTCCTGGTAAGCCTTCGCCTGGTTAGGTGCAGACATGCGGCCAAGTTCCTCGAGCGCCTGCGTTGGCGACATGTCCTTAGCCTTGCTCAGGTCCGTGTTAAGCAAGAAGTCGTTCTTCACGTCCTTGTTTCCTGAGAAGTCAACTATGTCCTTCATCTGCTGGCCAAGTGCCCTGAGTACAAGTATGAGGTCTATCCCCTTAGAGAGTGTGGGGAACAAAAGGCTGTATATCCCATAGTCATCCCTTGTCACGCTGCACCTTGCCCTGAAACTCAGTGTTGTCGAGAAAACCTTGCTCACCACGCCCTTGCTCTTCTCCTTGGTGCATATTATCCTGTTGGGCGCTAGATCCTCTATCCCCACCAGGACGCGTTCCGTTCCCTTTATTATGAAATAACCGCCAGGGTCATCAGGATCCTCGTTGTTGCTTATGAGCTGCTCTCTGGTCATGTTGTGCGTGTAGCAAAGATCGCTCTTCACCATTACCGGGAGTTCGCATATGAAAGCCTCGCCAGAAGAATCCGTCTTCTCTATTCCGCTCACTATGGGGGCGTATGTTATGTACATGGGGGCCGAGTACGTTAGGTTCCTTGCCAATGTCTCGTTCGGAAGCACATGCCTCGTAGAGCTGTCGGCTTCTATTATCGCTGGCTGCTCAAGCCTTATACCCCTGAATTTTATCGCGAAATTGTTGACTTCGGGTTCCACCAGACTCTGGCTCTCAACAACCTTCTTTATGCCTATTGTTATGAACCTGTTGTAGCTCTCTATCTGCTGCTGCACGAGAGAAGCAGAGTCCAAATATGATTCCAAGATTTCGTGGGTGTTTACCATGATACCACATTCTGCGATAAAATATCTGCACAAAAATGCAGAGACCTTTCAACCATCAACTTTTGACGACGTACCTGTAATATACATATTTGCCAGTCGGGTCTTCTCTGTGTATGGCTATAAGGCGCCCTGCAGATGCGCCAAGTTTCTTAGCCTGTGGGTCGCTCTCCAGTATCTTTGGGAATTTCTCCAGCGGAGTTCTGAACTTCTTCGCTATCTTAGCGGCTTCACTAGCGCTCACAAGTTCATGTTCAGGAATAAGTTCATAATTATAGGCCAAGCAACACACCATACGATAGCTGGGACAGGCTACCGGCAGTAAGTCCGGCTAATATATACTACAATAAGTAATAAATACCCTTCTGAAGCCCATTTTTATGCTGATATATGCAACAAAAACGCGAATTTTTCTGCTTTCTAAGTACAAATAGCTTTAAATATCGAAAATGCGAAGTAGCATTCACGGGGTGTGTTGGTGGATTTCAAGGAGTATGTCGCTCTTAATAAGGACAAGGTTTACGCGAAGATATGCGATTACGTCCCTATAAAGGAGCCGAAGGGGCACCACTCAATAATGAGGGATTACATAGACAGGCAGGGCAACTATAGGAGGCCTGGTCTGCTTCTTCTGAGCGGCCAGATGTTCGGCGCGCCTATAGAAAAACTGATCCTCCCTGCCGCGGCGCAGCAGCTCTCCGAGGATTGGATCTTGATGCAGGATGACACGTATGACGACTCGGAACTGAGACGAGGTAAGCCTGCCGCGCACAGGATATACGGTGCCGTTCACACGATAAACTCATCAAACATAGGCCACATGGCAATGTGGCGCATGCTGAAGGATTATATGCTCAAAGAAGGTTTGGAAAATGGGAACAGGCTTTTCGAGAAATTCTATGACATGATAGAATATACGGCTGAAGGACAGTACATAGAGAACTATTTCATACACAACACCAAGGACATGAAGAAAGCTACGGAGGCGATATACTACCGAATCGTGGACAGCAAGACATGCTACTACAGCGTATACGGCCCTTTGCAGCTAGGTGCTATAGCTGCCGGAGCAAATGACAGTTCATTGAAAATACTGAAGGAGATTGGCACAGCCGCAGGCGTGGCGTTCCAGATAACCGATGACATACTGGACATGACTGCCAATGAGAAAATTTTTGGCAAGAAGAACTTCGGAGACCTATATGAAGGTAAGTTGACGCTCATGATGCTACACGCATGCAAGTCCGCCACTAAGGCAGAAAAGATCAGCATAGACGCAATATACTCCAAGAAAAGGGCAGAGAAGACTCCGGAGGAAATAGACTTCCTCAGGCAGATAATAGACAAGTATGATGGCATAGGCTATGCCACTGATGTAAGAGAAAAGTACGGCGAGAACGCAACAAAACTGCTTGAAAAGTACAGCGACAGGCTACCAGATAACGAGTATAAGGAGATAATGTTTTCTGCAATAAAAGACATGTATAAAAGGGATAAATAACGCGTGTAAGGGGTAGGCGCGATACATTAAATGGCGCTTTATAGTACGTCATTCTAAAGTAAATATTAAATGCATTAACCAAAATAATCTAACGGTGCCTCACAGTGAAGAAAATAGTTTTCCTAGATGGAGACGGAACGCTCTGGTATCCACGACTAACAAAACGTAAAAGACCGCCTCATTGGATATACAGCGACCCTGTAACATCGAAGGATCCAAACAACCACCTAACACTGACCCCGTCAACTCTTAGAGTTCTCAAGAGGCTAAAGGGCAGCGGAGTCAAGCTTGCTGTTTTGTCAATAATCCCCCATCCAAGGAAGGAGGCCATGGAGATACTCAGGAGGCGTGTGGATCACTTCCATCTTGCCAAATATTTCGATGAGCTGTATCCAGTGGCAGAGCACCCTGACTCAAAAGGCAAGTTGATAGAGAAAGTACTAAAAAAAGAGCGCATCTCAAAGAAGGACGCAATAATGGTGGGCGATAGCTACACTTACGACTACAAATCTGCAGTAAAACGCGGCATACCGGCTGTGCTTATACATTGGGAGTCATACGGTGCGCCCAAAGCCGCGAGAGTGAGAAGGAGGATAAAGCACCTTTACGAGGCCATGAAATACATAATGTAAATGACCTTCATTTGCCAGAAGCGATTCTTTTAAGCGATGAGCTATAAGGCGCCCTCGCTATGCCATGCTCGGTTATTATGCCGGAAACCAGCTTGTGACTTGTGACATCGAAAGCAGGGTTGAGAACCGGCACTTCAGGTACTGTTATAATTAGTCTACCAAGTATGTTCCTGACCTCATCAGGCTTCCTCTGTTCTATCTTTATCTTTTTGCCAACTTGGTCTATTGTAGAAACAGGCGCGGCCACATAGAAAGGTATGTGATGATGCTTTGCAAGTATCGCAAGCCCGTATGTGCCTATCTTGTTAGCCACATCGCCGTTCATAAGTATCCTATCCGCTCCCAAAAGCACCTTTGTTACGCCGGCGTTCTTCATCGCATAAGCTGCCATATTGTCGGTTATTAGAGTTGCAGGTATGCCGTCGCGCATAAGCTCCCAAACAGTAAGCCTTGCGCCTTGGTAAAGCGGTGCAGTATGCGTGGCTATCACCTCTATATCCTTCCCTTCCTGCCATGCGGTCCTTATTACGCCATAAGAGGTCCCGAATCCGCCAGTCGCGAGCGCCCCTGCATTGCAGTGGGTCATTATAACGTCCCCGTCCTCAATCAACTTGTTACCTAACCTGCCCATCATCTTGTTAGATTCTATATCCTCCTCCTGTATGCGCTGCGCTTCTTTTGCGAGTTCATATGCAATCATATCATGCTTTGCTCCGGCCTTAGCAAGCGAACGTGCTTTCTTCAGCATCCTGTCTATGGCCCAGAACAGGTTCACAGCAGTAGGCCTTGTTTCTCCAAGAGTCTTCGCATCTTTTTCTACGCTCTTCATGATTGCTTCCGTACCGCCGGCCGTATTCGCAGCAGAAATAGCTATCCCGTACGCCGCCGCTATGCCAATGGCAGGTGCTCCCCTTATCTCAAGATCCTTTATCGCCTTGGCGAGTTCTGGAATCGATTTGCTCCGCTTCCATTCCTCATTCCATGGCAGTTTGGTCTGGTTTATCCAGGCTATGCTGCCGTCATCCCACTTTACCGGCCTTATGTCACTTATCTGTCTCACAGCACCAGCATTGAATAGTTGCTTGAAAAGGATAAAATACCATGCCATGAATGATGTCGTCTTGCGTAAGAGTTTTATTTGCCAGAGAAAATTATAATAACATCAAGAAGCAAATCCTTGGTTGGTAGTTACAATGCCGCATACTCTTAAGCTTGAATGGGGAATAGATGGCTTAAAGCGAGCTATCGCGCGTGACGACGACATAGTAATAATAGACGTCCTGCGTTTTTCTTCAGCGGTTGTTACCGCAGCGGCACTTGGCTTTGTTATCCGACCGGCTGCCACAGAAGACCGCCAAAAGGAGACCGAGACCTTATCGCCCGTATACTTCTTCGGCAAGAAACCAAGCAAAGTCACGATATTCTCTTCCAATGGCGCCTTTCTCGCACTTTCAGCGGCTAAAAAATCAAAGAATGTCGTAATAGGCGCACTGTTAAACGCAGAGTCTATTGCAAAATACATAGATGGGAATAAAAGAAGCGTTACCCTCCTGGCCGCTGGAGAAATAAATAAGGCACGCCTTACTCTGCTTGATGAGTACGAGAAGAATTTGGCCAACGGCAACATGATTTTCAGCCTTGAGGATATGTTGGGCGCTGGCGCAATCTCGCATTTTTCACATCTTAAAAAGTCGCGGGAATGCATAAAGGCAGAAAAGATTTTCCGTGCCACCCGAGAGATACTAAACCAGATACTGCTCGAGTCTGCCAGCGGCAAGTATGATCAGATCCATGACAGGGTAGAGGACATATTTCTCTCCAGCAGGCTTAACTGCTACAGAATCATACCTAAGCTCCACGCGACAAAATCATCGCCAGAGATCCGCCCTATTTCGCGCAAGTAAACGCCATTAGCTTTCTTGTTAGCTAGGAGAGGGAATTGAACCCCCCTTTTCCGCTCTGCAGGCGGACGCATAGCCGATCTGCCATCCTAGCGCAAGTTATAGAGTTCAAACGATGGCAATTATTTATACCTTCTTGTTTATTATCTTATTATCCTATACATTCCAAGCGGATAAGTGTATCTAATGACCGAAGAGGCATTCAGCGTTCCGAAAGAGCTCATATCAAAGGCCGTATTCTTTGATTATAAGACACCTATAACGAAGGTGCTTCCGGTCCTTGAGAGCAAAAAGTACGCTGCAACGATAATAACAAAGGAGGACGCTTACTACGGCGTCGTGGACGCCAAGTCGATATACAAAACACAGACCGGCATGACACTCAACAAGAAGCAGAGCATAGGCGATTTCGCCATAAAGGTGCCCAGGATAACAGTGACTTCATCCATAGATGATGTGATCTACTACTTCTACAAGACCCGCACGAGGGCACTGCCTTACGTCGAAGGAAAGACCATAAAGGGCGTCCTGGACAGATTCACGCTTCTCAAGATAATGCTATCGATGAAGATGCTTCAGGAAATAAAGGTCAGCGATGCGATGACCACTCCCATAGTCGCTATAAGCGCGGATTCGAAGCTCTCCGAGGCGAAGGCTGCCATGAGGAGCAACAACGTTAACAGGTTCATAGTAATGCAGGACAACAAGTTCGTCGGCTTGCTTACGAACTACGACATACTTCACAAGTACACTCCAAACAACAGCGAGAGGCTGCCAGAGATGAAGACAGAGATATATTCGCCATCGAATGTTCCTGTAAGCAGCGTGATGGAGCCAGATCCAAAGACCGTGAACAGCGACAGCGGCCTGGCAGATGCCGCGCGCAAGCTAATAGAGGCTAACATATCATCGCTCATAGCGCTCAGGGGGCGCAAGCCGGTAGGGATGCTCACTGTCACAGACATAATAGAGAGCGTCGTGGCGAAGAGGCACATAGAGCAGAACAACGTCTTCATATCCGGCTTCGATTCCACTACATATGAGTACGAGGACGAAATGCGCGAGCAGCTTAAGTCCTTCATGGACAAGATGGAGAAGCTCAGCAACGTCAAGATACTATACGCCACAATACGGCTCAAGAAGATAAAGGTGAGGGAGTACGAGCTGCACGCAAGAGTCGCGCTTGCCAACAGGGGCATAATAACCGTCTCTACATCAGGCTTCCTGCTCGACAGGACATTCGAGCAGCTTTTGGAACTGATAAAGAATGACGTTCTCAAGATAAAAGAGAGGTATCTTAGTGTCAGGCGACTCACCTCAAGGGGGGAGGAAGCTGAGGAGTAATCCCGCTTCCAGGAGAGGACAGTCGAGCATGGAACTGCTCATAACCCTATCATTCGGGCTGGCAGTGCTTTTGCCTATAGTGATACTCGCTTTCATGCAGATATCTTCATCAACTTCAACGCTGGCCACGACCGAGGCGCAGGCTGCAGCCACCAAGCTGGCAAGCATAGCGGCATCTGTCGGTTCGCAGGGCTATCCCGCCAAGCAGCTCGTCCTCGTGCAGGTACCACCTAATGTAAAGAACATATCCGTAGGCAGCCTGAACAACGTGGTAGGGCATGCTATAACATTCGTGGTGAACACAAACGCAGGCGCAAGCTACGTTACGGCTTATTCTCCAGTAAACGTGAGCGGATACCTCGGTGAGATAGTCTCAAGCGGCTCATACCTAGTCAACGTGAGCGCGCAGCAGACGTGCCCGGCGCCAAACCCTCCGATACCTTGCGTATACATTACGAGCTATTCATGAAGCCTCCTTTCGAGCATTCACAATCTCAGGACATAGGTATTCCTGTAAAGCTTGTTCCCGTGCTTAAGCCCGTATAAAGTGTAGGAGCGCCCAGGCTTCAACTCATACTCCTTGAAGAATTCCGAAGTCGCTAGCTTGTCGCTTGTGTAAACATCAATGCCGTTTGTCACCTCCTCGACCTTGGTTATGAAGCCGCCCCTTCTTTCTATATACTTTGTCAGCTTCCTTATCATCGATTGTATCCTCTCCGGGTTGCCCCTCAATTGCACCGTAGCCTCGAAATAGCCAGACCTCCTCCTGAAGCAGCTAGTGCACATCTCGTGCGTCCTCCTTATGCTTATCTTCTTCTCGAACGTCACGCTGCCGGGGTCGGTGTAATACGTAAGGTTGGCGTAGGCCATGGTTTCAGTGAAGCCCGTGATCGCAACTTTGAACTTTCCGCGTATCGAGCTCCCTATCGCGGATGCCAGCGACTCTTTATTCAGTTCCTTGTATCCGTCCCTTGTCCTTATCCTCATGCAGCCTCTGCATTGCGATATCGTTACTGATGTCGGAGCCCTGCCGCTGATCTTGTCTATTATGCAGAACTCGCAGAATTCGCCTACAAAGCGCGCCTGTTCACTTGATCTGTTGCATGTCGGGCAGTACTTTATTATTCAAACCACCGATCACTTGTAGCGCTTGCTTATTATCGCACCGTAAGCAGGCCTTGTAATGAATATGCCAAGGAGCGCCCCTATGATTGTTGACTCGGAGAACCCTATAACGTTCACCAGCGAAGTCGAGAAGAACAGCGGCAGCATTGCTATGACCAGAAGCGCAGCATCAGCGTAAACTATGTAGAACGCATTGCCTAGGAGCGTGTGCGCCGAGGTGTGCTCACCGTGCGCTGCAAGCACCTCATCAGTTATTATTATCTGCGCATCCACTCCGGTTCCTACAACGGCTATCATTCCGGCGACCGCAGCAAGGTCTATCGTCCCTATGAGCCCTATGAAAGAGACTATTATGAAAAGCTCCACCAGAGTCGTGAAAAGTATCGGCACAACCAGGAAGAGCTTCCTGTACCTAAGCATTATGAAAATCGATACGAAGAGAACTGCTATCAGCCCTGTTATTAGGCTTATGTAAAGGAAGTGGCTGCCCAATGTGGGCGGGACCAACGTCGGAGTTCCGGGTATGACCTGTATCGGCAGCGCACCTCCGCTCAATATGCTAGCTATAGTCTTCGATTCGTTGTTTGCATAAGCCAGCTTCTGCGCTGCGCTCAGCGTCAGCGGCGCCTCGCCCGATATCTCGTATTCGCTGCTCACATTCCCGTTGGTTATCGCAGGGCTTAGCGCAGGCGCTGAGAGCAGCCCGACCAGCGGCCATGTCTCTAATTGGGATTCGTTTATGCTTGTGCTGAGGTAGGTGGGCGTCATGTTCTTCTGGCTTTCCAGCTTGACCGTGTAATTGTTTGCCACGAGCCATGATATCACGCTGGCATTTATGTTCGCGCTGGCGAGAACCTCGCTGTACCTCTTCTTGTTATTCAAGAAGAAGCTCTTGGCGTTTGTTATGCTGCCGTTGGTGTTCGATATGCTTATGACCGGTATGGTTGCGTTTCCGTACGACAGTGCCTTCTGCATGTCGGTAAGCGCTTCGGCAGCACCTACCCCGGCGGTTGTGTTGCCGAGCGTCGAAGAGTTTATCAGTATCGCTGTCTTCACCGGCCTGTCGAGGAACATGTAAAGAGGCTGGTTCGCCTGCCCGAAGGCCTGCCTTGAGAAATACGTCGCACCTGACTGTGTAACGAAGAACTGGACAGCCCACTGATAAGAGTTATTTGTGGTAGTCGCAGGTATCTGCGCTATGCTATCCTTAAGTATCCCTGACCCGTTTATCGCCTCAACTCCATTAACTATGCCCTCAAACGAGCCCTGGCTTTCTATTATACTTATCGTCTGTTTTATGTTGGTGTTTGAGACTGTCGGTACAGTTACCTCTATCTCCGAGCTCCCTATCCCCTCTACTATGACCTGCTTAAGCCCGAAAGTCGAGACCCTCTGCTGCAGCGCCGATATGAGCGAAGACATTGCGCTGGCATTGGCCGGTTGCTGCAGTACGAGAGGTATCTGCGTGCCTCCTGCGAACTCTATTCCGTAATGTATTCCATAGACTGCATCCGCAGCTCCGAGAAGCAGCACTATTATTATCAGTGTGAGTATCCTCCTGTCAAGTATGTAATCCTTAAGGCTCATTTTCTCACCTCCTTCCTGAGCTTATACCACAATATCATCGGCGTGTTACCGAACCATGTGGTGAATATGTCACCTATCAGTCCAGCGAGCACCACTCCAGATATCTCGAAGTATGTAGGTATGAAAGCGACATATGAAACTATGAACAGTATTCCGAATGATATGATGGCCGTAGAGGTCATAGTTATCCCTGTCTTCATTGTTCCGAAGGCTCTCTCCTGCGGCGTGCCTTCGCCCCTCTTCATTATCCTTATTGATGAGAGAAGATCCGTATCGATCGCATAGCCGATCAGCATGAGAAGGCCACCTATGGACGCTATGCCAAGCGGTATACCGAAGAGCCCCATAGCGCCTAACGCCACTACTATATCATTTGCCGCGCCGAAAACCACTGTCAGTGACGGTACAGGGTTCCTGAAAACGAAAAACACCGCTATCGCGACGAGTATAAACGCAGCCACCACTATCTCGAACATCTGCCCCAGGAAGTAAGAGCCCTCCTCAGGCGTGATTGTCTGGTATGACGGAGAAGAGTTCGGCATTATGCTCTGTATCACTCCGCTTATGAAATTCTGATAACGCGTCTGGGCAGCCGTTTCGGCGCTTTGCGCGGCAGAAACCATGCTTGCTGGGTTGCTTGCGTTATAAGAGTACGGTGAAGTAGAGTTGAGCAGTGGTTTCAGAGTCGCTATCTCGCTCGAATACGTTGCAGTCAGTTGCGAAAGATAACTTGTAGCATTTGCCTGTGATGAAGAATACGCCGCCTGCAGCGTGCTATTCGAAGGCTGGCTTTTCAGCGAGGCCTCATACTCCGCGGCAAGGGCTGCGGCCTTTGAGTAGTTCCCATACAGCGTCGATATAGCGAGCAGCTGATTCTGCGCAGTCGTAAGACTCGTATTCGCTGCTATTGTTATAGTTATACCTGAGGTTGCCGTGACCACGCTTGCCTGTGCTCCAGGTATAGCAGAATCAAGCTTCGATGTTATGAGCGACTGGTTCACAGAAGAGTTCGTTTGTATCTCTATCTGTAGGCCACCTCTCAGCGAGCTGTCAAGCTGTATATGGGGTATATACCATAAGCCTATCACCATAAGCGCCAGCGGCACCAATATGAGTAGCCTGTAGTTTTTTGACTGGTAAAAGTTCGGTATGCCCATCAAAATCAGCAATTCCATGCTAGAGCGTTTTACATAAGGTTTTGATACGAAATATATTTAAGAACTGACAAGGCATCAGTGCCTTTCCGCTGCACAGTTTAAAGGCGACTTTCTTGCGCATTATTAGCCATCCTCCTTAATGGTCCTGGAATGTAAGCCTATAGCGAATCCATATACGACGTAGAACATCGCCAGGAGCATAACTGCGAGACCTAAGAACTCTGTTTGCGTGAATTTACCTGGTACATAAGCGAAAAGTATCGCACCAATGACAAATATGTAGATGCTCCAGTAGACGCCCTTGAATATCTCCCAACCTGCGTTACGTTCCATGTAATCCATCCTACGCTGATACTCCAGGCTAGGGTCTATAGTGACAATCGTCTTCTTTTCAGCCATCTCCGCACCATCCACTATATATAATGTGCAAAGCTTAAAAATGTAGTCGCGTTATTAGATTTCTCTTTTAACGCGTTTTCGTGGTTCTATGGCTAGAAGGCTAGGGAGGAAGAAGGCTCCGTTAAGGGAAGACTATATGCTCAATGAGCAGAAGAAAGTGGACGAGCTGTTCGACGCCCAGACCATGATATACCTGAGCAAGTTCTTCAACAAGGGAATCATATCAAGGCTTGAATTCAAGACCGCGAGCGGTAAGGAATCGGACATATACCTCGCCTCGCCCGGGCAGGGGCTGGAAAAGGACTACAGGTTCGTTGTCCTGAAGTTCTTCAGGATCGAGACATCGCTTTTCTCCAACATGTCGGATTACATAATAGGCGACCCGCGGTTCAGCGGGATATCCGGCAGCAAGGCAAAGATAATCAACGTGTGGTGCAGGAAGGAGCTCGGGAACCTTCTTGTCGCGCTGAAATCAGGTGTCAGGGCGCCCAAGCCGTTCATGGCGAACGGCAACATACTTGCGATGGAGTTCATAGGCGACTCTTACGGGGTCCCGGCTCCCCCACTTTACAAGACCGAGATAAATGATCCAGAATCGATGCTGGACAGGATTCTGGGCGAGGCGAGGAAGCTATACGTAGGGGAGCTTGTACATGCAGACCTGAGTGAGTACAACGTACTTATCAAGAGGAACGCGCCATGCATCATAGATTTCGGCCAGGCGGTTTCGATAAAGCATCCGAAGGCCATGGAGTTCCTGCACAGGGATGTTTCTAACATGGTGCAGTATTTCAGCAAAAGGTACGGCGTGTCGACGGACGAGAAGGACGCGTTCGGGCAAATCATAAGCTAGGCTTGCGCATAGCCTTCCTCAGTGACTCGGTCACTGCCTTGTTCATGCCCATCTTCTTGTACAGCTCGTTTATAACATCGACCCTCGCTCCCGTGGAGGGGTTTGCCGCGTTGAACGAGCAGACGTCCCTGTAGCTCTTTTTGGAGCTCTCGAAGGTGCCTACCTCCACCGCCTTCCTCACTATCTCGTTCTTGTCGAAACCTATGAGCGGCCTCATCATGAAGAGCTTGCTGCCGTATTCAGACGCGGTGAGGTTCTTTACGGTCTGCGAGGCAACCTGGCTCAGCCCTTCTCCTGTGACGATAGTGGCTGCGCCCTCATCCTTGGCGACACGCTCTGCAAGCTTAATCAGGAATCTCTTGAAGAGCACAAGCTCGTACCTATTCGGTGTCTTAAGTATCCTTGCCTGAAATATGTGTGCAGGGACATAGTAAGAAACGGATTCCGGGCAGTAACGCGACATGAGGCACATAAGTTCGCCTATCTTGGTAGAATCCACTTGGTCGTTTGACTGGAGCGCATGCACATGCAGGTATATAGGGAAAAGTCCGCGCTTCATAGCGTAAAAAGCAGCAACCGGGGAATCTATGCCTCCAGAGAAAAGTATGACGGCCTTGCCGGAGCAACCGACAGGCAGCCCCCCCGGCCCCCTGATCTTTCCCTTATACATCAATGTGTTCTTATCGGTCACGTTAACGAAAAGCTCTGCCTCGGCCTCTTTATCTATTCTGAAAGGCAGAGATGCCGAGCCCTTTATGAAAGCGCTGACTATGTCCATGGAGTTGAACTCGGTGCTCTTGTTGGACCTGTGCGCCACTATCCTTACCTTATCACCCTTCTTAACGAGGCCCTTCGCCGCATCGACTATGCTCTTGATATCATTGTCTGCGAATATCACGGGCGCGAACCACTCAAGCCCGAATACGTATCTTAGCTTATCGAGTATGCTTTCAAGGTTCGAGCTATCGGCAAGATAGAGCGTGAAATGGTCCCTGTCATTCTCAAGCCTTAGGTACGACTCTCCATAGAGCGCGCGCTTGACGTTCGAGAAAAGCAGCGAAATGAATGACGAGCGGTTCTTCCCCTTAAGCCATATCTCGCCGAAGTGCATTACCACGGCCTTGTATCCCCGCATTATTACCAGCCATGAAACGATCGGGCGCCTCGCCCATTACAACAAAATATTTATATGGGAATATTTAAAGGATTAGATGTGGTGCTCAAATGGATTTGAACATATCAAAAAAGCTCGGCCAGTTCATTGATAACGCAAAGCACGTGCTCAACATAAGCTACAAGCCTACGAACGAGGAGTTCAACAGGAGCGCAAGGATAATAATACTGGGCATACTACTTATAGGGGTGCTCGGCCTCGGCATAGCAATCGTCGCTTCGCTCGTCGAATTCGGCACCCTCCAGCTTATAGGGCTGCCAGGCATAGCCATATAAGATTAGATGAAAATAAAGATAGACTTTACAAAGAGCGCCCAGGAAAACGCCAACGAATATTATGCGAAGGCGAAGAAGCTCGCCCTAAAGAAGGAAGGCGCGGAAAAAGCGATAAAAGAGCTGCAGCAGCGCCTTTCAAAGGAGCTGGCGCAGGCTGAACAGACCCAAGAGCGCAGGGTCATAGTCGAATACAAGAAGGAGTGGTACGAGAAGTTCCACTGGTTCAATACAACGAGCGGCATGCTAGTCATCGGAGGGCGCGACGCGAAGCAGAACGAGATACTCAATTCAAAGCATTTTGAAGATGGCGACCTGTTCTTCCATGCAGACATATTCGGTGCACCTGTAACCATACTCAAGGGCGGTGCGAAAGCGGATCAGGATACCAAGGAGGAGGTGGCGCAGTTCGCCGCGTGCTACTCTAGCACTTGGGAGAAGATGCTGTTGAGCGTTGATGTCTATGCAATGCGTAGGGAGCAGGTGAGCAAGTCCACCTCAAAGGGCTCGTTAGGCACAGGGAGTTTCCTGCTCAAAGGCGAGCGTGAATGGTTCAGGAATGTGCCCGTATCGCTGGTCATCATGCTGAATAATGGTTCAGCTCCCAGGGCGACGCCGATGAAGGCATTCCAGAGAATGAAGCCCGAGGAAACAGAGAATGCGAAATACGTCGTTGTGTCGCAAGGCAGTGCTAAGAAATCAGATGCAGCAAAGCAGATCGCAAAAGCGATCGGCTTTGATGACATTGATTTCATAATGCAGTTGCTGCCTACCGGCACTTTCAAGATAGAGATGCAAAAGCGCTGGAAGCCATGGGGATAACCGCATATATTCCGTTCAAGTCGAACACCATAGCAACCTCCGATACCACTTCCGCATGGGGCAAGGCATACAACTACTTTGCCATGAACCAGTTCGCCTTCTTGCAGAGATACCACCCAAGAAGCAACATAGAGAGCGCATTCCACATGATAAAGAGCAAGTTCGGGGATTACACAAGGTCAAAGACGGATGCCGCTTGCGTGAACGAGATACTGCTAAAAATCTTGTCGCACAATATCTGTTGTTTGATTCAGGAGATGTTTGAGTTAGGTATAGAGGTGCATTTTTAGAGATGAATAAAATGAAATGGAAACCATTAAATGAAAAGTCGATTGAAACACTTAAAGAAGTGGCGGGGGTATATTGGATTCGTTCTAATATGAAAATTAAAAGGCTATTCGGAGTGGACAATCAAGGGCTACTAATGATAGGGGCATCAAAAAATCTACACGATAGAATCTGGGCTTTTTACGTAGCATCTACGGGACAAAGAAAAAGTATGCAACATATAGAGGGACAACGCTATCATTATTTTAAAATCAGGAAACTTCATAAAGGAGAATTGGAGTTCAAGTACCAAAAGACTAAGAATAAAAAAGAGGCTTTTGCGAAAGAAAATATGTTATTGGAACAGTATGAAATCAGGCACAAAGAATTGCCGCCACTAAATAAAACTGGTGGTTGGAAGGGAGTTTGAATTGTTGATAAATTATTCGTGTTGTTGATTTATTGAGCATTAATCAACAAAGCCTATAAAATATACAACCATTCGGGTGTTAACTACCCTGCCCTAAGGTCGATAAGGTCGCTTTAAGACGTTAGCAGTGTAACAGACTTGAAGTCAAAGTCCAGGCATAAAGTGAAAAAATCCTATAAACGCAAGGATAGCGCAGGTAAGTCAAAGATATCCGCTAAAAAGACGCACGCTGTTTCAAAGAGATCGGAATCTATTTTTGCTAATCTCAGAATCGTGCCATTTGTGTTAAGCTCTGCAGCATGCACCTTTGGCATTGCAGTATTTCTTACAATCACCTAGCAGTACCGGATAACCGGCGCGCTTCTAGGTTTGATCTGGGTTGGCGGCATCGTATTTGAGCTCAGATACGCAAACCGGGTAAACGATGGTCAGGATAAAACCACATACGAAGTCGGTACGAATCATTCTGAAGACGATGGTCTGGGCTGCGGCGGAGCAGGCAACGAGCTAATAGAAGCTGCTTCTGATGGGGACATCGAAGAAATGGAAAAGGTTATAAAAATGGTGTATATGCCGATGCAAACGATGAGGCTGGTAATACCACGCTCATGGCTCCGTCCGAAGAGGGCTAAACATAAGCAATTGAGCCCCTTTTAGAGAACGATGCGGATGTTGATGCAACTGACGATGAAGGCAACACAGCGCTTATGGATGCAGCCGAGAACGGTGAAACGGATGCGCTTGAACTTCTCTTGGAAAACGATGCGGATGTCGATGCAGTCGACAACGATGGCGACACCGCACTTTTCGAGGCCGCTGTGAACTGCGAGTCAGATGTCGTTGAAGTATTGATACAAAAAGGTGCCGATCTGGAAGCCGCAGATGATTAGGGCAAGACCTCTTTGACTCATGCTGCCACAAACGGTGAAATAGATGCAGTCACGCACCCAATAGAAAGCGGAGCAGAAATTGAGGTGATGAACAAATATGGCAACATGGCCCTAATGGCTGCTGCATTGAAGTTACAAAATGACGTAGTCGAATTGCTCATAAAGAACGGCTCACACATATACTACTCAGAGACTGATTACGGCACAGATTTGCCGCGCAGACAGGTGGAGAAGCAGAAGCGCAGCTCAACTAGAGCTTTTTAGAAACATGGGCCTTAGCCGGGAGTCGGACCCGGTCTGGGAGGTCCACAGCCTCCTGTGCGAGCCGTTACACCACTAAGGCCACGGACGTAATTTTAATCACAAATATAAATATGCATGCGATTGGGCCGCGCGTATTTTACGCTCTTTTATCCAGATAGCCAAATTAAACCCTGGCTACAGCTTTTGGCAGTCGCTTCAGGAATTGGGACTTGTGTAACATATTTAAACCTTTATCGCCATAATACAAAACATGGTAAAGAAAGAAAAGCTCAAGGATGAAATCTGGGCTCTAAGGAAGGCGATAAGCAGGCCTAATTATGCAGTAATGGAGCTTCTCATGCAGAAGTCTCCAAGGACCACGAGGGAGCTTTACGCAATACTTGAGAAGAAATTCACGCGTAAGACCCTGATAATAACACTTAGGGAGCTTTCGCTCGGGCTTAATATAATACAGCCTACGCACATAAGGACGGACAAAGGCTACGGGCTCGGATATAGGCTAAACCCAAAGGTAAAGGACATAATAAAGGGCGTCCAGAAGTTCTCGAAGGTATTGGAGAACGTTAGGGGCGGAGAATAATCATTCTTCTTCTACGCCGACCTTCTTTTGCTGATTGAATAGCTCTATCACTTCCTTTGTTGTGGTCGCCTCCTCGATGCTCTTGTCCGGGCGCACGGTCTCCTCGCCTACTATCCTCGGGAATCTAAGCGCATAGCCTACCTCAGTGCCATCCGCTAACTTCTCCCTCCCGCACGTGTGCGTCGGTGATTTCGTTATCTCGTCAGCCTTGACCGTAATCACGTATTTCGGATACACCCAGAAGTCGGGCTCCATCATCGCATCAACCCTTGGCGGCTTTGCCTTCACTCTTATCTTGTCGAGCTCCTGCTTGAATTCCCTCATCTGTGCTTCGCTGAACCCCGTCCCTATCCTAGTTATGGTCTCGAAAACGTCCTTGGAGCTGTTGTACACAGCGCAGAGCAGCCCGCCGAACTGGAACTCGGCCCTGCTGCCTCTCCCAAGGTAATAACCGATTATTACGAGGTCGAGCGTGTCAGAAAGTTCGCCCCTGTAGCTGCGCTTCATCTTTATCCAGCTGAACTTCCTTGCACCGGCGACGTACGGCGCGGTCAGGTCCTTCGCCACTATGCCTTCGAGGCCGTTGGTCACAGAAGTCCTGAAAAAATCATCAAGTTCCTTTGCGGAGCTCGTAAGTATCATGGTTGATGGTATTATCGTCTTAGAGCTTTTGAGTACGTGTTCAAGCGCCTCCCTCCGCCTCTCATAAGGTTTGCCTATGTAATCCTCTCCTTCCAGGTACATCAGGTCAAAGGCGAAAAGGTGCAGCGGCATCTCGCTCGCTTTCTCGTCCACCCCGTGCTTCCTCTTCCTCTGTATTGTCTCCTGGAACGGGAAGAACTCGTTCGTCGCCTCGTTGAAGGCAAGCGCCTCACCCTCAAATATTATCTTGTTCGCGCGCACCTCGTTCTGCACTGCCTTTATTATGTCCGGGAACATCTCCGTGGTCTCCTCGAGCCTCCTCGAGAAAAGCTTTATCCTGCTGCCGCTCTTGTGTATCTGGCATCTGAATCCGTCGTACTTCTGCTCCACCGCGCATCTGCCCTTCATTCGCTCTATTATCGCCTCGGCTGTAGGCAGCCTCTCCGCCAGAGCTGGCCTTATCGGCTTGAAAAGCGTCACCTTGAATTCCTCTATCGCCTTCGGGCCTCCAGCCGAGAGCTCCTCCCCGATGGTTCCAAGGTCGCTGCAAAGGTTGTAAGCGCGCTCCAGCTGCCCCTTAAACTCCCTGCTGCCCGTATATGCCTTTGAAAGCGCCTCAAGTATCGTCGAATCGCCAAGCCCAAGCCTCAACTGCCCAAGGGGGTACCTCGCCATGTACTTTGCTTCAAGCGGCGTAGCCGCGGCTATCAGGTTTGCTAGCATCCTTATCTTCCCATCCTTGCTGCCAGATCCGGAAGTCTGCGCTATGTCGAGCATCGTCTTGTATACCTCGGTCACGCTGTTCTTGTTGGCGTTCATCCTCTTGAGCTTGGACGCGCCGCAAAGCGATTGTGCGGTAAGCCCAAGGTCGCCCTGCCTCTTGTAATCCTTCTCGACCTCCTCCTTGGGATAGCCAGTCGCCACAGATATAGCCTCCTCGACAAGCTTCTCCGCCACGCCGAACTCCACGCCCTCGAATGGAGGCGCAAGCACCCCCTGGGTCATGTATATTATGTGCGCTACCTCCTTCTTTGATGACTTGTTGAGCAGTTCCGTCATTATGTCTATCATGGTAAGCCTTGAAGAAACAGCTTCTAGCCTGTTGTAATAATCGGCCAGTTCGCTAAAAAGCATTCGCAGCACCTGCCTTGCAGTTCAGCACGTTTTCGCCGATTTGCTTACCCATTCGCATCCAGAATTCAGCGAGCATGAGTTCCCACCCTGATCCAGGTTGTTCGCGCTGGCGTTCGATGTGCCTACGCAGACCAGGCCCTTGCTGCCCATGAAGTTGTCGTTTTGGAACGTCCCGAAAGTGGAATTTAGCAACTCTATTCCGACCGTGCTCTTCGGCCCTGCAGTATCAAAGTCAACCTCCGTGCCTACTGTGTTAGAGATCTCGTAAGCCGTGCCATTTGCATTAACTGTGTCGTGCTGCAAGGCTGTTCCTGTTGCGTTGGCAAGCCTTATCCCGTTGAGCACAGATGATACGTTGTCCAGGCTTATCGTGCTGCTATCTGTTCCGGTTATGTTTATCGCATACGCGCCACGGTGGAATATGCTTGTTGCATTCATGATTACTGTGTCGTTTACTATGTCAACGCTCGCGTTTACCGCGATTATCGGCGTTATGAAGCCTTCAAGGTAACAGTTCTCCAACTTAGAGTCCTTGCTGTTCATGAATCGCGCAAACGTGCCGCCGTCGGTTGCGACTACTGTATGCCCATTGCAGTTTATTGTCGATCCGCTTGAATATATGTTGAAGCAGGTGCTGTTGTATTTGTAGAGCCAGTCGTTCGTAAGTACGTAGGCGCCAGCGCTTAGAGCAGCATTGCAGCTTATCTCCTGGTTAAGCTTCGCGATCACGGCCATCCAACTGCATGTGCCTTTTGTCAAGCCGTAATCTATTTTACCCCGCTCGGCCAGCAACCCAGAATCCTGCGGTGCGCAAACGTAGTCTGAGCCTGCGCTGTAATTGAAAGAGTTGTACAGTACCGTGTTGTTCCTGGATAGCCCTGTTATATTCATACCAAAGTAGTTGCTAGCCCCTGTATTGTTAATCACTATGTTGTACTGGGAGTCGTTCAGCAGCATTCCTGATGTGCCGCTTGCGCTTGAATATTTGAGATTGTTGTCCTTTATCAACGAATAATTTATCCCGTTGAGCAGCATGTCCGAATTTGTAGATCCATTGACCGTGTTGTTCAAAATGTCGCTGCGTGTTATCCTTGTAAGTATTATGCCTTGATTGCTATTCAGGACATCGAGGTTGCTCAGGTTCAGCACGCTCACGTTGTACGCCTCAAGCCCTGTGCCGTAGCTTGCCAGCCTGCAGTTCTGCACAGTAACGTTTGTGACGTTGCCAATAGCAATTGCATACCCGTAAGCGCGCTGCAGAGGCTGTATGGCATTGCCCTTGCAGTTCAGGTCCACGTTGCTCGCCTTTATATCTATGCAGTTGTTGCCGGCTAGCAATTCGCCATTCAAGACATAGTCTCCGAACTTGTTTATACCTTGGCAAGACGATATCACGGAATAGCCCAGACTGGCACTTTCATGCTGGTTGCATGTGGCCCATTGGGCGTTAGTCGTGCCGCAGTTGGTAGACTCCATCGTCTCGTCGCTTGCGTTTACATAGTTAGGCGATGAATAAACGTCTAGTTCTGAGTTGTTGAACGCCGTGCCGCTGTTGAATACATCGCGGATTGAGTTGTTCAGATAAAGACCCCACACGTTCCTGGATATATTGAAGTCATTCATTTCTATGTCCTGTGAGCTGAGCAGGTAAACCCCGAAGATGTTGTTTACTGCTTTGAGGTTAGTTACGAACAGTGCGCTTGAATTGCTTATCAAGAAAGAATTCCTGTCGTGCATGAAAGTGAGGTTACCCATATGCGCGACTGTGACACTGCTGAGCGAGATGCCAACCGTTGAATTTATGAACTTGCAGTTATTCAACGTCAGCCCTGTCGCGTGCGCCGCTTCCAATCCTACAGTGGCATTCGAGATTGTGAAATTGTTGCAGTTAAGGTTGACGTTATCTGCCTTTATATCTATGCAAGGCACGGACCTGCCATTTGCGCTAAGGCTCCCTACATTAACGAAATTCGCCATGTCTATGTTGCCTTCAAGCGCGTATGAACCAGGCGAATTTATCGAGCCGCAGCCGTTTATCGAGCTGCCTAGCACTATGTCGGATATGTCGGCAGGTATGTTGTTGCCGAAGCATTCTAGGAATCCGCATCCTGTGTCATTGTAACAGACGTTCCCGTGAGCATAGCTGCTTGTCGGGAAGCTGTTGTTCAGACTGCAATAAAACGATGTGGGCGTGCCGTTGACGTGGTTGTCTATGAATGTGTTGTGCGAAGAGTTTATCATTACGCCGTAGAACGTGTTGAATTGTATCGTGTTGTTCGATATTCTTGAGTTCGTGGAACCCTTAGAAAGGTATACCCCGCCCTGAGTGCTCTCGGCCCTAGATATATAATTGTTGTTTATTTCGCTTCCCGAAGATCTGTTCAGATAGATGTCCGAGACGTAGTTTACGGATACGTTGTCGTTCTTTATTGTAAGGTTGTCGGCTCCTATCGCCATTATCCCATAAGAGAAGTTGCTTATATCGCAACCTCTTATGCTGTCGTTGCTACCACCATTGAACTCGGCACCGTACGTGAAAGGCGGAACAGAACCGAATGGCCCTGAGCCCTCTATCCTCACGTTTTCACACACCACGTTCACATTGCTTGCGTTTATGTATAGGCAGGCGCCGCTCAGGTTCCTATACTTGGCTGGGCTTGAAACATAATAGGTGCCTGGCGTGCTTATCACGTTGCATCCTACTGTCTTGGGTCCAGGTATCGTCGAGGTGTAGGTTACTACAGAATTTGTCGGAGTGGTTATAACGGGTGCTATGAAAAATATCGCAGCTCCTGCGATCAGCAGAAGCAGTATTATGCCTACTACTGCACCGCCTATGCCCCCTCCTGCGGTCTCCTTCTTTCCTTTGCTGGCCTGTTCCGGCTTGCGTTGAGGTATCCTGGCTTGTTGCTCCGGGCTTATGCCTATAGCAGTAGCCTGCGGGGGCGGTGGCATTTCAGTATTCTGTGCACCCTGCACGTTATCCAAACGCACCATCGTTTCTGGTGCATTGTTAGCATCATCAGCGCTCATAAAACTTACCAGATGAAAAATAATTAACATACTTATCTATAGCAACGTATTTATTCGTAGCGCAGATTATCATGATGATAAAATGATTCGCCCGCAAACCCATCATTTCCAATGGTGGGTTAGGGCGCAAGAAGGCATATAATAATGCAAAACAAAATAGGAAGCATGGAAACAATGTGCGCCTACAAATTCAGGATATA
>JAJYYB010000002.1 GCA_021801355.1 Microcaldota archaeon | reverse complement strand
TGCAGATTGACAGGGATATAAACGCATCAATAAACATACTCAAAAGAGGTAGGGCAGGGCTTGCCCGAACTTACGCTCAGGGAGACAGTGTAAGACTCCGACAGGGAGCAGCTGCCAAGGAACTGAGAACATACTCCGTGATTGATAATCGCGGAGGAAGCCCACACCTTTAGGTGTGGGAGGAGGTCACTTTATCCCTAGCATCAGCGATATAGATAATATGAATACAGCTGCAGTAATAACATGGGTGGCGTTGCAGTAAAGGCATATTCGCCCTATTTTGCCTTGCGCCATGATCCTCTCTCCTATGAATCCAACGCCTATCAGACCAAGCGCGGCGGCCGGTAAGTAAAGCGTATATTTAATTAGGATCATATCGGTGAGGAAATAAAGCAGGCCGAAAGACGCCGATGGTATACCGAACCAGATGGAATACTTGCTGTCCAGTACTAACTTGCAATTTATAGTCTCTCCACTAGGACAGAGGAGCGGGATTCGGAAGATTTTGTAGGCAAAAACGTATGCACTTATGCAGAAACCTATAAAAGATAACGCTATTGCGAATATTGCAGTATATTCAGGTATTGCAAAAAGTACTGAAGCAGAGAGCGCGACTGGTAGTAGAGCGACCCAGAATGTTATCACAGCAGCTATGCGGTTCGTTTTACTGCACCTAAAGCAGAACTTTTTCTATTTCTTATCTTGATCAAAAAATAAAAATGCGCCGATGGTGCAGGCTGCGGTATGATAAAAATAAATTCAGGAAAAGAAAAAATTAACTTAGGCTTATCTCGATCTGCACGGTGTCGGGCACAGGTATCCTCATTATCTGTCTGAGGGCCTGTTCGCTCACGTCTATCTGTATGAGGCGCTTGTGGAACCTCAGCTCCCACCTTTCGTAAGTGTGGCTTCCGTCACCGCAAGGCGTCTTCCTTACGGTCTGCGAGAGTATGTGTGTTGGCAAAGGCACTGGGCCATTGCACTTAACGTTCATCGAGCTAGCTATGGTCTTTATCTGGCCGGCTATGGAGTTGACATCCTCCTTCTTAGTGCTGACCAGTTTTATCACTGCTATGCCCATCGCATCACTCAAAGCTGCCGTGGAGTTACGTCAAGTATTACTCCTGCTCCTATCGTCTCTCCCATGTCCCTAATGGCGAACCTGCCGAGTTGCGGGAAGTCGCTGTACTTCTCAAGACAAATTGGCTTGGTTGGCTTTATCTGAACTATTGCAACATCACCGGTCTTGAGAGTCTCTGGGTTCTTCTCTAGCGTCTGTCCAGTCTTAGGATCCTTCTTCTCAAGCAGCTCGGAGAATGTGCATGCTATCTGTGCGGTGTGTATGTGGAAGACAGGCGTGTAGCCCTTCGCTATCACGTTCTGGTGGTGAAGTATTATCACCTGCGCCTTAAACTCCCCCGCTACTGTAGGCGGGTTGCTCGTTGGTCCGACGACGTCTCCACGCTTCACGTCCTTCTTCTCGACACCCTTTATGTTGAAGCCTACGTTGTCACCAGGCTCAGCCTTCTGCAACTGCTGGTGGTGCATTTCTATGCTCTTGACCTCTGTCTTTACGCCGCCAGGCATTATTATTACCGGGTCTCCGACCTTCATGACTCCGGTCTCAACTCTCCCTACAGGGACTGTTCCGAATCCAGATATGCTGAAAACGTCCTGTATAGGCAGCCTGAGAGCCTTGTCCAGCGGCTTGTTCGGCACCTTAAGAGCGTCCAGAGTCTCAAGCAGAGTCTGGCCATTGTACCATGGCAACTTTTCTGACTTCTTGGCGACGTTTATGCCTTCTATTGCAGAGTACGGTATGAATGGTATCGTGTCGACCTTGAATCCCAATGTCTTGAGCAGGTCATAGACGGCTTTCTTGGTCTTCTCGAAGTCCTCCTGCGAGTACTTGACAGCGTCTATCTTGTTGATTCCGACTATAAGCTGCGGTATGCCCAGTACGCTTGCGAGTATTGCGTGCTCCCTTGTCTGAGCCATCACGCCTTCTGCTGCGCTCACTACGAGCACAGCTGCGTCTGCCTGGCTGGCTCCGGTAATCATGTTCTTTACGAAGTCCCTGTGACCGGGTGCGTCTATTATAGTGAAGTAGAACTTTTGCGTCTGGAAGTCCCTGTGAGCTATGTCTATGGTTATTCCACGCTCCCTCTCCTCCTTGAGCGAGTCCATTACGAAAGCGAACTCGAATGTAGGCATGTTCATTTCCTTCGTGAGCTCCTTGTACCTGGCCATATCCCTATCGGTAATGGCCCCTGTTTCGTACAGAAGTCTTCCTACAGTTGTAGACTTTCCGTGGTCTACGTGCCCTATGAAAATCAAATTCATGTGTGGTTTGTCTGCCATTTAATTCACCTACTTTTATAACATAATACTGATGATTAGACGCCTAAGGCGCCCTGAGAGCCAAAATCATGTGCTTTTGTACCGAAAAGCTAGCCTGAAAACACAACCTTGAATGTTTTATGATATTTTATCTGCAAAAGAAATTTAAATCTTTCTTAGATTAAACTACTGTGGCTATTGGCTTTTTCATAGATTTACGTCGTAAAATATGTAGATATTAAATATAAAAACCTATGCCTCAGTTTTATTTAAAGGACGTTAGTATGCAACAAGTATACATACCGAAGGAGCGGATAAGGGGCCTTAGGGAGAAAAAGGGCATCCTGCAGGAGCTCGGGAGGCTCTGCGGATGTTCGCTTTCCATTGACGACGAGACAGTCGTAGTGCAGGGGGACGCCTACGACGAATTCACCGCAAAGAACGTAATATACGCTTACGGGAGGGGCTTCGACATGGTAGACGCAGAGACGCTTATTGATGAAGGCAATTACTTCGGCTCCATAGACTTGAGGCAGGCGTTCGGAAGCAGCAAGAGGATAATGCAGGTAAAGGCCAGGATAATAGGCGAGAATGGTAGGACGAAGAGGTACATAGAGCAGGTGAGCAATGTCAAAATAAGCGTGTACGGCGATACAGTATCTTTCATAGGCACTAACGAGGCTATAGCAGAGGCCGAAACCGCTGTCAGTGCCCTTATAGAGGGGAGGACGCACAAGACAGCTTATGAGAAGATGGAGGCCATGCATAGGCGCAACAAGGATGCCTTCCATAATCCTGCTTTCTGAGGTGTTTGTATGGTGGAACTTAAGGCAGAGGAGATTTTCAAGGAGTTCAGGCAGCATTCGGTTGCCGAATTCTTCAAAAAGAACAGGCAGATGCTCGGATATTCTGGAATGACAAGGTCGCTTGTAACCATAGTTCACGAATACGTGACCAACTCGCTGGACGCATGCGAAGAAGCAGGCATATTGCCCGACATAGAAGTGAGGATAACTGAGGCAGGCGAGAACAGGTACAGAGTCATGGTGTCAGACAACGGACCCGGGATACCGAAAAACTACATAGGCAAGGTGCTTGCAACCATACTTGCCGGCACAAAGTTTCACAGATACATGCAGCAGAGGGGCCAGCAGGGCATAGGCGGATCCGGATGCACGCTCTTCTCGCAGATAACCACCGGCAAGCCCATAGCGGCAACTTCGATGACAGGCACAGGCAAGGGTTACACATGCACAATTTCGCTTGATACGGTGCACAACAAGCCGGTAATAGGCGACTACAAAGAGCTTGACGGCTTGAAGAGGGGGCTTACGATCGAGGGCGAGTTCGCCGAGATAAAATACGAGAACAGCGACCACGGGGTTTACGAATACCTTAGGAGGACTGCGCTGTCCAACCCGCATGCTCAGATAAAGTTTACCGATCCTACTGGCCAGGAATATGCATTCCTTAGGGCGATAGAGGCGATGCCGCTAAGGCCGAAGGCGATAAAGCCACACCCCCTTGGGCTTACCGTAAACGACCTTATAGACTTCGCGCAGGTAAGTGAAAGCAGGAAGCTCTCTTCCTTTATGACTGACACTTTTTCCAGGTTCTCACAGGACAAGGTAAATGAAATAGCCGGGATAGCGACATCTGTCAACATGGGCAAGGCGCCCAAGGACATAACCTGGGACGATGCGGAGGCGCTGATAAAGGCTTTCAAGAGCGTCAAGTGGATAGCGCCAGATGCGACATCTGTTATACCGATAGGGGAGGAACAGGTAAAGATAGCGATGAAGAACATCCTGAATCCTGAATTCATGAACGTGGTGGAAAGGAAGCCAAAGGTCTTCAGGGGCGGGGTGCCTTTCATAGTTGAGGCCGCAGTAGCCTACGGAGGGAACGCAGGGAAGAAGACCGATGAGGGCTATGAAGGCAACCTGCTGAGGTTTGCTAACAGGGTGCCGCTGCTTTTCGATAGCGGTACTTGCGCGATAACCGCAGCGTCGAAGAACATGGACTGGAAAAGATACAATATCGATATAGAAGCGCAGCCTATCAGCATTTTTGTAAATGTCTCATCCGTCTATATACCATACTCGGGGGTCGGGAAGGAAGCGATCTCGCAGGAAAGCGAGGTTGTGGATGAGATAAAGCTGGCTATAATGGAGGCAGCCAGGGGTGTGCAGAGGTACATAAGCGGCAAGCTGCAGGTAAGCCATGAGACCAGCAAGTACAAGACGATAATAAGGTACACCGAGCAGCTGTCAAAGGATCTCTCGGACCTTACAGGCGAGGATAGGGAAGCGATAGACCGATCGCTCGAGAAGCTTGTCGCAAAGCATTACCCTAAGGCCTATGTTGGGGAGGAAGAGGAAGCGATAGAGAAGTCAGAAGATACTTCAGGAGAATCCGATGAAGGAGGAGAGAACTGATCGCCTTATAATCAAGTAAGTATCGGCTGCTGGTTGTCCGCATCGATGAGCTCCACCGTCCCTGAAGCCATGTAGAGCTTGAGCATCTCCGCCTCGTTAGTGCTGTCATTGTAAAGGTTCATCCTGAATTCATCAATGCGGTCTGAGTTTAGGAATGCAAGGTATGTCTTGGCGTTCTGGAATACGGGCATGTTGGCGAACCTGCTGGTTTTCGAATAAATCACTATGTAGGCATGCTCGCCGTGCTGTGTAGCCACTATGTCAGCGACGTTGCTCGCGTCTATTTCGGTGAAAAGGTAACCGTGCGAGACCAGGAACACCCTGAGCTTCTTGAAAGTAGCAAGGTACTCTATGTCGTGGCCATGCAGGACCCATAACTGGGGAGCGTAGAGGCCGTCTACGGTAACGAGCTTGCCGGACGCTACGAGTTGGTCAAGGATCTTCTCGACATTGCTGAACGTTAGGTTGACCGGCATGCCGCTGAAGTTTATGTACTTCGAGATCGCAAGCTTTATCTCGCTCTTCGAAAGCGGCATGTGGTTCCAGTGATAGTAGAGGTTTAGCTTGTCGAATATACCAGTCACCTCGGACGCCTTGATTTTTATCTGCGTCTTGTTCTTGGGCGGCATGTGAGGCACGTCTATGTAGAACTCGTCCCTGTTAGGCGCCCTGACAAATACGACCATCAGGCCAAGGACGGCGAAAACTACAAGTATCTCTATGTCCTGCGTATTTATCGGGAATGGGGGCGGCTGGTTGAAAGCGAAGAAGCTGAACCTGCTTGACAGCATATTTACAGTTATGTTGGAGCTGTAATACAGCGCCGGGGCGCCGCTTGGTACAGTGTAAACAATAGTGCCGTTGGTGAGCGTGCCGTTTTCTACTGGGAATGCATACTTTGATTGCTGGTTCGAAAGATGCACCGAGTAGTTAACGCCGCTGAGGGCTTGTCCGGCAGAAGAAACGTAGAACGTGAACTGGTTGGAAGAGAAGTTGGCTGACAGAAGCGTTACTGAGAGGTTTACGTCGAATAGGCCGTACGCGTATGGGTGGTCCGTGAAGTTGTCTAGAGCAGCTATGTAAACTCCGGGAGGCAGTTCTAGCGTTAGGTATTTAAGGAACGTGAAGTTGCCGGACGCTTGCTGTATCGAGGGGAGCGCGATTCCCTCAACCGGGGTCATGTTCTGGTCGTATATTTGCAGATGCGGAAGCAGAGATATGGAGGTGTTGGAATGAGTGAATATGTCTAGGTCGAAAGCCGTGCGTTGCCCCGGTATAATGGATGATGGTATTGATACCGAACCGTTTATGCCGAATTGCGGTGTGTATGTGACGTATGTGTAGGCGCTGTTCGGAGCAGTTATATTGTAGCTTGCGTTGGTGTAAAGCGCTATACGTGCGTATGTCTTGCCTAGCGCCAGCGATTCCGGATATGTGTAATGCAGGGAGCTCGTGTAGAGTGGTATGCCTATGTCGCCATTGAACTTGGTTGAGTTAATCAGGCTGAACGATTGGGTCCCGCTTGCGTATCGCGGCAACCAGAACAGCGATGATATGGCCTTTGCTATGTCCCTGCCCTCATCAGTAGAGTTTGACCATGAGGTCCCATAGTTGGAGAATGCAACAATAGAGCCATTCAGCACGTTCTCGTATGATAGGTAGCCATAGGACTGGCCCGAGGCAAAGGTGAACTGCGTCTTGTTGAAATAGAAGTTACCGAATGAACCTATTGTGCTCTGGTTAAGCTTGGTGAACGGCAGGGTGCGCAGGAAGTAAGGAAGCGTGCCTGAAGGGACTATTATGGATCCTGGCTCCAGCATGTTAGAGAAGTCTGCACCGACGTATATGATGCTTACGCCTTTTTTCATGAGGTATTGGATTGTGGAATTCTGCGTGTTGCTGTAATTGCTCATGAAAGCCTCTGGGATGTAGCCGTTTGGCACTATTAGTATTGAGTAATTAGATATATTAGCCAGTTCGGAGCCTGAAACTGAAAGCACAACGCCGGAGTTCTTTATCAAGCCGTACTTTATAAGGCTAGTATCTATAGAATCGGTGAAAGCGGTAATGTTACCGCACTGGTAGCATTCGTTAGTCATGTTGAATATGTATATCTGCTGCGGCACAGGGTTCTTGAATATGCTGGCATACACGTTTATTGTCGAGGCGTTCCTGGATGCTACTTTTATTAGGGCGTAGGGCAAGAGCGTAGATCCTGAACTATAGGCCATGAAGCTCTGGTTTAGTAGCTGTGCAGATATTGATGGCACTGCTGGCGGACCGGTCGGCTGGCTTATTTGTGACCTGAATGAGGATAGGGCTGCGTTAAGATAGAAGGCCAGCGCACCTAGAAGCACTACAAGTACCAATGTTGCTATGACTATTTTCTTTTTAGTGCCGCCCTGCATTTGTTGAACACCGCTACTATCCAGGTCACTGGTTTGAATGGCTACCCTTGCTGCCCTTAGCGAACACCTTCATGAACAGCTTGGTTATGAAGTTATCCTGCGCACCTGTCTTCTTTACTATCGTATATACCTTCATATTGTTTGCGCGCTTCCTGACGCGTACGTTGTACTTCATGAGACCACTAGCCCCTGAACTCTATATAGCCAAGCGAGACCATCTTGTTGAGCATCTGCTCGACGCGTGGCGCGACTATCTTGTAGTTCTTGGCGAACTCGTCTATGTCTATCGTGTTGTCATGGGCCTGTATCCAGTCCTCAATCATCGACATCAGGGATTCGTCGGAGTATGCTTCAAGCGACTTCAGCCTTGCCTTGAGCGCTTCGTTCTCCGATGCCAACTGCGAAGCCTGCACGGTCATGCTCTTGTTCGAGGCCATAAGCTGGGCGCCGAGCTTCTTCAGCTCCCTGTACTCGTTGAATATATAATCGTAATTGTTAACGAGGGAGCTGTAGCTCTGATCAAGTGAGTTGAGCGCGTCGTCTATAGATGAGCTGAGCTGCTGGAAAAGCTCGACTGGGTTTGGCTGGTACATGTCCAGATTGAGTGAGATTACGCTGAGGAGGTTCCTGAGCACGAAAAGGCGCCTCAGCTTGAAGCTTGTGTCCTGCACTATGGAATACTCGACAGTTATCTTGTCCTTCTCGAATGTCATCATGAAGAACAGGAATGGATTCTTCTGCATGTCCCTGCTCTCGACCCGTAGTACCACGAGTCTGTCCGGGGTAGACTTGATGGAGAAAACCTGCAGCGGGGAAAGCCTTGTTGCCATCGATTCGAAGGAGCCTTGCAGAGAGCCTCCAATAGTTATAGCGTCGACTTTTGGTTCAAGAACAACGTTTTCATCAGGCACTTGTATCACTGATCACAGAGGCACTGATTACTTATCGACCTTAATTCTATAAATACATTTGCAACACAGCACTTTTGATAGTCTCTTTTTGCGGCTTTATTTGCGTCCAACCTTCGGCGGCTTTACATTAGGAGGCATTTTAACTCCTGGCGTGTAGCTAAGCAGCGAAAGCAGGTACATGAATATTATGATTGCAAGGCCGTAGACTATTGCACCCAAATTTCCAGCAGCGACTATTATGAGCAAGACAGCAAAAGCCACGGCTATTGCGACATACGATATCTGCTTCTTCACGTAGCTGTTCCTTGCCTTGTCGTATTTCGGGAAGCATTCCTTGCACACTACAAGCCTGTAGTTCTTTGCGTTCTTGGTGATATTCTTCTTGAAGTATCTCATGGCATTTATTACGTAATCTTCCTTGACCTCTAAGCCGTCCTTTTCAAGGCCGCAGATTATACATCTCGAACCATACGCAGCTGGTGAAGCCTTGGCGCCCTTCTTTCCCATAGCATCAACTTATGTCAACAGAGGCATCGTAAAGCCTGCCTGTCTCTGAATTGATCTTCTCCTCGTCCACCATATCAAACGCACGCTTTATCGTTACGTCGTCCATGTTAAGCCTCCTGAATATGTTGCCGGTCTCGTCGCGATCCATGCCTGCCTTCTCGAGCATGCTTACGAATGCTATTATGTTTATGTGCCTGTGCGCCTTCTCCATGGAGTTGAAAAGAGCCGTCAGGTTCTTTTCCGTGACGCCGAAATTTGTCAGTATGCGCCGCAGTTCTGCGCGGCTTATCGTGAACGTCTCTTCGTTAGCCATCAGCTAGACACCTAATGAGCCAAGTATCCTCGTTATGAGTATGTCATCTATGCTAAGGCTCTTTAGGAACGAGACGAGGTTCTCGTTCGTTATCCCGCCAGTGTCCTTAACTATGCGCAGCATGTCGAGCATCTTCATGCTCCTGCCACTGCTGTCGAATGATGAAAGAGTAGCGTTAACGCCCTCGCTGCTGACGTTGTAGTCGACCAGCCTATCCTTCAGCTCATCCCTCTCGAACTGGTAGTCACGCTGCATCACTCCTGCAGCCACCTCAGCCTGCGTGAGTACGTCAGTCATATCTATCGTGTAGACGTAAAGCGGCTCCTCGCCGTGTATCCTCTCTAGTATGAATGTCTCAGGGAACCTTATCGCGCTCTGAAAAGCCATCTCTACCGCGGCCTGGCCCACCCCGAACTTGCCTATCTCGTTCCTTATGAAGCTTGAGAAATTCATCGAGCCCTGTAAGTAGTTGAGAAACTTTTCGAACTTTATCCTTAGTATGAAAGTTGTGCCGACGTTGGAGAATATTGCCTCGTTTATGTCGGTCGGGTTCTGCGAGGCTACTATGAGGCCGAACTGGTACTTCCTTCCCTCCCTGACTATCATTATTGCGTCGCTCTTCTCATCGCTTGCTATCTTCCATGCCTCGTCCAGGACGACTATGGCCTTGAGCCCCTTGCTTTCGCTCCAGCCCTCGCTCCTCATGCGTTCCTTCAGCGTCTGCAGTATGAATAGGCCGGCGAGAGCCCTGAACTTCTCGTCGGGGAGCCCCGATAGGTCTATGTCGACTAGGCCTGATTCGGAAAGCTTGCCGAGGTCTATGGTGCTCTTCCTGGCGAAATAGTCCTCGCCTTCGCGCGCGAACTGGCGAAGCCTGTATATCGTGTTCTCGAGCTCGGCAGGGTATTCGTAAGTGCCTTCCTGCAGCTTCTCCTCGAGCAGCGCTATGACGTCCTTAAACGTTGGCGCATCCCTGTTGTCGAGCGGCCTCTCAGAGACTATGAAACCGAAGTTTGCATAGGACTGCTCTATCGCCTCCTCTGTAAGCCTTTTCTGCTCTGGGAATTGGCTTATGTCGGTGAGTATGTCAAGCGAGTTCATTATCTGCTTTGTCCTGTCGAGCGGCTTCATACCGGAGAGATCCATTATGTTCAGGTAGTCGCCCTTGGCTAATGCAACGACCACACCGCCGCTCTGCTTTACCCATGCCTTGTACTCCCCGGCCCAGTCTATTATAACGGCGTTGGTGTTCCAAACGTAGCTCGCCCTTATGAGAAGGGTCTTGACGAAATAGCTTTTTCCAGAACCGGTTATACCGACGACTGCTATGTGCGGGTTGGTCAGGTTGAAGAACGACCATGTGAATGGCACCCTGAATATCTTAGTGGTGCCTATGTAGAGCGACTTGAAAGGGTCGGTCATTAGCGCACTTACCGGGGGCTCGGGTGGCCTGGAGAAGAAGGCCCGCTTGGCGACCTCATTGCTCATGATGCTCTGTAGCTTCAGTAGTGTCATTTTACAAACCCTAAAACATTTTATTGCTCATGACTGCCTGTCGAAATAACCTGATATCTCTGTATAAGTCGTTGGAAGCGAGAAATTGAACTTGAACAGCGTGTAAAGTTCACGGCCTACCACTTTGGCCAACTGCACGTCTAGCGAGCTGAACGAAACCTGCAGGCTCTTTATCTGCGCCGACAGCCTGTCTACCGCAGCCTTCTCCGAGACGTCAACCGCAGTAGTCTCG
This sequence comes from Microcaldota archaeon, assembly GCA_021801355.1. GTDB lineage: Archaea > Micrarchaeota > Micrarchaeia > Micrarchaeales > Micrarchaeaceae > JAKATK01. Next base: position 53,137 of record JAJYYB010000002.1, on the reverse strand, counting down.
AAGTACATTATTGTGGCTATTGGCTTCTCTCCCTGCGATATCCTGTCGATCTTAGTCTGCAGCACGCTTATCTTCCTCCTTATTTCAGTGACTGCGGTCTCGCTTGCGTTGGAGCCCTGCTGCAGCCTGGAGAGCTGGAACTCCTGGTATGACCTCTTGCCCTCAAGCTCGTCCCTCACGTCCTGCACGTCAAGGCCCGAGGAAAGCACGTGGAACTTGAACGGGAAACCTATGTTCATTATCGCGCGCTCCCACGTATCAGGGGCCTGCAACATCTTCTGATTCTCCTCTTCCTGCCTCGACTCGAGCTTGAAAACGTAAGGAAGGAGGTTGGCAGTCACATAGCCGGTGGCGTAGTACAGCCCGTTGACGTTCTTCACTATCGCATCCTGGTTCTTTGTTATCTTGTAGTTCCTGGCCGGCTGGAAGGTCATGCCGAGCAGGCTGGTCACAAGCGGGAATATTATGAAGTCTGCCCAGTTAAGCATCACTATTATGGCTACTGTGACAAGCGCGAGTATTAGGGCCAGTATCGAAACTATGCCCTTCCCGAACGATGGCAATATTAGGACCACTGCGAGAGCTACCATGAACGTTAACAGGAGGTACATTATCGCTTCTTCATCCAATCAAATCACCTGCTGTATGTTCCTGCTCAGCTGCTCGCTTATCGTGGAGAAAGGTATAAGGTACTCTGGCTCGATGAACTTGAGCAGCTCCTGTCCGGTGACTATGCTCGGAGTGACCCCGAATATCGAACCTATGCCGGACATTATGTCCCTCGCCCTCTGCTGCGCTATACTTACCGCCTCGAACTCCTTCGTACCTTTAGCCGATACTGCGGCGTAGGTCACGAGCTCGAGCGACTGCACCTTTTCTATGTTGTCCAGCATGTTATGCCACATGGCGAGCTTGCCCTTCGCGCGATCCAGCTCCTTGGGCTGGCTCTTCTTGCTCGTCAGGGCGACCACATCGTTCTCAAGGGAATTTATCGTGTCCTTCAGCGTCTGTATGTAAGCGTCCTTATTCATCACGTAAAGCTCGGAAGTGAAGCGCACAGGATCGCCGCTCACGCCCACCAATTTGCTCACCTGCCTCGTAAAGTCAAGCTTCTCCTCGTCGCTCATTTCTGTAGCGGACCTATATAGTGGTATGCTGACGTAAACAGTGGCGACGAATTCGCTGCCCTCCTTGTGTATAGTTGAATCCGCTGAAGGCGATATTGTGTAAGCCTCGTCGTTGCTCAGAATTATGTCCTTGCTCCTCTGCTGTAGCGCTGGCACCATAAGATATGTGTAGAACCTTGATGCGAAAGCCAGGATATCGAAGAGCAGAGCCAAGACCAGAAGTATCAGCTTCAGTATGTCGAGAAGGCCGCCGGACGGAAGCGCAGCTGCAAATGCTAGCAGAACTACAGAAACGCCCAAAAAAGCTAACAGAACCAAAGTTTTAGTTTGCATGAGGACCTGCCTTGTATGCCAAACATTCTATTTTGTGGTTTAATCTTTATTAACTTTGCTGTAGTGTCACTAAGATTTTTCGATTGTCACTGCACATGCTCATATGAACGACCTAAGCCTGCTCCCGCTATACGAGACACCGCCTATGAAGTTGGCCATCTGCGTGACGAACGAATACGTGAGCGCGATTATGAGCCCGGGGAAGAATATTATCATGAGCCAGAACTGGCTCATGGCTGCCGTTACGGTCTGAAGTTGCGTGGCTATCTGTCCGCTGTTGTTTATGGCACCTGCACCGGCCCCAAGGTTCGATATCTGCGCTGTCGCATTGCCCAAGCTTGCATTTGCACCTGACAGACCGAATACAGAGACTATGGCAAAAAGCGTTGGCATTACTAGGTAGAAGCCTATCCCGAGCGAAAGGAGCATTCCACCGAACGGCCTCGTCGGCAGGAATATCCTGAATAGCACACCTGGCACTATGAAAACCGGAATCGCAGCCACTGAGAAGAATACTATAAGGTAATATTCCGACCATAGCACTATTATGGCGCTGTTGAGCACCCCCGTTATGACCTGGATCGGCTCTATGACCTGTATCATGAGCGCCTCCTGCTTGGCTGCGTCGAAGAAGTTTGCTATCAGCGACCATGGATTTATCACATCAGAAAGAGGATAACTTATCGCTATGTTGACCGAAGCGAAGAAGCTGTCTGTTATGTACGTCTGGTACAAAGATGTGTAAAGATTCTCTGACGTGGTTATCGTGGTGTTTATAAGGTTGAGAGCTGTTGCGTAAGGATTGTAAGTGCCGACAAGGTTAGCAGGAAGCAGGCCGAAAAGGGCTGCGGTTATGTAGATGAATAGCCCTACTATTATAGTGCTGGCGATAGCCTCGTAGAGCTCTCCCATCCCGAAGTTCCTTACCGAATCGCTCTTCCCGGCGATCCCTATCATTATTATCAAGCCCGAGACGAGGAACGCTAGTATAAGGGATATGAAAACGTATGGCAGGTCGACATTCCACTCCGCAGTTATCTGCTGGTTTATTGGGCAGTACCATGGCACGTTGGCCAGCTGGGTGGCGAGCTCGGGCGGATAATACCCGCATGCCTGGTATGTAGGTATAGTGGTAGTGGGCGTACCGCCTGATTGCACGAGGATTATATCAGGCAAAGTACTTTGCTGTGTCTGCTGCGCATTAGTTACATTAGCAGGCACAATCGAGAGAGCCATGGCTAGCAAAAGAGCTATGACAAGCGCCTCTATCTTAAGTCTGCGGTTCACCATATCATATCACGCTGCCTATCATCGACATGAAGTCTATGCGCTCGCCGATCGCCTTAGAGAAGTCGACTATGAACGCGTCCAGTATGGCAAAGTTGAGCAATGGTATTATCAACAACCCAACCAGCAGATAGCCGGTCTCGAGCACGGCCGTAGAGAGCGCAGGGGGCGAATTCGTTACCGTGCTACCCACTATCGAGAATATTGTGCTTGCCAGCGAGGAGCCTATCGAGGCTATAGATGTCTGCTGCAGTTGCACGTCTATGAAGCCGTAGCTCATGCTGACAAGAAGCGGGTATACCATGCCTAGGCCAAGGCCGAAAGCTATCATCGAGCCTCCGAACGTCCTTGTGAAGCCGAAGCTCCTGGCTACCAGACCCAGCACCATGAAGAACGACAGGAACAGTAGCGACCCTGAAAGAAGGATCATCTGCACCTGGTTCAGTAGTATGAAAGACAATAGGCCTGAATCAGCCGTCGTAAGCAGCGATTCCATCGAAGAGGGAAGCAGGCTCGGATCGCCCAACTGTACGAATACCCCGGACTGGCCCAGCACCGGATTGAGGGGGGTGAAATTTAGTATGACTCCAGGGGTTGCTGCGCCTGCTATGAAACCGACGTAGTACAGGTCCTCGAAATAGCCCGTTGCATTTAGCAGGAAGAAGCTCAGGTCGCATGTAGACAAGTTATATATGTTGTTGACATTGGGCGCGTTTACAGGACCACAGCTGTTAGGCAGTAAGTTTGCGCTCTGGAATGCGCCCTGAGGATTCAGGAAGAAGAGGTAGGAGAAAGTACCGAATATCCCTATCAAAAGTAGCGAAACGAGGCCTTCATACACCTGCATCTTTGACCATGCACGTGCATTGCTGCTGCCTGTCACACCGCTTAGCTGATAGATTATGGAAGCCACTGCTATAACAAGCAGTATCGCTATCACTGCAAGGCCTTCCCAGCTTGTTATCTCGACTGGCAGATAGGATTGCAGTGTATAGGATTGCGCTGATGCGGTGAAAAGAGCACCTGGATTGTAGTAATGCGAAAATGACTCGTCAAGCGAAGCCGCATTGGTCGAGCAAGCTAGCATGAGTAGAGAGGCGACGCATACAATTGCGAGCGATTGCGGCTTCATGTCATATCACGTTCTTGAGCATCGCGCTCGACTTAAGGCTAGGCGCACCGAGAAGGTCGCCAACGGCTTCCATAAAATCATACGCCATTATCAATGAAAGTATAAAAGCGAGCATCGTGTAGAATACCGGCTCTATTATGAGGCTTACGAAAGCCTGTATGATGGAGCCGTTCAGCAATGATATCGTGCTCGTCCCGAAGGTCGAGGCACCGTTTAGACCGCTTGTGATTGAATTACCAGTCAGTGCTGTGGTCGCCCCTCCGCTCATGTAGCCCACGAATTGTGTTATTAAGTCACCTGTGTTGCACGAGCTCGGGCCGCAAAGGCCGTTCTGGCTCTGCGTGAGGAACGTGCTGTTGTAGAACAGCAGGAAATGGAGTATCAATGGCAGGAATATGTAGAACCCTACGAAAAGCCCGAGGAACGCACCGCCTGCCGGCCTGGTGAAAGGGAGCGTCCTCAGCACTATTCCTGCGAAGAGGAACATCGGGAACATGCCGTATATCACCGCAAGGAATACGCCTATGCCGAAAAGCAGCCCTATCATCACCCCGCCTATGCTTATCAGCGTCTGCAATATAGTGCCGAGGAACTCATCGCCTGCGAACGGATTGAACGAAACGCCGAAATCCGAAAGCTGCGTTGATATGACGGTTCCAGACGCTATGTTAATCAGGCCGCTATCGATGACGAAAGAGAGTTCTGGCGATATTAGCGAATATGAAGACGCCATGACAGCATTGCAATCATCGACGAATATGTTCGTATTGAACGAACTGCCTGCAGCTGCGAAGAGACTGCTCGAATTTGTGAAAGTGCCAGTCAAGGAGAGCGTGCCGAGGAATATGAATATTATCAGGAGCGTTATGGCTATCTCGCCGACCTCGGCCTTGGCGAACCTGGTAAGCCTATCAATACCGAATGCCTGGCCAACCGCGTATATTATAGCTATCAGCGCGCCCATCAGGCTTATTATCAGCAGCGATATCACTATCAGGGATGTGAAGCTGGCTATGTTTACAGTTATTGATGCGCCTGATGATGAAGACGAGCCCTGCGACTGCGGCACTGTAGAGGTCGTGTAGGCCTGTATTATGCTCTGGCAGACCTGGCTGGACGTGGTCCCCTGCGACGTTTGGGCGTATGCCACATTGGTCAGCATGAGCAGCGCTAGCATTATCAATGCGAATCTTGGCAATGCGTTTTGTTTCATTGACATGCTAATACCTAAACGAGCTTAGCCAGGCCTGCGAGCTCGGTGTCGCCGCCGAGCATGCCGGAAAGGCCTATTATCCCGGATATGACCACCATCAAATCTATTATCGGCATGAAGTAAGCGCTCACGCCAACTACCCCGTAGGCGTCGAAGAGCTGGTAGAGCAACATCCTGGCGTCAGTTGGCTGGCAGGCCTGAGTGCTCAGAACAGGCACGCCGCTCGGCACTCCGTTGCCCGAGGCTATAAAGATTGCGCTAGTTATTTCGCTGAAAGGCACCATGGCTGCTAATATGTTATTTAGCTCTGAGCTGAATATGCCTCCGTTGGGCCAGCAATTGTTATGGGTGCCTATGTACGTTACGTTCGGCAGGACGAAGAAGTTTATTACGTATTGATTGCCTGTGATCGGAGAGTTGGCAGGTATCTGCGTTATGCCGTTGAACCCGTAGGAGAACGAGTTGAACGCGTATGCGCTTGTCGGAGTGCTGCTGTAACCGTTGCAACTGGGTGGCGGCTGGCCGACATTCAGGTTGTATGGCACCCCAGAACACAGGTTGGTGTATTCGAGTCCGTATATTACGGGTAGGAATATCACAACACCTATGGCTATCGCTATGAAAAGGCCGCCTATGGCCCTGGTGAAAGGAGTGGCCCTAAGCACTATCCCTATGAACAGCAGATAAGGCCATATGAAAAGCGCTGCGATTATGAAAACGAACTGAGCAATGTACGACTCGAAAGCGAGCGAGAGGAGGTCGCCAAGCGGCGCGTACGACTGGAATATTAGATCATAGCCGGCATAAGGCTGGAATGACACCTTCCCATTGAATTCTATCACACCCAATCCAGGTATCAAGCATGCGAGGCCTGCGGAATCGCACTCTTCGACGAATGGCGTGAAGCTGTCCAGGAAACCTAAGTATGTATCGAGTTCAAAAAGGCCATTTAGATTGCCTGCAGTCTGGTTTGTGAGATTCGCTATTAGGACTGCGGTAGTAGCGAGAGGATAGTCTATCTGGTTTGTGAATGACGAAGGGCTTGCCACCATGGCACAAAGACCGGGGAATGTGGTAGTACCGGCGAGCAGGTTGTAAGGCTCGTATAAGTTGCTTGGATTGCCGTTTGCTGCAAGCACATTCTGGCTGCTGGCAGTGCTGTACGAGGTGCCGGCGAGGAAGTTACCGGAAAAGAGCGTCAGCCTGGAGCCCGCGGCTATATTGTTACAAGTGTAGAACATAGCCTGTGGATTCAGCGCGGACGAACCCAATGATGATATATACAGCGAGGCGAAGAATACAAGCACACCTACTACGACAGCCACCAATATGCCTGTGCCTATCAGCTGCAGGAACTCTCCCCTTGCAGTTGCCTTGATGCGCTGGTCGTTGAGCACATAGCCTATCATGAACCATACGCCGATTATCACCGCGTCGATGATGATGGCGAATATTATGAATGTGGCCAGGCTTGTCTGTGCGGTGCATACACTTGCCGGGCCCAGAGCGGAGGTGGCCCCTGAACACGACGATATGGCTGATGTGCCGGTTACCTGAAGCACCAAGTTTGATAGCGGAAGCATAAACCAACACCTATACGTTGCTCCAGAACGACGCAACGCCGTCGAGCCCACCAGTGAGCGCCTTTGCAAGACCAACGCCGAAACCGAGGGTTACGGTGAGGTCAAGAGCGAACAGCATTACTGAAGTGAACATGAATTGTGCGACGTTGTTCGAGATAGTGAACAGTGTTTGTGTGACTGAGAAAGGATCCGCTGCCGCTAGCACCGAGCTCAGTTGGCCTATGCCCAATGTCGTCAGCGAAGGCCCCCCAGAAATGACCTGGGTTGAACTCTGCGACAGAAAAGTTGAGACCGTTATGTCTGGTAGAGTGTAAGCAGTGTTAAGGTACTTGTATGTAGGGTTGCACCACCCTCCAGAAGCAGTTGTTGTGGATTGGCATGAGGTGAATATCCATGATATTATGCTTGGATTGAACGCGACCATTGTCGGGTAGATCAGGTAGGCTGCTATTGCTACAGCAAGAACCGAGTTTGCCGCGGTCCTAAGCCCGGCTCCGGTGAACGCGAAGGAGCGCATCATAAGCGCTATAGGCAATACTATGGAGAATGCAGAGAATTCTATGACGGATATCATTATGTACTGTATGAACATGGTACCCAATGTCACCATGAGCAGCGGCGTGAATATCCCAACAAGGAGGTCGCTGATTATGGCGTATGAGATGCCGAGGTCGCCTCCGAACACAGGAGTTATCTGGATGAATGGCAGGCTTATGGACTTCAGCTGCAGTAGTGAGGCTATTGAAGGTACTATAGAGCTAGGTATGCTCTGCCCGACCCCGCTCCAAATCCTCGCATTTATAGCGTAGCTTATCGAATTGCTGTATATCTGGTTGAGCAGGTTGATACCGGTAACAAATGTCAGTGTGTCAACGTATGCATCAGCTATTATGAACGGGTTGCAACTAGAGCTTTCCAGATTGCAGGCATACTGACCAGTCAGCGGCAGCGATGCGGAGAATTGGCCCACTATAACAGTAGCCGAGAAGAGTATAATCAGTATGAGAACGCTTATCAGGTTCTGGTTTATCTCTGTCATGACAAGCGAGTGGAGCTTGGCCCTCATGTCCCTGGGAAGCACGTTCGATAGGGTGTAAATTAGCGCTATGATGGCGAAGCTCACTGTTATAACAAGCAGGTTTATTGGTATCCAGGCGGTGTTGTAGACATCTGATGTTAGCGATGTTGGGGCGCCATATGCCGTCGAAGGCAGCGCCACAAGTATGAATATTGAGAGCACGGCTAGCAAGCGTACGAGGAACTTGCATTTGTTGGATTGCGTTTGCATATAATCTGCCGTATTTATGCCATCCTCATCTTTCCGAAGCCGAGCCTTATCGTGCCGCCGAGCTGCTGCGCTATTGCCTTTGCTATTGTATAACCTATAATGAAATCAACTATGAGCAATATGAATTGCAGTACCGAGTTCAGTACTATTGAAGTAACAAGGTCGGCTATAGGGTATATTGACGTTTCCGAGAACGTGGCGCTAGCTACATTGTAGCCCGTAGAGAAGGCCGATCCGGATGATAACGTCGATGATATGTTTGATGAAATGCAGCCCAGGAACCCTAGTATTGCGTCCAGTATGGCGCCGTATTGTGAGTAAGCCGTATTGCATGAGGATCCAGAGCTTGAACCTGACGCCGCGGCTATGGCTGAACATACCGATTGGCTGCCGGAGGTGCAGTAGACGCCCTGCCCAAGGACAAGATCGCTTACAGGTATGTTGACCGTGACGAAAATCATCGGAAGCACCAATGAGAGCGTTAGACCTATAGCGATGAATGTGCCGCCGAAACCCCTGAGGAATGGTATTGCCCTGAATACTAATCCAAGCGGAATAAAGAGGCCGAAGCCCAAGGCAACTATGTCATAGAAGAGGTTGGAGAGCGACTGCAGCATTATCAGTGTGGGCAAGACCACCAATGTCGCAGCGTTACTGAGGAGCGATGACGAATTTGGTCCTGCGTCTATAAGGTTGCTTATGAATATCGGGGTGTCGGCGCCGAAATGGAACGCTATTGTCTCAGGCCCTATCAGCGTAGGGATTGGGAACCAGACGCTGATTCGGAAGCTTTTCAAGAAGTCTATCTGTGACGCTGCGCCGAATAGCGTGAGCATGGAGTTCGTGGCATTTTGCGATGCTACCGTTAGGTAGTTGCCAGCCACAGCGTATAGTCCGCCGAGGTTCTGAGATATCTGGCCGGTAGTGCCAAGAGAAGCAGGTGCGCTTCCAGTACCGGCAAGCGATGAAGCTATGGAGCTGAATATCACCAGAACTGAAAAGATCACGGCCACAAGCATCATGGTCTTCGTTGATTCCCAGAGCTCTGACCTGTACCAGCCCTTAAGGGCGCTGAGCTGGAAGATCTCGCCGAGCATGTAGCTAAGCCCTATCAGCGCGAATGAGAGCATAATACCGATTGCCCAGAGCGGTATCGCTGACTCTATGCAGCTCCCCACAGGAATGCTCGTGCCGGTGATGATGCAGTTCACAGACCCGAAAGGTGACTGGGCGCTGGAGGAATTAATGAACTGGAATAAGGCAAAAATTAATACCAAGATCGTTATGAAGCGCATGCGAAATGCGGCTGCTTTTAACATGGTAAGATAGACGTAAAAAAGTATTATAAGGTTAGTGTTTCAGCATGGCGAAACGCTTCATGTACGATTCGCTTTGCAGCACTATCAGGAAAGGAAGCAGTATTACAGTGACTATGATGAGCTCCACTATCTGCAGTAGGTAGGCGATGGTCGGTGCTGCATTCCCTATTGCAACAAAAACGAAGTCGAACACCGTTATAAGCACTATGCTTATCGCAAGCCAGAGAATCACGTAGTCGAAGCGCTTGAAGAAGAACCTGAAGCTGGCGACCATGGCCCTTGGCGTGTTTTTCTCATCTATTATTATTGAGGCAGGAGCGTAGAAGAAGAACGGCGATATTATCAGGCCCACTATGGCGGTCAACGCGCCGGACCATAGTGTTGAGTTGGTTACGGCGAAACTGAGCGCATTTGCAAGTATTATTATTGTCTCTAATATGAGCAGCACAACGAAGACCCTGCTCGTATACTTCTCAAGCCCCCTGAACACCTCCTGCCTTATCTTCGCATAGGTCCTGCTGTGCTTTACTATTATGTTTATTGCCACCATGGCGAAGCTTATGAATAGGAGAGAAAAGAACACAGAAACGACAATCACTGCAGTGTTCAGAACTGTTAGGTTGGAAAATATGCTTGCAGTCCTAAGGTATATGCCACCCATTGCAGTGTAGGTTGGAAAAGCAGCGAAAATAGGTATCAATATGGCTATAACGAACGAAATCGATGAGATGAGAAGCAACTGCGCGTGCTTGGTGTAGGTCTCAAGCGCGTTGGTTATTACGTCTGCCATGCAAACACTGTGGCTTAGTATTCTTGAATGACAAAAAATAAATAGCTGTTCATATGTATTGTTTGTAAATAATTTTCATTACTGCACAGAATGATACTGTAATCTAAAAGCAATGGTGTGTTTAGTCGCACAGAAAAAATAATATCTGTATCTCGATAGTTGCGATTTATTACAATGAATCAAAAACGAGTAGTCAACTTGAATGGATTTGATAAGACATGGTAACTGCCTTGACTAACCATGCTCACTCAGTTGAACCTTACTATTAGCTATTGTCTCATCTTATTCCTTAATATTCTAGTCATGTGCAGAGCACACCTCTAAATATGTAAACGATTTCACTGTGATTCTGACTTGGTATATGAACCTGGAAGGCCAAAATGTATGATTTTGGTGATTGGTTTATTGTGTACAGGTGATACTTAATAGACATACGGCGTTGCTACTGCGTCTATTGAAAGACCCCTTATTTAGCTAGTTAGCTATCATGCAGTAGTTGCAAATTGGCTGCAGTAACCTATCTGGGTAGAAGCCGCTGTGCCCCCTAGCACGCCTATCATAAATGGTGCGATCAGGTATATTACTATGCCTATAACGCCGCCTATTATCATTGACATGCCGTAGCTCTGTATTTGGCCTTTTGTTTGAGCAGGAAGCATGTTAGACCCTGCGAAAAGTGCGCCTCCGAGCACTATCAGAACCAGTGCAAGTATGAATATTATACCTACTATAGGATTATATACAGAGCAAAGCGCTGACATGGCGTTATATTCAGCTGTGCCTTGAGGTGGTAACTGGGCGTACATTACTGAAACTAGTGAGAGAAGCATCAGCACCATGTACGACTTGTGTATTGCGCTTGCATGCATAGAGATGACGTTCAGCTTTGCAAACAACTTGTCCTTTGTATTTCCCATCAGAATCACGTTTAATTCTAAGCGATAAAACCCTTAAATAATTATGTGTTATCTTATATACATAGCTATTTATAAGCTTTTCTGATTTAATCACTTCGATTTTATTTTTTCTGCCTGGCTGCGATTTATGCACACTTGCCGGCAGAACCGGCGTGGTATATTATGTACGTATTGGGGGTGTGGGACGGGCATGATGCCGGAGCTGCGCTGCTGAATGATGATATTATATTATACGCTGCGAACGAGGAGCGCTTCACGAAAAGGAAGCTGGAGATCAATTTCCCGTACAACTCCATAGCAGCTGCCTTGGCTTATGCAAAGATAAAGCCAACTGATGTGCAGCACGTCGCGTTCAGCACGACAGAATTCACCAAAACTCTGGAGAGGCTATTCCCGAGCATGAAGGAGAGCTACTACCAGTTTAGGAGGAGAAAGATACTCAGGCCAAGATTTGAGAACCTGAGGCACAAGCTCAAGTACGGCATGACAAGCGTAGGCATAGTGCCTATGTCCACCACCATAAGCAAGATAATAATAGCCAGGCAGCTAAGTAGCATGGGGTTCAAGGACTTCAAGCTGCACGTGGTGGAGCACCACATGGCGCATGCAGCCACTGCTGCATTCACGAGCCCTTATAACAAGTCGCTGGTCATAACGGTTGACGGACTTGGCGACGGGCTTTCCGGGTCCATAAGCGTGCTTGAGAACGGAAAGCTTTCAAGGCATGCCAGGATAATGGCGGGAGATTCGGTAGGCATATTCTACGAGCAGGTTACCAACCTGGTTGGTATGAGAGAGCTTGAGGACGAGGGCAAGGTAATGGCGATGGCCGATTACTCGTACCCGTTCAGCTTCGAGGACAACAGGTTCAAGGATTTCTTCAAGGTCGAGGGCACCGCTATCACCGCGAAATATGGGCCGCTCAAACAGTTTGACATGCTGCAACGGATGGGGTGGCAGATGCCGAGGGAGCAGTTCTCCTACATGGCGCAGCAGCTCCTTGAGAGCGTCATGGTGAAGTTCGTGAGTAACGCGATAGACAGGTTCAACATAGGCAACGTGGTGTTCGCTGGCGGCATCTTCTCGAACGTGAAGGCTAACATGGCGATAAGGAACCTCGACACAGTGAAGCATTGGTACGTGTTCCCACACATGGGCGATGGAGGGATTGCTTTGGGAAGTGCACTTTATGCGAGCTACATGCTAACAGGCAAGACTAACTATGATTTCGGCGCCTATCTTGGCGATGGCTACAGCGAGGACGCCACCGAAGCCGCGGTGAAGAAGGAGGACTGGATCAAACACGAGATGGAGGGGCCGCATGAGCAGGCCAAACATGCAGCTGAGCTTATAGCTGATGGTAATTACATAATGTGGTTCCAAGGGCGCATGGAGTACGGACCTAGGGCGCTTGGTGACAGGAGTATACTCGCACCGAGCGATTCCGAAGAGGTAAAGGACCGGCTGAATACCTACGTAAAGAGGCGTGAATGGTTCCAGCCATTCGCGCCAGCAGTGCTTGATAGCGAAGTTGACCGTATACTCGAATACGACGACAAGAGGCTGGACAAGTTCATGACAATGGCATACATGGTTAGGAAGGAGTTCAGGGATGCGACTAAATCAGTGGTGAACATCGATGGATCGGCGAGGCCACAGATGGTTGGCGAGGAAAACAAGATGTACGAAGACGTACTCAGAAACATAAAGCGCATAAGAGGATACGGCGTGATGCTAAATACCAGCTTCAACCTTCATGGAGCGCCAATAGTGATGAGCCCGGAGGATGCACTTAACACCATGAAGCTCACAAAAACAAAGTACATGTTCATGAACGGCCTCTTCCTGACCAATCGCAGAGGGGTATGAGTGGGGCTTTTATGGCTGACTTTACGCTTTCTTTATCTTTGCAAGAATATCTTTTTACTGCTGGCATACTTGTATCTTTCATTGGCCTTATAATCGCTCTTGCACTTTCAAGGAAGGAGATAAGTAGAGCAGTCAGGGAAAGCGGATTCGGAAAAACAGCGGCGCTGATGCTCATCGTCGCATTGCTGACCTTCATGGCCATTGAGATATTTGTGGTGCACCCTACGCAGCAGATATTCTTTGACGATGACATATACCTTGCCATGGCGCAGGACCTGTTGCACACGGGACAGGCTTGGATGTGCAACTATGGCACTCCAACTGCCTGCTATAGTGGTGGCATATTGCACGAGCCGATAGGGGAGTCATTTAACCTGGCAATTGGATTCGCTGTGCTCGGGGTAAGCCGTACAGTTGCATACGACACAGGGATCCTGCTCGGAGCGGCGGCGGTCATTGCGGTTTTCTTCATAGCACTATTGATGTTCAAAGATAGGCGGATCGCCTTCCTCTCCTCTGCTTTCATGGCGCTTTCGCCGATAGTCCTGATATGGACCATGCCTACCAACTCCGACCTGCCGACAATGACATACTCGCTGATAGCTGTATTCTGTATGCTCGTCTTCATGCGCAAAAAGACCATAGGGACATTTGCGCTCACGACGATGTCGATGGCGCTGTGCACCTATATGAAGGTAGACGCGATTGCTTATGTTTTTGTGATACCTTTCATGTACGTACTGCTCGATGGAACCAGCATAGCTAACTCGTTGAGGGATAACATCAAGCTCGTAAGCAGCAGCCTGATGAACACCAAGGCTCTCATCGTGATACTCGTATTCATAATAGCGATAGCGCCAGAGATAATCTTCGTTCAGCAGGAGCTCGGCGGCGGCTACGGATATGCAGGCACGATAGTGCAGAACACCTGCGGGAATTCACCCGCTACGATAATACCTTCAAGCACCATGAACCTACAAAACTTTGAGGCCAACGTCTGCAGCAACGTCCTCTTCTGGTTCAATTCATATGCGTCCATACCTGGCTACCCGATAACGCAGCCGCTTGTGTTCACCCTGTTCGCCGTTTTCGGCGCAGCGTCTATGTATGCTGTGTTCGGCAAGAGGAGGGAGTTCCTTGCGATTTTCATATGGCTCGCTGCCTTCTTTGTGCTTTACACTGCTTTCTATGCCGGAAGCGTTACATACGGCGTTGACTGGCGCTTCCAGCTGGGCCTTATAGCACAGGTCAGCATATTCAGTGGCTTCGGGGCGTTCACCTTGCTTGAGACGTCCAAGATAAAGTTGGGAAAGTTAGGTTCTGGCAAAGACAGGGACAGGCCGGGGGGATTCAGGAAAATCATACTGTATTGCGCGGTGCTGATAATAATCGCCGGGATCGCATACTCGCTTTACACTGAGCTGCCTGAAGTGGGCCTCCTCCCGTCGCAGATAACGCAGGCGCAGCCTGCGAGGTTCGATGAGAACTTTGTCTTCAACGAGAGCCACCTCATCCCACCAGAATGCCTTGTCTTCTCGTATGATCCTACGCTTTTCATAGTAAACAACAGGAGCTCCACCCAGCTCGACACCATATATGACAAGAGCGAGCTGGCTAACTACACATCGAGCTACAGCTGCCTTGTCATAGATTGGGGCTACTGGTGCTACACGCCAAATAATTATTGCACCACGGCGAAGCAGGAGTTCAAGCTGAGTCCCATAGTGACAGACACGGACACGCAGGTCAATCAAACATTTGGGTTCTACCTTGTGAATGAGTCCTCGTTAAGTTCGTAGGCTCCTTATTATCGCCTTCAGTATTATCCATCCGTCACTGAAAGTCCTTAGGTGGGCCTCGCCTGAGGCACGCTTTTTCTCGAAGCTGGGGACCTCCAGTATCCTGAGGCGCTTCTTCTGCGCGTTTATGCTTATTTCGGTCTCGATGCCGAAGCCTTTCTCCTTTAGGTCAAGCTTCTGCGCGACCTCTTTGCCGAAACTTCTGTAGCCGTAACACATGTCACTGTAATGCGATCCGTAAATAACGTTAACGATGCTGACGAAAAACTTGTTGCCTAGCCTCCTTATCAACGGCATGTCGTCCGAACCACCTCCCGTAAGAAACCGGGAGCCCATGCATACGTCGTATCCTGCTTCTATGCCTGCTATCAGCAACCTGAGCTCATCCGATCTGTGTGAGAGGTCCGCATCCATTGATATTACGACATCGCCTTTTGCTGCGTTGAAGCCTTTTACAAGTGCAGAGCCCTTGCCTATATCATCGAACAGCACCTTTGCGCCCGACCCTTTTGCTATTTGCATGGTTCCGTCATTTGAATGCTTGTCAACCACTATTATCTCATAATCATATTCACCGCCCAGTACGCGCTTGACGCCACTTATGACCTCTGATATGTTGGCAGCCTCGTTGAAAGTCGGTATTATTACGCTTATCATGAGCTTGCGTTTTTTAGGTGCTGCTGCCATATTATCATTCCTGCTTGGCTTCTGTTGTTGGTTTACGCCCCCTAACCGCCGAAGCTATTATTAGGGCTATCAACGCGGCAACTATTACCGCGATAAAAATCAAAAGCAGATCGCCAGATCCATTGGAGCCAGAACTGCCAATTGTGACTGCAAAGGTCTGGAGTGAAGCGTAATGCACGCCGTTGAGCACGTAAGACGTCTCTATGGCGGAAGTAAATGAGCCAACCAGACTCTGGATTGGTGATACGTTGAAGTTTATAGTAGATGGTTTTGAAGGGCTTATATGAACATTTATGCTCGTTGGGTTCGCGACAAGCTCCTGCGGTACGATTATCTGCACAGTTGCATTTACCGCAGACGATGGATCGATCAGGGTCGCGTTGTAGGCGTGCCCGCCAGAATTTGATATCCCTTCCGCTATCACAGGACTCTGCGAACCCCTGATTATTGGGACAAGGCACGGGAATAGTGCTATGAACTGGCTTGAACCCTGATCGTACTCTATCAAGAAATTCTCGGCGTAGTCACCTGGATATGAGAAGTTAGATAGCGGAACGCTGAACAGAACCGAACCATCAGGGGGGAGTATGTTTGCTGAAACGGTGCCGTTGTAAGTCGAGGCGCCGGAGAGCTGAGGTATCAGCAGTATGTTGGTTGCAGTGCCGTTGCCGGAATTGGATAGGTTGAACGCTATGTGGTCGTTGGTTGCATTTATCAGGCCCGATGAACAGGTGCCTGTTAGAGTTATCGTATCCGCAGAAGCCATGCCTGAGCTAAGCAACAGCGATATGATTATAAGCAGAAGTGCCTTGGTTTGCATGTTCATCAGCGGGTGATACTTATTTATAGGAAACAATAAATATTAGGATTTATATAACAACTCTAAGCCTGGTTGCAGGAATGCCATCGCAAACTTACGCACTGCTGTAGTCGAATATCTATAAAATGGTTCAATGACTTTAAAGAATCTTCTTGGGCTCGGGCTGACCGCCTTAAAATCAAACTTCACCACTCTGGACAAGCCCTACAAGGTCAACTACTGCATAACTTATTTATGCCAAAGTAGATGCCTCACGTGCAATATATGGCAGATGAGGCCGAAGGGAGAGCTCACCATAGATGAAGTGCGCGAGTTCGCGAAGAAGAACAACAGCTTCAAGTGGGTGGAGCTCACCGGCGGTGAGCCTTTCTTGAGGGAGGACATTGACGAGATAGCTAGGGCTTTCAAGGAGAACTGCAAGAGCCTTTACATACTTACCGTGCCCACCAACTCGCTTGTGAACCATGACAAGGTGGTGGCCAAGCTTGAGAACATATTGAAGCTCGGCATACCAAGAGTTGCAGTGACCGTAAGCCTGGACGGATACAGGGAGCTGCACGACAAGATAAGGGGCATCCCCGGCAACTACGACAAGGCAATAGACATGTTCAAGCGTCTCAAGGAATTGAAGAGGACGCACAAGAACCTGTTCTTCGTCTTCGGTTACACTCTCAGCCGTTTCAACCAAGGACAGTTCGAGAAGACTTTTGAGCTAGTCAAGAAGGACATACCAGACTTGAAGCGCAACGATTTCCATATAAACCTGGCGCAGCTCTCATCGAATTACTACGGGAACGAGACTCTGGACATAAAGCCGAACGACCCTGTCGTAGTGGAGGAGCTTGCTACTATACGCAAAAAGAGGGACATGCAGCTGGCAATAATACCAATAATAGAGAACGCTTACATGAAAAGGCTGGTCTTGTACGCAAAGACCGGAAAGCAGCCAATGAGAAGCAGGAGCCTTGAGGCCTCGGCATTCATAGATAGCTATGGCAACGTTTATCCATCGATAATGTGGGATAGGAAGCTCGCAAACTTAAGGGAGATAAGCTACGACCTGTCCAGTATATGGCAAAGCGATGCTGCTCATGAGGTCAGGAAGATGGCGAAGGATGGGACCGAGCCGGCCCAATGGACCTCTTGCGAAGCGTACCAGACTCTAGTTGGCGACGTTTTCAGCCTTATAAAATAAAAGCACTTTTCCTTAGACTAGGAAGTTGGCATTTGAATTTATGGAATATTTTATCGAATGAATTTTCATATGTATGGAAAATATTGCGACCATTTTTCCTCGGTACAAAACGATTTGTCAACTTCCTACTTCAACGTATTTGACAAGTGATTTAAAGTTTGCCCGCTATATAGTGGCAGCAACGTTCGCGTGGTTTGATGGTTAAGGGCTCTGAATGGGCTAGGCAAAAGGAGTTTAATGAGCTGGTACTACGCTCCGGGATAATAGGCTTCTATGATAAGCCTGTTGAGATAAAGCGTGGGATGTTCTCAAACTGGTACATCAATTGGCGCGCTCTTGCAAGTGACGCCTTCATGCTAGACAAAGTATCGGATTACATAATAGACTTCATATCTTATACTGGCTTAAAGCCAAGGTGCATATACGGCGTGCCGGACGGGGCTACGAAATGGGCCGTGATATCGCAGCTCAAATGGGCAAAGTCAATGCCTGATTTCACCAAAGGAAAATATCCGGTACCTATGGGCAGGAGCAAGCCAAAGGAACACGGTATGCCCAAGGACAGATTTTTCGTAGGTGAGCCGAAAGGCCCTACTCTTGTGATAGAGGATGTCACAGTGATGGGCGAGTCTTTGATAAACGTGGTAAATATGCTCAAGTCAATGCATGTCAAAGTAATCGGAACTATTGCGCTCACTGACAGGAACGAGAAAAGCGTTTACGGCAAAAGCGTGAAGGACACGCTAGCCTCGATGGGGATAAAGTATTACGCTATGAGCAATGCGCTGGAGATGCTTCCTGAAGCTTCCAGACGCGGAAAAGCTAGTACCGCGGTGCGCAAGTCGATAGGGAAAGAATTTGACCAACTCGGGATAAAACCGATAAAACTTTGAGCTAGATCATGCTGCAATTCTGTAGGTTGTAGACTTATGGCCGTTTTGGGTATAGAAAGCAGCGCGCATACATTTGGAGTTGGCATAATAGAGAATGGAAAGATTATTGCAAACAGGAAGAGGATGTACAAAATCGGAAAGACCGGAATGATTCCGGTCAAGGTTGCCGAATTTCATTCAAAGAATGCGCGTTCGGTGATAGAAAGCGCCATAGCAGAAGCAGGTATATCAATTGCCGACATAGAGGCGATAGGCTATACGAAAGGACCCGGATTGGGACCGTGCTTGAGAGTAGGCCAACTCTCAGCAAAAACTCTCGCCGTATCCATTGGTGTACCGCTTTTCCCGGTCAACCACGGCTTAGGACACATAGAAGTGACAAGGCAGGCTTTCCACATGCACGATCCAATAGCATTATATGTGAGCGGCGGAAACTCACAGATACTTGCGCTTGACGAGCAGCCATTCAGGCACTACAAGGTTTACGGTGAGACACTAGATATAGGAGTGGGCAACATGCTCGACAATTTTGCAAGAGCCGCAGGGTTAAATCCGGCATGGGGTTCCACCGTGGCAAAAGTGGCCCTAGGTGGCAGCTACATCCAGATGCCGTATACAGTAAAAGGGATGGACTTCGCTTTCGCCGGCATACTCACGCATGCGACAAAGGCTCTGAGCTATACAGGAGTGAGCGATGTGGCTTATTCCTTGCAGGAGACCTCATTCGCCATGCTTTGCGAGGCAGTGGAGCGGGCCATAATGCTTACCGGTAAAAAGGAACTGCTCACCTGCGGCGGAGTGGCGCAGAGCGCAAGGCTTAAGGAGATGCTCTCCTTAATGGCGATGGAACATGCAGTCAGGTTCGTGGCTGCACCAGATGAGCTTAACGCCGATAATGGCGCAATGATCGCGTTAGTTGCGGAGAAAATGCTGTATTCCGGTGCTAGACCAGAGGCACCGATAATAAACCAAAGGAGCAGACCCGATTCTGCAGTGGTAACGTGGTGAATGGCGTGAGGCTCATAGCTGAAGGCGCCGAAGCGCTGATCTATTCAGGAAAATTTCTCGGATTGGAAGCGGTGGTCAAGCACAGAGTTGAGAAGCACTACAGGATAAAAAGTCTTGACGTGCAGTTGCGTAAGCAACGCACGAAAGTGGAGGCAAGAGTGACAAGTGCCGCGTCATCAGTTGGCGCAATGGTGCCTCGTGTGCTCATGGTAAGCACGTATGACATTTACATGACAAAGATAGCTGGCGTAAGACTTGATGAATTCTTGAAAGGAACCGAAGGAGAAAAAGTGGCTGCCCACCGAACACTTTTTAGTGCTGGCAGTGAACTTGGAATACTTCATAATGCGGACATTGTGCACGGCGATTATACGCCTGCGAACGTGATTGTAGGACGCGGAGGTGATGCTATTGTGATAGACTTCGGCTTGTCTGAGATAACAAACTCAACAGAATCGAAGGCAGTAGACCTGCTTCTGATGAAGAGGTCTTTGAATCCGGACCAGTATATTTCTTTTGCAAATGGCTATGCAAAATCTGCGAAAGAAGCAAGAGATATTATGCAAAGGCTTTCAGCGATTGAAACAAGGGGCAGGTACAAGACAAGGACTCTAATCACTAATGGTGACGTTACTGCTTAGAACCTTCCGGTGTTTGACCAATTGAGCTGCTCTGCCGAATGCTGCACTACGTCCGACTCCTCCCTCCCTGACATGAAATTAGCTGACAGTATAAGCACTATAAGCGCAAGCGTCACCAGCCCCGGTATTATTAGATCGACTATGTAATTTGACGTTGCATAGGAGTAACCGAAGAAGATTATCATCATCATGCTTATTGAGAGGCTCACTATGAAGCTCTTTCTGGACCTAACAATTATAAGGAATCCCGACAGCAGTCCAAGTAATGTAAGCATGAGTCCTATAACGTCTTCTATGTAAGCGATGGAGAACGCCTTGATCGCACCGTTAAAGCCTGACCTAGCCATCTGCGCAGAGACTGATGTATAGAGCGAAAGCAGCGAGGCGGCATTGTAATAAACGAAGACGAAGAACGCGATGAATAGAAGGAGGCTGGATACGAAGCTTAGTGTCGTGTATCTGCCGCTTATCGAAACGATGGGCTTTGAAGCTACCTTGTCTATGTCCTCAAGGCAGTAGTAATTACCCGTGAACTCTGTTATGTCCTCGAAGCAGAAGGGCCTTTTGCAGTATCCGCACGCGGCATAAGCCGGCCTCCATGGATGCCATACGCAGAACATTCCAGAGACTGCACTTCTGCTGTCAGCACCCTGCTTTGACTCTTTTTTAGCTGACCCTATGAATGGGTTGTTGCCATGCCCTCCTGTCGCAGCGCGTATCGCTTCCTCCACCTGCTGGTACGATGCAGTGCTGACCACCTGTGGCGTGGCCTTTGGTACTGTTATAGCTTGCTGCTGCTTCACCTCTTCATTCTGCAGCTGGCTGGGCTGTTGCTGCACCTTGGGCTCCTGCTTTGAATTGGCTTGCGGCATAACTTTCTGCTGTGTTGGCTGTTTCTGCTGAGGGAAAAGCTTTAGTAGGACTTGAGGCGGCTTTGGCTCTGCCTTTGGAAGCTGTATCTCAGGTTGAGGGGTACGAGGCGGCTCCGGTACTGGTTTCTTCTGCTCCTGCGGCGGAGTCTCTTGAGGCTTGTTGGTTGCTCCGGCTTCCTCTCCCGGCCCCTTCCGTCTTACCTTGAATATTAGAAGGTCATCCGGGTCCACTGGCATCTAGATCACAGGCGCTTGGCTCGTTCTATAGCTTGCCTCTTCTTCTTCTCAAAGATGCCTCTGTGCTTCGCGCAGCTTATGCAGTAGTAGGTCTTCCTCTTTTCGAAGAACCTGACGTCATTGGTGGTGTGAAGGTCAGTGCTGAATGTTATCGCCCTCTCAAATATAACTGCCTTGTCTCTCGGCACGCTCCTTCCGCATGACTCACAGGTTGTGCTTGTTTCGCTTCCTCGCATAATAAACACTTCACTTACATTATCATGAGGGAATATATATTAATAATAGATGATGATGCCGATGGTGTCTTGCCGCACCACCCCAGTGACGTCAAGCCTGCAATTAGATTTATAAAGTTGACAAACCATAACCATACGGTGACCAAATGAAGATATACATAGCAGGGGACAGCGCGGAACTGGCAATAACCGCTGCGAATATAATCAACAACAGTGGCAACTCAGCAATAATAAGCGAAGCAAGGAAATCTGACTATAGGGATCTTTTGGCCGAGGTGGAAGCGCGCGTCAAGAATTATGATATGGCGCTCTTCTTCTCCAAAAAGCCTTTCGACGCTTGCGCTGACATAAACAAGATTGACGGGGCGAGAGCCGTAGTATGTGACAACAGCGGTGCGGTAAAGAGGATTATGGATGGCGGGAAATTCAATGTCATGGTGATAGACGCTACTTTAGTGGCGAAGCGAGATCTGCTCACAATACTGGCGGAGCTTGTTGAGATAAGGAAATGGATGCCTGAAGAGAGCGAAGAACAGGAGGTGCCAGTAAAACAGCAAAAGAAGCGGGGCATAATGGAAGGCTTACATATGATGACCGAGAAAGCGAAGCCAAAAGAGAGGCCTAAAAAGCTGGAGGGGCGCGATTCTGAAGATGGAACCTATTTGGATGGGGAAAACTTCGTTGATAAGGCCAAGAAGAAAGGGCTGCTGAAAGCTATGAAGGATGAGTTAGGGATCGAATGAGCTACGTGAACTGCGAAAAGCTGATAAAAATATCTCTGCCTGCGGTGAGGATAGCAGTGGCGTCAGGCTTGCATGAAAAATATGGCAAAGGACAGGAGGAGATAGCAGATAGATTAGGCATCACGCAAGCATCGGTGAGCAAATACTTCAACGGCAGGTATTCGCGCGACATAGCAAAGCTCGCTGAAGCGATAAAGGCCACAAGAGTCATTATGGAACTTGAGAGGGAGTCAGCTGACGAAGATGATTATTCATCGATAAAGGATTCGATCAACAGGATGGCAACGGAAAAGCCGATAATAAGGATAGCGCGGAGACTATTTGGCAACTCTGCCTTTGAATGAGAGTATCTCGCTTCCCGCATTCTCAATCTGTATCCTTGCAGTGTCCTGCTTGTGCCTAAAGCCCTGTAGCACAGCCTCAGCGAACCTTATGCTCCTTGTGGAATCGTATATGTTGCGCATCTTCTCGAAGTAGAATTCCGCATCTTTAATTTTGCCGGCACTGAGACAGTCTATAATTTCGCGCTTGAGTTCGCCAACGGCGTCCATCAGACCCATCAGGTATGCGTCATTGTCTACGCCAACCGCCTTCTGTGTTGGTATCTCTCTGCCGTTCTTTATGCCGTAAAGTATCATCGCCTCTGAATATTCCTGGTAGGCCTGCAGTGTGTTGTACTTGAAGTCCTTGTCGATACGCTTGAGCTCTGCCACCTTTGAATCAAGCTCTTTGATAAGTTTGCTTGGATCCCTGCCTATGTGTATGTATGTTATCGCTTGTGCCGACTCTCTTATTATCTCCCTAGAAATCTGCATGACTTTGTCGAAGTCTTCCTGCTTGCTTATCAGATAGTTTATTGTAGCTTCAACGTCATCCTCCAGGTTTTCCAAACGATCACTTCTTCTTGTGCTTAGGAGCTGGCTTTTCCTGCTTGTCCTCTGGTCCTTCGATAGAATTTGTCACGTCCTCCATGTGCATGCCCTGCCAGAATATGTACTGCTGCGCGTAGCCTGCATACTCGCCCCACTTTTTGAGAGCGAACCTGTGCAGCTCATTTATGGTCTTCTTCCGCCCCTTGAAATACTCTATCTCCATGGTCCTCTTGACCCAGACGTCTATCGGAAATGCCTCAAGTTTGCCGTAGCCCATGAGCGCTATGCAGTCAGCGACCTTGTCGCCCACGCCCTTTATCTCGAGAAGCTCCTCCTTGAGCTCTGGATATTTCTTGCTTTTTAACTTGTCAAGATCCAGGGTTTCAGTGCAGTATGCCGCAGCCTCCTTTATATATTTGGCGCGGAAGCCTGCACCGCATTCCATCAGGTCTCTTTCGGAAGCAGATGCCATTGTAGCGCTGGTCGGGAAGCTCTTTGCAACCATCTTATCATTTTCGTCCTTTATGGCGTCACCGTACTTGTTGATTATCGCTTTGACTATGCCCCTTATGCGCTTCATGTTGTTGTACTGCGATATTATGAAGCATAGTGCCGTCTCCCAAGGATCGTTTATGGTCAGGCGCATGCCATCGTATTTTTCTATAGCGCTCTTCATGAAGTCATCGGTGGCTATCCGGTCATAGATGTGCTCCATGTCATCGTTGAGCCTGAACCTGGTACTTATCTCATTGGAAAGGAAGCGTGTGCCGCTGCCCGCTGCCACGAGGTTACCTACAATCCTTGTGCCCGAGAACCTTAGGTTAACTATTTCCATACCTGTTATGTAGGTGAGCGTGTCGCTATACTTGTCGTAGTGCGCGTGGAACGAAAGCGGCTGGCCGCTCTCGAAAGTATCCTTCAAGTAGAAATGGTTGACAGGTATCGTTATCGTTGACATGTCTGTCATGCAAAGCCCTCGAAATTTTTGTACGGATTAAAAGATGTGCGGCTCTCTATGAATTCCTTGAGTCCGGATATAGGAAGTCTTATCTGTTTCTTGTCATCCCTGCTCCTTACCGTAACGGTGTCTTTGTTCGAAGATCTCTCATCTATGGTGTCAAAGTCCACAGTTATGCAGAACGGTACACCTATCTCATCGTTCCTCGCGTATCTCCTGCCTATTGAACCAGATTCATCGGTCGTCATGCTGAAGTACTGCCTAAGGTCTGCGTGTATCGCCTTTGCTGCTGCAGTTATCTTGTCATCCTTCTGGAGGGGGAATATTGCGGCTTCGTATGGGGCGAGGTAGGGCGCAATCTGCAGCACCGACCTGTCACCGTCCTTCTTGAGGAAGACGTCTATGAGCATCCAGATGTTCCTGTCGACTCCGAAGCTGAGCTCTAGAACGTTCGGGAGAACCTTCTTGTCATCAACATTCACTGAAAGATCCTGCATTGAACCCTTTGAGTGCGAGGCGAGATCATAGTCGCCCCTATAATGAAGTCCTCCGACCTCTTTGAAGCCCCCCCAACTCTCAACGTCGATTTCTATGTCCATGTGCACCTTGTTGTAGAAGGCCTTCTCGTCACCGCCCTTCTCAAGGAAGCGCAGCTTCTCTGCAGGCACGCCAATCACGTCCCTATAGAATGCATCAATCATCGCGAGATGGAAAGCATAAAAATCAGGTATCCCGTCCTGCTCGATAAGCTCGCCTATCGTCTTGTTCTCCATGACCTTCTTGCTGTATAGCACCACATTTACTTTCCTTCCTTTTACCTTGTCTATATTGACCTTCCATGCCTGCGGGTCGAAGAATATCTGAAGCTCGGCCTGTGTAAGTTCGCGCATCCTGTACAGACCCTGCCTTGGTGAAATCTCGTTCCTGTAAGCCCTGCCTATTATTGCCAGGCCAAGTGGTAGCGATTTCCTGAGTATGTTGAACTCCCTGAAAAAATTCAGGTAGGAGGATTGCGCGGTCTCAGGCCTCAGATATCCCTTGTCCGATTTCTCTGGTCCTAGATACAGGTCAAGCATCATGTTAAACGGTTTAGACTTGAGGAACATGCCCTTGCACTTGGGGCATTTCAGGCCTTTCTCCACGACCGCCTTGTCTATCTCATCTGGAGTCGCGCCCTCAGAAACGTTAACACCCATATCGACAAGCAGGACGTCAGCTCTGTAGTATGTGCAGCACTTGCTGCAACCAATTATTATGTCGTTGAAGCGTGATGCGTGGCCCGATGCGACGAGCGGCTTCTCAGGCAGCATGTTGGAGCCCTCTATCAGATGGTATGCGTCGTTTGTATCGACAAAATATGAGAGCCAGGTCTGCTCGAAGCGCCTCTTAACCACAGCCCCTATATGCCCGTAGTCATAAAGCCCTGCCACGGCTCCGTATATCTCTGCGGTCTGCCAGAACAGCCCCCTGCTCTTTGCAAAGGCGAGCATTTCGTCGATGTTCATTGAACAGCGCCTGAATTTTTGATTACAAAAGCCATGAAAATCAGTAGAGGCTCAATGTTTAATATTTCCAAACATCATCCTATTAAATGCTTTGTTGGATAATAACAATAACAGCTTTTACTTCTGGTGTTGAATTGGATTCTTTGGACGAGCTGAGGAGCAGGATGCTCAACAGCGTTAAGGAGGGCATAAAGAGCGCCTACGAGAGCGAGGAGTTCGCACTGATGCAGGCCAGCAACGCTTTCAGGGAGCTGTCAAAGTCTTACAACCTCGCTTACGAGAGGCTCAGCGAATGGTACGGTATATACTTCCCCGAGATAAAGCTCAGCAACCCCAAGAGCCTGGCACAGCTTGCAATTGCGCTTAATTCCAACCCCCCTGACAGAGAGGCAATAGCTAAGGTGATCGAGGACCCTTCCAAGGTGGATGATGTCTACAGTAAGGCATCGGCAACAATAGGCAGGAAGATGGGCGCCGAGGAGAGGGATGCGCTGGTAAAGTTCGCTGAGCTCAGCCTGAGCATGGAGGTAGCCACAGAGCAGCTGAAGGCTTACATAAAAGCCGCTTCAACCAGGATGCTGCCTAACACGTCTTACCTGACAGATGAGACTATAGCTGCAGAGCTGCTCAGCAAGGCAGGGTCTCTGGACAAGCTTGCAACCATGCCTGCTAGCACGATACAGCTTCTGGGCGCTGAGAAGGCCCTTTTCAAGCACATAAAGTTCGGCAGCAAGCCGCCGAAGTATGGGATACTTTTCAAGCTGCCGGCGATAGGCACAGCACCGAAGTACATGAGGGGCAGGATTGCAAGGGCTTATGCGACCAAGATAAGCATAGGGCTGAAAGGCGATGTTTACTCTAAGCGTTTCATAGGGGAGGCACTTAAGAAGAGTCTGGATAGCGCAGTAGAAAGGATAAAGAGCAGCCCTGAGCCGGAACAGAAGCCATGGAAGCCGGAACGACCAGCAATGAGGTACAACGGCGGTACTCGCAGAGGAAATTATAGGGGTGGAGGAGGGAGGAGGAATAACAACAGGAGGCCAAGAAATTGAAAACCTTATATGCGCACGTACCTTTTAAAAGAGCTCATATACTGTGGATTTAGGGCTTAATTTGTTGACGTATGTATGTGCAGTAAAATATACATGTTGGCACTTTCATTTGTATGTACAATTTATGCGTTCCTTCGGTTACAGCACAGTCTTCAAGCTCTAGCGGCCCTTCTAACTTCAACCCGTGCTTGAATAACAGGCGGATGAACGATTCGAACAACTTATTGAGCGGCTGGAATCCCCTAACATTATCCTAGAACCAAGAAGCCATTACGGCAAACTTTACTCTTCTATTGCATGATTGATCATATGCACGCAGTTAATGATTGAATGCAGAAACTCTCAACGCTCAAAGGTTCAGGAGGCAGGATAAAAAGCACAGCAGATGATTTCTGCGTCGAGGAAATTCAAAATGGAGGTGTAACGCTCGGGATAGGCATTAGGCATAGCAGTGCGGATCTTGGTCTGGAGAATCCGGAAAACGGGAAGTTTTCTACATTTATAATGGAAAAGAGGGGCTGGAACACCATACAAGCGTTAAGGACCATAGCCAAGAGCCTGAAGCATGGATTCAAATCGGTAGGATTTGCAGGTACTAAGGATAAGGTGTCCGTATCGACCCAGCTTTGCAGTATCTTTGGCGCAAGGCCAGCAGAACTTATGGGCCTGCGTATAAAGGACATATCGATAAATGGCGCTTGGAACAGTGTTTCTGGTGTAAAACTGGGCGACCTCTTGGGTAACAGGTTCACGATCAGGATAAGGGACTTGGAACGCCCTGATGTAATAGATGGGATTAAAGCAGAACTGAATGGCGCATTCCCGAATTATTTTGGAGGTCAAAGATTTGGTGCAAGGGAGAACAATGTAAGCATAGGCTTGTCTATGATGAGGGGCGAATTTGAGGATGCAGTGATGTCCTTCCTTACCGAAACTAAAAACGAAACAAATGAGGCCGCATTGCAGGCACGGACAAGGTTACGTGATGAGCGTGACTTTTGGGAGGCTGCCAAATATTTTCCATCATACCTGAAATATGAAAGGCTTATGCTCGAATATCTGTCACAGTACCCTACTGCGTATTCTGACGCTCTTAGAAGACTACCAAGACAGCTGCTAATGATGTTTGTTCATTCGGTAGAGGCTTACATATTCAATGCAGAACTTGAACTCAGGATAATTAATGGCGAAACTGATGCAAAAGAAAACGACCGCACGTGCCGCGCAGATAAATTCGGCTTTCCTGATTTGAGCAGTATTGATAAGGCAGGGTATGTAGATGGAGCAAAGCTCTTTCCCGTAGCCAACATAGTAGGATTCGAATCCAAGACACTGACTGAATATGAAGTGGAGCTGTTGGACAGGCTTGGAATCTCGAAGGAGATGTTCAGGATAAAGAGGATGCCGGAGCTAAATGTAAATGGTACTTTCAGGGTTCTTTTTGCGCCTTATCTTGGATTTTCGAGCAGCGTGGATGGAAATGACGCCTCGCTCAGGTTCTCGCTGCCTGCAGGTTCCTACGCTACCGTATTGCTCGATGAATTTTTAGCAGATTAAATATTCAGGCTATTTCCCGGCTTTTATTATCTTTTCTTTGCCCTTCTCTATCTCGTGCACTGCGCCATTTGGAACGAGATGCTGCCAGTTTTCGCCTTTCCTTATGGTACGTCTCACCTCTGTGGCGGATAGCCTGCCCCTTTGGTACCATTTTGGTTCAATGACCTTCATTTTATGCCTGTTGAAAATCCTCTTCACGATAGGGTTCCTTGAGAAAACGACATCAGCATTTGGTGCTTTCTTGATTATATAAGCGAACCATGCATCGTTGTCATTGAAATCTGGAAGTGATATAAATTTTATACCTCTGTCTGTGATGCCGGAGCCACGGAGCGCTGCCTTTATTATTTTTATTCTGTCCAGTGCAGTAAGAGGATTGTCTGGTGTGCCTGAAACCTGAGAACTGCCTATTCCGACGATTAATCTTTCACACAGTGTGCTTGCTTCCATGATCGCATGCATGTGGCCCTTGTGAAAAGGCTGGAAACGGCCTATGAATAGCCCTACACTGAATTTTTTTGGCATTAGAACGCCTTTTAGCTGGGATAAAATAGTAAAAAGGATAAGAGAAATGCTTGGAATAGCGGTATATGCGCACGGCTGCCCTGTTTATTCATGTTATTGAACCTTCAAGCCGCCTACTTTAGAGAAAATAGAGTTATATAGTACGTTGTATATCAGGGCAAATATGACTCCACCTATAAAGCCCGATATAATGCCACCTATTATACCAATGACAGCAGCCACTATTATCACGATAGGATTGAATGATAGCAAGGATAGCAATATGTCAATTATCCCGCCTATAACTCCGAAGATTGCCCCTACCATCCCGGCAGATACGTAGTCTATCTGTTTCGCTACAACCATTAAAGCACCAAGATTATATCTATGTAAAGCTTATTATATCATTATATATGGCCCATAAACTAGGGACTTGACATTTGATCTAGAAAGACCTGTTTCCTTCTCCGTTTGCATGAAGTTACAGTGTATTTTCCTCTACAAGCCATTTCCAGAAATTCGTTGCTTAACGTTTATTTCTCCGCTTTACGTCTATTTGTCAACTTCCTGCCCATAAACAGAATGTTTTTGTTCTAGGAAGTTGACATTTGAATTTATGGAATATTTTATCTAAGGGATTTCATAGGTATGGAAAATCTTGCGACCATGTTTCCTCAATACAAAACGATTTGTCAACTTCCTATTTGTTCGCGATGACAAAGGCTTATATAGATTTGATTGTTATCCTAAGTGATTATATGGCTGCCGATAATTCTAGGGCTATGAAAACGCAATTTAAGATTCAGTCCGAACCTAGCTCCTCATATTACGGAGCTGCTGCGATAGTAGTAGACTTTGTAATAATACTGCTGCCCACGTTCCTGGCTTGGAACTTCACAGGCAATCTCGACATCGCTGCGGCTGTGTTCATATTCTTTGTTATAGTAGTTGGAGCGCTTTCTATAAGGGTCCTCAACCAGTGGAACAGGATGGCGGTGCTTAGGCTCGGCAGGTATGTAGGGGTAATAGGTCCTGGGCTTTACTTTATAGTGCCAATGATAGATTCAACACCGATAAACATCGATATCAGGGTGATAAGCACGCCTTTCAAGGCAGAGAAGACGCTTACGAAGGACAACGTGCCGGTGGACGTAGATGCGATACTGTTTTGGCAGGTGAAGGAGCCACAAGGTGCGATACTTAATGTGCAGTCTTACTACGATTCTGTGCTCTTGGCATCCCAAACTGCTATGCGTGATGTAATAGGTAAGAGCGTCCTGGCGGAGATGCTTGCTGGCAGGGACATAATAGGTGAGGATATAAAGAGGCTCATAGAGGACCGGGTCACAGACTGGGGCATAGAGGCTATATCCGTTGAGATAAGAGACGTAACTATACCAAACGAGTTGCAGAATGCGATGGCTAGGGTAGCCACATCTGACAGGGAGAAGCAGGCCAGGGTTATACTTGCTGAGAGCGAATCATTGGCAGCAGATAAAATGCTCGAAGCTGCACACAAGTACAGGACTGATCCTAAGGCGATGCAACTCAGGGCACTTAACATGATGTATGAGATAAGCCTCGCAGGTAAGAATATCATGGTATTCATACCAACAGAGAGCAAGGGACTCAGTATGCCGATACCTTTCGGCGTGACAGGCATAAATGAGTACATCAATAATGGTAGTGGCGGAAGCACACCCAGCTTTACTACGGCTCCAAAGCATAAACGCAATCCAAATGACATGGACAAGTCATGAAATTGATTTTACTTTTTTACGCGTTGATTTGACATGGAATCGGGAAGCCAGATGCAAACTTCCGCTAAAATGAGCGGGCTCCAGAAGCGCATACTAGCAGTACTGATGCTGGGCACTATGATGTCAGCGGTAGACACGACTATAGTCCTGCTTGCAATACCGCAGATCACAAACGCTTTGGGTACTAACCTTGCCACAAGCATATGGGTAATAATAGCGTACCTGCTCGTAATAGCCATACTTACCACCCAACTAGGTAGGGTCGGCGACATATTCGGTCGGGGCAAGATGTTCAACCTTGGCTTCATGGTATTCACCGTAGGCTCTATACTGTGCGGGGCCTCAGGATTCATAGGGGGCTTTCTGGGCATCTCAGCAGGTATATACCTGCTCATAGCATTCAGGGTGCTGCAGGGCATAGGCGGCGCTATGCTCCAGGCCAACAGCGGCGCGATAATAGCGGATACGTTTGAGAGGCATCACAGGGGCAAGGCTTTCGGATATGTAGCGCTAGGATGGAACGTAGGCTCGATGCTAGGCATAGTATTAGGCGGGGTCCTGACCACGTTTGCCGGATGGCCCTATATTTTCTACATCAATCTGCCGATAGGCGCGGTGGCGCTTTGGTATGGGCTGAGATACATAAAGGATAATGAGCACAAGAACGAGCAGCTGGATCTCAAGGGGATGGCCGTACTCAGTGCGATGCTGATGCTCATAACATTGGGCGGTACAGAGATAGTGTCACAGGGCGCAACATCGCTTAACATAGCAATGATAATAATAGGCTTTATAATGCTGCCGGTTTTCGTGATTATAGAACGCAGA
Source organism: Microcaldota archaeon (assembly GCA_021801355.1). GTDB lineage: Archaea > Micrarchaeota > Micrarchaeia > Micrarchaeales > Micrarchaeaceae > JAKATK01. The sequence continues at coordinate 22,112 of JAJYYB010000002.1, read as the reverse complement.
GTCAAATTCCCCACAGTAGATTTCGCGGTCTTCAAGAACAGGATACTTGCGGCTTCGATGCTTGCAGCTCTTTTTCAGGGCTTAGGATACCTGGCAGTGGTCTTCATCGTCATAATGTATCTCCAGGGCGTCAGGGGCCTGACACCTCTTGATGCGTCGTTGTTGCTCATACCGGGCTATGTACTTAGCGGCTTTACCGGACCTTACATGGGTAGGCTGTCCGATAAGCTTGGCGCAAGGGTGCTGGCTACGGTCGGCATATTGCTAATGCTTGCAACGGTTATCCTGTACGTGTTCTTCCTTACCGCCAACACATCGTATTACCTTATAGTGCTAGCCACAGTGATTTCAGGAATAGGTGCCTCAATGTTCTTCCCAGCCAACAGCAGCGCCGTGATGGCCAACGTGCAGGGCAACGCTTTCGGCTCAGCATCCGGATTACTCAGAATGATGTCTAACATAGGAACGCTGGGCAGCTACATAATAACCATAACAGTAGCGTCGCTTGCAGTGTCGAGCAAGGTCGCATTCAGCGTTTTCATAGGCACAAGCGATCTTAGCGGGAACATATCAACTGAATTCCTTGGAGGGATACAGGCTGTATTCATAATCTCGGCGATGATACTGGTTATAGCAGCTTTGCTCTCGGTGCTCAGGGGCAAGGAGCAGAGGCACCAATGGCCCAATCAGGCAGATGGAGCAACAAGCAGCAATCATGCTGCCCAATAAGCCGCGACCGTCTAGCCCTTGCTGTAGTTCTTTCTTGTTATCCCTCCCATAAAGCCTGCAAGTATGGCGCATGTTATATATGACAGCAGGAACACGACCACCATCACTACAACTATACCAAAAACTTCTAAGCCGAGCTGTGTCACTGCTGCCGTGCCGCTCCCGAACAATATGCCGTTTGGCAGAGTGGGATTGCCTGAAGCTGTAGCGAAAGAGCTTTGAGTAGAGAACGCTATATCATAAGAATCCCGAATATGCCACTGACTAGGTGGCCAGGGAATAGATCTATCAGGTCGGAGTACCGCTTGTGCGTTGCAAACCGCTTGCTGCCGTAAACGAAGAGTGGGCCTCCGAGCAGGCCAAGAACAACGGAGCTCGCTGGACTGACGAACCCTGCAAGCGGCGTTATCATTATGAGGCCTATGAGTATGCCGTTAACTGCGTAGAGCACATCGGGGTTCTTCTTTGAGTCTATGTAGTAGAAGAACAGCGTTGAGAGCATGGCCGAGGCAGCTGCCAGGAACGTCGTAATCACGACTGTCATTGCACTCGCATTGAAAGCCAGCGCGCTCCATGGGTTGAAGCTGAACCATCCTATTAGATGGTTGAATATCATTGGGGCGAAAGCAGTATTGAAGCCTACGAGAGCCATGAAGAAGATAACGGAGCCCGTTATCAGTACAGTCTTGAATAGGCTTCTCGAGAAAGTCTCGCCCAGCTCGCCGACCCAAGGAAACCGACTGCTATTGTCATAACAAAAACAAGAAGACCTGCGATAAGCAGCCACAGATTATTTATCGGAGATATTGGATCTACGGCTATTATCTGCACGACGTTTGTATGATAATCAGCCAGCAAATAAAAAGCTTACTTAAGCGTTATCTTGTCACCGACACTTATGCCGTTGCGCTGCACAAAACCGGCTTTAGCCTCTATCACGTAGTTTGCCAAGGCGTTCGGCGTGTATGTCTGGTTAAGGCATTTCGCCAGGACCAGGCAGCTGGTCGCGTTGGATTCTATGTAAACCACTGTTCCGCTGCCTCCGCTAGCATTCAGCCATAGCATATCAAGATTTGAGTATGTGTCGTACATCCAGAAAGGATATATGCCAAGCACTGGAAACTCGAACAGCATTATTGTGCTGTTTGATATCGTGGTATTCATCAGACCATGAATCTGCTGGGCCTCGGTCACTGCAATGGCAGTTATGTTGTAGCTTTTGCCGTTCAGATAAAACGACGTATAAACTTTAGGTGAAGTGGCTTGAGAGCGGTAGGTCAGATTAAGGATTACAGCTGCGAAAAGCAAGATGAACACAGGGATTATTATGGTTCTGCTAATTTGCACTGCTAGCCACCCGATTTAAGTAGCTTGAAGCTTATGCAGAACAACAATTATTATGCTTTCCTCGCAGCTTTAAGCGCCTTAGCCATCCAAAGTAAGTCGTCCATGAATATGGCTAGCTGATCAGACCCTGCCCTATTCCTAAGCGGAGCGAAAAGATCTGCATTTGAAAGGCTTTTGTCGTTCATCGCCTTCATCAAATACTCCCAGCTTATGTATATGCCCCTATTTATTGGCACGAGCTTCACCCCCAATGCGACTATGCGCAACTGTTCCGCCGCCCTTCCGCCGCCCACCGACCCGTAGCTGATGAAACCCACAGCTTTCCTCGCCCATTCAGGGAACAGCCAGTCTATTGCGTTCTTAAGGCTAGACGGGTAGCCGTAGTTGTATTCAGGAGTGATGATTATGAAAGCGTCGCCATCATTTACCTTTGCTGACCATTTCTGTACGTTTTCGTCCGGGTACTTCATCTTAAGGCCAGACGGAGGGATCGCAGAATCAAACAATGGCATAGGATAATCTTTAAGGTCCAGAAGTTCGACATCTATACCATCCCATTTTTTGAGCTCTTCGTTTATCCAATTCGCAGGCCTTTCACCGAACCGGCCGTCCCTTATGCTCCCTATTATAATCTTTATCTTTATTTTTTCATCCATTATACCTACCTAAATCATACACCAAAACAGTGCGCTTTGATTATATATATGAAAATCAGATATAAAAATATATAGCATGTCCTATATTAGACTTTTAGAGCGCCAAGAAAATTATGGCACGTTCGCACGCTGATATGAAGCGTACTGGATAAGGACAGGCTCACGCCTTTCGATTATGTTTGGACCGCAAGCTAACGCTTCATTTATACGCCGTGGCTTTTTCTTAAGCCTACGAGTTTATCGGCAATTACTTAGCCATCCCTATGAGCATAGCGGCAAGCTTGTCAGTCTGCTGGTTCCATCCATACGACATGCCCTGAAGCGCCGCAGGAGCCTTTGGACCCACAACCTTCGTAACCACAAGATGCAAGTTCATTTTCGTCTTTTTCCCGAGATCTTCGAAATCGACAGTAATCAGCTGCTCTATGAACGTATCGCTGCTCCTGTCAACATCGTCCAGTGCGCCGCCAACGAACACAATCATCTTCTTGGGCGTTACCTCCTTAAATGTGCCTTTCATAGGCCACTTAGTTCCCTCAACCGGGCCTAATTCCTTTCCGGCGAGCATAACTATGTAAATCTCGCCTCCGGGTCTCGCGTCCCATACACACGTAGGATTTGTAACGCCATTAGGGCCCCACCATTTCTTGATAAGGCTCTGGTCTGTCCATGCCTTCCACACAAGGCCTACAGGCGCATCGAATGTGCGCGTTATTATCAGTTCTTTTTTAGGTTCTTCCATTATCCCACTTTTAAACGTAATCCAGGAACTAACAGAATTTTGCAACTTTTGTTCCTTTCTTCAATTTACTGAAAGCAGGGGCAATTTTCATGTGATTACCTTTTTTTGGCATCCTTTGCTATCTCGCTTTTCAATATGGCGTCGAGCTTATCCAATCGGCCATCCCATAGCGCTTCCATCTTACTGACCCACATTGCTATCTCTGATATGGAATCCGGATTAAGCTGGTAGATATGCTGCTGTGCGTGCCGCTCCATTTTCACGAACTTGGTATCCAACAACACCTTAAGGTGTTGTGATACGGCCTGAGCAGTGACATCGAACTTCGCATATATCTGCGAAGCAGATAGCTGGCCTTCATCGGCCAGCAGTTCTATTATCTTGCGCCTGTGTGGTTCGGCTATGGCATAAAAGTAATCCATAGAGATATTTTAAAGTAAATACTTTATAAAGCTTTTGCTTAAATAATGACAGATCGCCACATGCCTGGAAGATTATGTGCTACATGAGATACCATTGCATTTTAATTGTTAACTGACAATAATTTTTAGTGATTTGAATGGCAAAGAGCGCGAAATCTATGCTTGCCCTGTTGATGGGTGTAATAATCATTATAGCGGATCTCTATTGGACTTACACGAGTTACTATGACCTGACATGGCTCGTGCTTGGAGTGATTATCTTCATTGCAACGATAATTTGGCTTGTCCTTGATTGGGACTGGATGAGCAAGTACTGAGGTGTGGATATGAACAACGTAGGAATAGTTATAGCCGCGATAGCAATAATAATTGTAGTTGGTGTAGGGTACTACTTACTCTCCTCTGGCCACAGCGGATACACTACTACAGTAGCAAGTACATCGGTTCATGCAGTTGTTGCTTCAACTTCGGTCGCGCCCACAACTTCTACCAGACAAAATAGCACCGGCCCTTCAACTACAATGGCATCGACCACTACAGCAGCATCAACTACCATTGCTGCAGCGTACACGATTGAGCTTGAAAATAGTTCGAGTTTGGGAACGTACCTTGCAAACGCAAGCGGATTCACACTATACACGTACAGCGGTGATACTCCAAACAGCGGGACGAGCGCCTGCACCGGCAGCTGTGCCAGTTCATGGCCTCCGTTCTACACAGCAACTCTTGTCTTGCCTCCTGGGTTAAATGCTTCCAGCTTCAAGACAATAATGAACGGAGAATCCAAGCAGTTGACTTACAATGGTATGCCACTGTACCTGTTCGTTGGGGACTCCGCAGCCGGACAGACTAATGGCAACAATCTGGGCGGCTTTAAGGTAGCAACAAAGTGAGAAAATTTATCCATTAGGAAAATTTTGGACACTTTAGGAATTACGTTAGCCCGAGGACGTTGTGCCACAGGAGTATGCCATAGAAACTAGTATTGTGACAACACGCGCATTGTCTGCCAAACTCGCGAGGGTGCGACCATAATCCACCGTTACGCGGCCAACCTATTTGCTGTCATGGCCTCGCAGACAGTCCATTGTGGTAACCATCACTATAATGCATCTGCGTACCATAATTACATGGCATATGATAACATAGTCATATTTCTTGGATGAACCAGAAAAAGGATTATATGTCAAATAAACATATGATGATCAGATGATTGGGAAATATACGGTTAAAGAGATAAATGATTCATTTAAGTACTTGCTTGCATCACGCACCATTAGGAGTATTGCAATATCATTCACCACTTCGGCGTTACCTTTGTATCTTGTATTCGTATTGAATCAGGATTTGATAGGCGTTAGTGCGACGTATTTTGTCATAATACTATTCGTTTCGCTAACGTCTTTCATATTTGGCATGCTAGGAGATAGGATAGGATATGGCAATACAATGATTATTGCGGAAGTGCTACCACTTTTAGGCTTGACAGGGCTTACTATTTCAACATTTGTTACTGACAACGCAAGCTTGATGCTGACAATTGTCGTAATATCCGCCATGCTTGCCGGTATAAGCACCGCAGGTGGAATGAGGGGTGCGTTTTCTGCCGGGCAGCAGGCACTAGTCGCAAACAACTGGAAGGACCAGAATGATAGAGTACACAGACTCAGCAGGATATTCACTATGGCCGCTATAGGATCTATATTAGGCAGCCTCCTATTGGCGTTGCAGGGAACGCTCACAAACGTCTTACACCAATATGGTTTTGCAGAGCTGCAATCAGCCGCGCTCGCCTTCAGGTATATGTTCGCCATATGTATGCTGCTTATGTTTCTATCCATGCTTAGCCTCTTCTTCATTAAAGAGACTGCAAAAACTGAGAAGAAGCAGGCGCTCTTCATCAAGAAGGAGTCCTCGCCTCATATTTTCAAGGTAATGGCATCCCAGATATTTGCAGGTATAGGGGTCGGACTTGCTATCCCTATACTGCCTGCCATTGTGGCAAAATCTTACGCATTGGATGCCTCAACCGCATCGCAATTCATTGGTTATATGTTCGGAGCCAGTTACATTATAATCGCTATGGCTTCGTTCTATATGTCCAGATTGATATACAGGAAAAAGGTGAATACCCTTAAGGTAGCATCTATAGTAAGGGCGATGCAGGGTGTGGCAATGGTACTGATTGCATTCGTAATATCCATAGGTATAGCTATACCATATGGTGCAGAATTCGGATTGTTGCTCTTGAGTATGCTGTATTCAGTATATGCGATGTTTATAGGCATTGGAGCACCACTCAGATCAGCGATAAATATAGGTGGTGTAAATAACCAGGATTATGGCACTGCGAGTGCGGTAATGGGAATGTCGATACAGCTGCCGCAGGCAAGCGTCGGCCTTTCTGGATTTCTATCTGAGGCTTTGCCTTCATTCTTGTCGCTTCCCATCGCAATAGGCGGAATTTTCATGTCTGTGAGCGGTGTAATTTACTGGAAGCTGCTCAATAGGGATGAACCAGTAAAAAAGCATTAGACATTGTATTATGGTGCTATTAAAACGATTTAAGACGATTCGATGCTGCTTTCCTGAAATCCTTTTTGTCCTCGATAATGTAATTTAGTGTGTTATATAGTATTAGAACCAAAAGCATAATGACAAATTACGTGCAGGAGTTCCATGGTTTGGACATTAGGCACTCATTTGTATGGCTTACTCGTAACCTTTTTGTCATCCCTATCAAGCACATGTGATAACATATTTGCAGCCATGCGCACCGGACTTATAATAGTATCTACGTTCAGATCCGAAAGATGCATCTCTGCCTCAGGTGTAGGTGCAACTACAGATAGCATTGCCTTCGAAGCAATCTTCCTTATTATCAAGACCACATAAACGGTTTCTGAATTGTCTTTTAAGTCCACTACTATGTCCCTTGCCTTATCTAAGTTGAACCTCATGAGATCAGTCCGCTGCGTATAGTCCACCAGGTAAGCAGGATATCCGTCTTTCCTAAGCTCCTCTGCCGTGGCCTTATCCCTAGTTATTATTATGAAATTACTTTTCTGATTCATGAGTTCGCGCGCGACTAACTGGTTTGTGGTGTTAAAACCCACTAACACTATATGATTGCTGAACCTTTTCCTGTCTATGGCAGACATACCAGTATATAAATGTTCTAACCTGGCACCCATAAATTCACCCGAAAGCACAGTCAAAGCGCTTAGGAATATACTCAGACCTGAAATTATTAAAACTATTACAAAGTCGCGTGCAGTGTTGGTAATCGGCACTATGTCGCCATATCCGACAGTCGATATGGTGACTATTGTGAAGTATAGCGCTTCGTTCCATGAATTTATCTTTACGTTGAAATTGTTCCATTGCCCCAACACATAGGTGCCTATCACGCCATATGCTAGCACAGCAGCTATTGCAAATATGTAGAAAATTATCTTCCTATTGGCTATGCGCACAGAATCTCCAACATCTGATATTAGTAAAATAAGATATAAGCCTTTCTCATTTAACACGTTTTATTTCCGAATAGTGTGCAACAAGTGCTATATGCATCTAGTAGACAGTCCGAAACTCCGAAGGATTCTGACTACGGAAGGCGAGGGGCGGTAGAACGCATCTTCTCAAGACTCAAGGAGGCGTTTTGCATGGCAAAGAATAGGTTTGTGGGGGATAAAAAAAACTCAACACACGTGTTTTCCTGCCTTCTTGCATACGCAATAAGGTACGTTATGTGACCGAATTGGTTTGACAAGGTGATTGAAGGTAAATGTCAAGTCCCTAATTTCAGAATAGGAAGTTGACATTTGAATTTATGGAATATTTTATCGAAGGGATTTCATAGGTATGGAAAATCTTGCGACCATGTTTCCTCGATGCAAAACGATTTGTCAACTTCCTATAATTTCAGAAGCCAATGAAAGCATTAAATATATTAAAGTAATATTTATATCGAGGGCATGACAATATATAAAGCCGTAGATGGCGCTGCAAAAACTTCCGGTGGCTCAGAAGAATCTGGATTAGTTTCCCGTAACGAAGCGAAGGTATTGATAGATTTACTCAGGGCGAAGAAAGAGATGCAGTTAGCAGTGGCTTATAACAGGATGAGCCCCGAGGAATTCTTAAAGGCCTTAACACAAGCCGAATTCTGGCTCGTGCGCGGATCTGTAGCCACTAACAGGAATGCCACCGTGTCCATACTCCAGACGCTCTCTAAGGATCCGGAGTTCAGTGTAAGATACGCTGTTTCCCGCCACCCGAAGATAACTGAGGCACTGCTGGATGAGCTTGCAGGTGACAGTGATTACGAAGTAAGGCGTGGCGTAGCGCAGAACGTAAGAGTTCCAGAACGCCTGCTTAACAGACTGGCTAGGGATAGCGAGGCCATGGTACGCTACGAGGTCGCGAAGAACCAGAACGCATCCAAGGCTACGCTGACATGGCTTGCCGAAGACCCGGAGCCTTTCGTAAGGTATGCAGTGCTTACCAACTATAACACACCACAAGCAATCCAGGACAAGCTGTTTGTTGATGAGAAAGACTTAATAGATGACAAAGACTGGCGCATGCGGTTCGCGATAGCGGAGAATAAGTATACTGCCAAGTGGGTGCTTAACGAACTGGCAAATGATAAGGAGATGTGGGTGCGCTACGCCGTAGCGGAGAACAGTAATACAGATATAAAAACGCTTAAGACGCTAGCGAAAGACCGGGATAGCGGAATAAGACGCGCAGTGGTAGGCAATGCCAATGTAACTGAAGATATACTCGGCATTCTAGTGTCAGACGCCAAGCCGGACGTCAGGGCTTCGATTGCAACCAGCCACAGAACGCCGTTACACATACTGGCAAAGCTGTCAACCGATCGCGATGAAATGGTAAGGTATGAAGTGGCGGTGAACAGTGGCGTGAATGGTACAATTCTGGAAAAACTCGCTACGGACAGGGCTATTTCAGTGAGATATGGCGTTGCTTCCAACAACAACGCCACTGTACCGACCCTGCAGAAACTCTCTTCTGATAAAGACTGGCGCGTGAGATACGCAGTTGCCACCAACAGCAGCACGCCGAGGTATGTGCTGGAGAAACTGGCTGCAGATTCGGAAGACTACGTACGCAAGGCGGCTTCCGGAAAGCTCGACCTATCTTTTGTATCCCATCTCAGGACGAATAGCTGATGTTCCAATGCTGCTGCAATAACGCGCAACGTGTGATCTATATTTTCTGGCTTGCGCTTGTAGCTACACATTTTTGACTCGACAAACGTCAGCAACGGAGTTCAAAGTCCAATGTACAAACGATAGTGTTTAATGGCGGCGTTCACCGTCAATAAGCTTTGCGCAGGCCCTTCAAATCCATACTAATCAATTTTGTGCCCATTGTTGAGTTTTAGCGCTTCACGTATGCCGGATATCAAACTCCCTATCCCTATCACACCAACAACCAAAAGCACAAGCACTGTTGATATGCCAATCGAACTAAGGTTTGGTATTGGATTGCCTGTGCTTATGGCAATGTTATCTATTATCGGAAACAATACTATGAGTGCACCTATCACGGCAAATGCTATTCCCCCGTAAAAAAGGGTCCTTCCAGCCGTCTTTCTTCCTACATACTTCACCTGATCTTCGCTTAATTTTTTGACTCTTGCAAAGTTAGCAAATATAGCTCCGAATATTATTTGCATTGTCATTGTGCCAAGCCCGAACATGATACCAGGTAATGGAGCGTATATCAAGCTAGGAACTTGGGGCGCTAGTATAAAAGTTATCACCGTAGCATATGCACCGAAACCAAATCCTGCTATTAATCCGTGTACTATGGCAACCTTGGGCTTTATGTCATGCATTTGAACGCGTTCTGATTTTACCGAATGATGCTCACTCATTAATAGCCTGTCAAATGGTATGTGGATGTCAATCTTTTTGTTCAGCATATACATCCCTACCACTGTCATAGCAACGCCAACTAGCACGTATACCGGACCGTCAAGATTGTACTCTTTGTAGAATGCAGCCAAGCCAAGGAATCCGAGAGTAGTAAGAAATGCTCTTTGGATGGTAAAGCCCAGCGAGAAAGAGAATCCTGCTTTCATGCCTTTGCGTGTGCTATAACTGCCAATTGCATAGCTGAAGGTTATAGGCCACGTATGCTCATCTGGGGTAATCCCATGCAGTACGCCAAGTATGAACGCTATTATAAGTATCTCTATAAGTGTGAGTTTCACCGTAGGATTAAGTATGGTAGATAAGTTGAGCTGGGGGAAGGCGTAGCGTAGTAATATTATGGCTAGTATAAATACTACGGCTATTACTGCTGCAATTACATACCATTTTTTATTCATGGTTATATGATTCAAGATTGTGTTGAAAATCTATAAAACTTACTGAACTTTGAACTTATCATTATACTGCATATTATGCTGCATTATTCTAGCATTAGTTTTGCGTCTTATGTGTAGAAGTTATGCAACCGTAAATTTGGTAGTGCATAGGATGATGGCCTATTCATTTTTCTAGAGCACTTGCTTGTTGGCCTTAACTTGTTGGCCAAATTAATTCCTGTGTTTGGATATGAGTCGATTTAGTTGGGGGGGGGATTATCCAACACAGCATGAGTTCAGGAACTTTTATAAATTTTAACACCCTCGAATAACCATGGGAAATCATCTCCACGTATGGGATGAAGTTGCAGCACAACGATTGCTTAGCAATGATAGGAAGCGCTCTGAGAACGCTGCTTTCCTAAATTATATTATTGGACCGAATAAGCTAGTTATAGTGGATCTTGGTTGCGGATCGGGGTTCTACGCTGCGAAGTTAAAGCCGTTTGCGTCTATACTTTATTGCATAGATAGCAGCAAGGCGATGCTCTCAGTAGCGCGAAATAGGATACATGGTAAGACCGTAAGATTCTTAGAAGAGGATTCGTCAAGAACCTCACTTCCTGCTTTATCTGTAGACGTAGTTTTCCTAGCAAATTCATTCCACGACATGGATAGGCATAAAACCAGCGCGGAGGTCAATAGGATTCTAAAGTTCGAGGGAAGGATAATAGTAGTTGACTGGAAGAAAGGCATAGAACAAAGTGGTGAAAGACGTTGTGGTCCCCCAGATAAAATACGCATGTCAGAAACGGATTATCTTAGGTGGTTCACTGAGTTCAAAATTACTAAGAGATTTGAAGTAGGAAAGAATCATTTTGGGATAGTATTGATGAGATAATTGGATAGACTCTGCAGAATTTGAAACAAGGTATCCATCATTGCGAACGGTGTGGATTCGTAGAATCTTGTCGTTAGACATTTGTTTTAAAATGCGAACGTATGCGTCTTCGCACACAGATCATACCGCATTTAGAAATATGAATGAATATGGTGCGGTTACAAGCTGGTATTCGCACCCAGACCCGCTGGCGGATTTGACGCCGGAATTCCTGCCAGAGCAAAAGATGGACTCGGCGGGAATCGCACCCGCGGCCTCATCGTTGCGAACGGGTGCGAGACCGTAGCTTTCTCGTCTAGCTTTTGTTTCCATATAGCCACCGTAGATGTTGTTTTCAAAAATGCGAACATCTGTGTCTTCGCACACAGATTATAGCGCATTTAGAAATATAAACAGATACGGTGCGATTCTAGCCGAAACCGCACCCAGTGTTTTCGATTAACCTTTCCAAAAAGGTTACGCACCCAGACTTTTTGGTAAAGCTTTTCGTAAAAAGGTTTTGTAAACAGGTAACCCACAACCCTAAGCTACGACGGCTCGTGTGCGGCCAACGCCACTTACGAGGTCTACCGCACCAACGTGCTGCAATGCCCAACGGCAGTAATTCATCTTCAATACTCCTTTTCTCCCAAACTTTCTCTGAGTGTTCCCTTTATTTTTGATTTATTAAGTTTTGCATATTCTAATATCTCTTCAGTTGTTGCCCCTTGTTTGCTCATACTATAGAAAGTATTTTGCCCCAGTAACACATAGCTCCACGTCGAATTCATTCTATCTTCGGGTTTCAGTTCATTAACCTTATCCACCCAATCCACAGCAGCCAATCTTTTACTCTTAACATTTTGGTTATTCATATCTCTTTCAGATTTTGTTTCTACAAGATAAGTTTTATCTTCAATCTTTACAATAAAATCAGGATAATAATGCGCCAGTAATCCATCATCACGTATGTAAATTATATTAGAAAAGTCGTGGTAATGTTCATTGATCTTCATAAATGCCTGAACTTTGGTATCTCCATCTATAAATTGTATAAAATCTCTTTCATAACCCCCGCTATTTGATGGATATGCTATCCTGTCGTAGATCGTCTTCGCCACATTTAAAGCGTATGATCCTCTTATTTTTATTTCTGGTATTTCCGAAAAGTACCTCTTTATTATTGTAGCTTCATTCACTTTTAGGTTATTTTGTAGATCATATATTGACTTTGCTATGTTTGTAACAATATGTTGTATTATCCGTTCTTGTGTTATCAGCAAGACTCTCCAGTTGTTATCTTTCAACGGGTCGAAATCTTCTCCGAATAATTTATGTCTTATGTAATCGTCAGTTAATTTAGCAATAACTGCTGAATTTATCTGGATTAATGGAAAACTTTTTGCATTTTTTTTCGTTCCAGATTTCACATGAACTATGGACACCGCGCTTACTATCTTCTGTATAAATGAATTATAACTTTTTGCTGTAAATATGTCCGCAGTTACCGAATATTCACCAAACCTTGTCTTGACTGTTATTTCCTCTCCGTAAAATATGTCGCCCGTCCTCTTTACTAATGGCTTTAACTCTTCAAGTCTTATTGGAAATTGTTCTAATTGTTCGATTGATAAATTTATCCCGCCCATTTCTTCTTCTTTGTCGTGTATAATTAATGGCCAGAATAAGTCGTATTTTTTGTAACTTTCTTTCAATCCAATATTAATTATATCCCCAACAACTCTATCTTTAGTTGGTAGTTCCTTAACTTTCCCAACATTTCCTTCTAGCACTCTGTCGTAAAACTCGATAAATGCAGGATGTTCAACAATACTTAGAATATCCATATAGTTATCTGGTTCCTCTTTTTTAATCAATAACTTTTCTCTATTCTCTCTCTTTGTTTCTTCATATTCTGGCTCTCTCCACATCAACCGCAAACCTCTTCCTATTGTTTGTTCCAACAATATATATGAACTACTCGACCTCAACGGCACAATAACACAAATGTTATTCACATCGAATCCTTCTCTTAGCATCAAAACAGAAACAATAATTTTAGGTTTTTCGTGTCTGTCAACATCAAAAAGTCTTTGTTTTATCTCGTTCCACTCATCCTCACCAATCTCACCCTTCTTATTAGAATGAACTTCCATTAGTTCATCATCTGAATATCCCTCTTGTTTCAAAAAATCTATGACATGCGGCACAACAAACGTATTCTCACATATTACCAACATTTTCGGAAATTTGTTTTTATCCAATTTGGTAAATCCTTCTTCTAAAATCTTAAGTTTTGTAATGCCAGCTCGCAGCATTACTCTTTGCCCCTCAGACAGGCTTCTTATTTCACTGCCTTCCTTTTCCGCTTTAAAATCTAAAGGCATTGAAGCAATTTCCTTTCTTTTGTCTATTGCCACTGTCTTGACTAACCCTTGTCTTATAGCTTCTACTAATTCAAAATTAACTATAATATGTGGAAAATAATGAAGTGCCCTTTTCTGGCCGCTTCCAGTTACAGTATAAGGCGTTGCTGAAAAATCAATCTGCATGATTCTTTCCCCTTTATTTCCTGCTATTATATCTAATGCCTTTTGCCATTCTTTTTCCAGAGTTTCAGTCGAGTTCTTAAATTCTCCAAGATGATGAGCTTCATCGTTAAACACCACCAAATTATCTAAATCCGCCAAGTATTCCAATTCTCGTCCTCCTAAATATTGATTATCCAATTCTGCCAACGAATGCCCCGCAGAAGTCCCCGGAGTTATTGGTAATAGTTTTTTAACTGTCTTCTCCGGCGTCTCCAATGCCTCGTCGACGTCTTCCTCCTCTTCTTCTCCTTCTAATAAGTGCCAGTTAGTTACCGCAATCAATCCTTCTCCGGTTACTTTCTTCCCGATCTCGTCTTTTTGTGCAACGCAGCCCTTAACAAACCCAAAAATTTCTTCTTTATATGCGGCAGGTATAAACAAATCTCCATACCTCATAAAATCCGATTGATCAAAATCTCTATTACCGTCCTCAGTCCTCTTTCCAACATAAGCGTCTAATAATCTCTCATAAACTATTATTCCCGGCGCGACCAATAAGAAATTCTCTGAAAATCTACCACTAAGCGACTCTTCATGCTTCCTGTTGAGATATTGCCATATTAATAAGGCATGCAACACCCACGTCTTCCCTGTCCCAGTTGCCATCTTGATACAATATTTAGGGTTGTTGTATTTTTCCTTCTTTAGATCAATTAAGTCTAGGTCTTCAAGCAATTCAGGATAGACCCTCATATAAATATCTTTTACGTTATTTATCTTCAAAATTTCATGTGCATAAATCGTATTTAATATAGCCTGCCATTGTCCCTCATGAAAATTGAAATCTCTTTCATCTGCAAAGCTTCCTTTAGGATCCCAAAACTTAATCAACTCTCTAGTAACTGGAGTTACTTTTTCTATAAGACTCCCATCCCTCCATTCTTTATTTACTATGTCAGTTAATTGCTTGGCTAATCTTATCGGTATATCTCCCGTTCCTAATGATCTTGTATTAACCATTAACTCACTTCTTTTACGGCAACGCTTTCAAAGCCAAATACATCTACGGCTTTGACGCAGATTTTCCTTTTTCCGTTCACTTTAGGGACTATAAGTTTAGCCTTTCTTTCTATTTTTAGTGTGTCCTCATGATTTTCCCTATAATCTTGCCATTTGCTTCTAAATATCTCATCGTCATAATCTGGATCTATGCTCCAATATTCTATAAGACTTAACGGGTCTTTTTCTATTACTTCCTCCAATTTCTCTTTGTTCTCCTTGTCTAATGGCAACGCATCTGGAGACAATAAAACATAATTCTCTAGTTCCACATCGATTTCATCATTATCTTTATCAGATTCCTTCTTCCTTATTGGTTTTACATTTAGATATTGCAATGAAGAAAATCTCACCTTTCCTTCTCTTATGAGCTTTTCATAATCTGCCTTGTGCTTTAGTTTTTCTAATAGATCCGGTGGTATAACTAATATTTCTAACCTGTTTTCTTCAATCTCTTTTTGGAAACTTTCAATTATCCTACTAATATTCAAATCAAAGTTCCATCCAAGCACGACTATTTTCTGCCATCCTCCCATAAAAGATGCTCTAAGTTCTTGTGCTTTCTTCAGAGTAGCATAGCCAGTCATCTTAGTAGGTGAATCTACAAAGACCAATGTCTTTGTCTGTTTTATGTAACCTAAATTATTTGGCGTGCCTTGCTGCATAGGAAATGGCAGTGCACCATAAAGATTCAAAACGACCTGCGCCAAATCTCCTATACTCTTGAACGAAGATTGTTCAAACTGCTCTTTCTGATAATCGCCTATTGACTGAAACAGAAATGGTTTTGCATCTTGGTCTATAAGACTTTTTCTTGTAATCATACATGCGGGTTTTCCTAAATCCGATATGATCCATTCTCTCCCCAACCGTTCAGCTACTTCTGCTGTAGTCCCTGACCCTACAAAGAAATCACCTACTATTGAGTTTTTATTTGAAGATGTTTCAATGATTCTCTCAAGTAGTGCTTCAGGCTTTTGAGTGGGATAATCTACTTTTTCTTTAGCCTGTGAATTCACAGGATATATATCATCCCATAACGTACCAACTTTTACACCTTCCATGTTTTCAAAGTATTGTTTTTTTAACGGCATAGCTCCCGGCGAAGTCTGAACGATCAGGCCTTGTGCTTCAAGCTCAAGCATTTTTTCTTTTGTGGTAGCCCACGTTTCCAAAAAGCCCTTATATTCATATCTTAAATTTGGTCTATTTTTATTTAAATTCAATAAAGGAATCAAAGCAAACCTTTTTCCAGTAGGCATCCTTCTCGATTCTCTAAAGGCTCTCATTTCAGATTTTGTGAATTTCTCGTAACTTCCATCTTCCTTCTCAAAAAAACAGTAATATCTATCAATTTTATCTAGTTCATATTCTTTATATTGCATGTTCCATATAAAATTGTCTGATTTTGTATAAAAAAAGATACTATTATGTTCTAAACCGTAGTTCTTAAAACCAGTGCTCTTTGCCCTTGTCTGCTTCCAGATAATTTCACTTTGAAATTTGTCTTTTCCCATTAGCGCGTCCATGATCACCTTTACATAATGTCCTACTCGTGAATCTATATGAACATAAATAGAGCCTTGCTCGCTTAGAAGTTCTCGCATTAAAATTAATCTAGGTACTATCATTTCAAGATAAGATTTAGTTCCATCTTTCCAAGTATCCGAATATGCAAACTGTTCTATGACTGATGCTTTTTGTTCTATGTCTATGCTGGGCAGATGTATTTTAGTCCTATAATCCGCCTTGCTGTCAAAAGGCGGATCTATGTATATCAAATCTATCTTTCCTCGCATTGATGGCAATCCTGTGGCCGGATCGCCAGCTATCAAAGCTTGCATTGCAAGTAAATTGTCTCCATATATAAGCCGGTTAAGCAGTTCCTTTACTTTTGTTTCTTTTACGCTTTGGCCAGTAAACGCAGATAGGCCTCTTTTTGCTTTTGTTGGAAGCACCAGCTCATTAGTTTGTAATGTTATTCTTTGCGCCTTCGATAGTCCGTCAAGTAACTTTTGCGCATCTTTCTTACCCTTTTCAACAATTTTAGGAAGTTCTTCAATTAACGAATCTTTCATTCAATCAGTCCTTTCCGTTTTGTACAGATTTGTAAGTTCTCTGTTTTAAAGATATTACATATAATGGTGAGCTTAGTGCTTTAATATACTTTGTTGCTCTTTCAAGATTAGGCTCTAGATCTCCTTTCCCAGCAATGCCAATAGCTATATCTGGCTTTATTTGTAACTGTTTAGCTTTGTGAAGCGCCCAACGACAACCGATTCTCCATGTATCCCTTGCCCCAATCTAGGAAGTTCTGATCTTTTAGGTCGCACGTTTCTACTACACTCAACATCACGGACATGGTATTTGCGCCCTTATTGCTCCTGTTTCCGTAGGAGTTCTTTCGCATCACAACTGCAGGTCGTATGCCCCGCTCTGCAATGTTGTTGTCGGGATCTATGTCTGTCACGAGGAACGTAAATAAGTCTCTCCCTCTTCCCTTCAATCTTTTGACGATCCGGAGGCAATCAATGTCAGTATACGTATCATTACAGAGAGCGGCGATTCTCTCATCGAGATGGTCCTTTTGCCGCTGCAATTCGGAGCTATCTCTTGTCCTCTTCTTTGCCCTGACGCTATCGTCGAGGATTCTCATCAACTTCTTCCTGAATCTATGGAACTGGCTTCTTCCGTCTTTGTCTTCTGCAACCTCTTTTAAATCCCTCTTGAGGTGTACATGACACTTCTGCTGCACGACTCCGTTTAGATTGTACGCGGAGTGAAAGTCGCTGCCCAATGCCCCTTTGTAATGTCGACCGAGTATACGTCGCACTACCTTCTTCCCCCTACTCTTGTCTACTCTGTATATCGCGACTGCTTTGTTAATGAACACCCACAACCAGGCGCTCCTTCCATCAATCCTCCATCCAGTCTCATCGCCGTTTGCAGACGGCGAATTCCTCATTTCGTCTATCAACTCTTCATAATGGTCTCCAAATTCGTATGCAAGGCGATCCATCATCTGTGGCAGTTCGCCTCTCGACAGGCACAGATTGTAGGCAATCTGGAGCATTTCCTCTATCTTCTCGTACGTCATACCCATTCTGTATCGCATGAGCGCAACGAGAATGTATACCTCAAGACCTAGTCGGCAGTTTTGGAATGCATCAGTTACAGGTGCATCCACAACCTTCCTGCAGCAGGGGCACCAGTATCTGTGGACCTTTATCATTTTGACGTGTACTTTTGCAGGAATTATCGTCTCTACTATCCGTTTTCGTTCGCCGACATCGCTGACGATTCCTCCACAATCAGGACATTGGCCCATGATTGCGTCCCTTGTTTCATCGACATGATCTGGTATCGGTCTCGTGGTTCCTTCATGACCTTCTTTTTGACCTGGTTTCTGGTGGCGATGATGTTGGTTCTCCTTTACGAAATCAGGTATTATTTCTGGATCTATTTTCTGTCCCAGACGTTCACGTAATTCTTGATTCTCCTTTCTGAGTCCTGCCACCTCCTTTTCGAGTTTCTCTACCTTTTTTATAAGGAGTCGGACTTTCTTTTCCATGTCTTTGTTCTTTTCTTCTAGCTCTTCCGAATCGATTTCAAATCGTTCTTCATCGGTAAATGCATCTAGATACTTATCTTCCTTCATTGTCTTGCTCCTAACTGTTCAGCCCCAGAACCTATCCTCTGATAACGATTGAATGTCTTTCGGAGAAAAAGAATAACGGAACTACAACCTTAATTTTACTTCATTCTGCTAAACAGTTACCTTTATTTGTACTATCTTCTGAAAACTTTTCCACTTTATAACTTCATGATGGTCATATTCTATTGCAACTCTAAATTTACCTTTCCTTGCTACTAAATCAATCCTTCCCCTCCTCCCTGAGCCGTCTTTTATCTTGTATATTGGATATTCTCTAGTGGTGTAAAACCCATGTTTTCTAAATATCATCTCTATCTGGCTTACTGTATCCTTATGTTCTATGAGTGGATTTACCTCATTTATAATTTCGTTAATTATTGCTACTATGTCCATATCTACACCAATAGTTAAGCTATTTTCTTTTCGCCCTTTTGCCCTTTTTATTTCCATTACTTGAAGTGGTAGTATTCTCTTCTATCTTCTGCCCTTGAAGAAGGTTACCGTAGTCAATCGCAGCTATCAATATACTTACAAATGTAGCTGGGTCAGGCCATGGTAAATTTATACCAACAAATTCTGGCAATATCCACAATGTAATAACAAGAAATATTATTGCAGTTACTCCGTTTGCTATAAATATACTGTCTCTCATCCTTCCTTTTGCGTATTTACCAAAACGATAATAAAATATTGAAGTTATGGCTAGTAATATGATGTAGGTTGAATATTGTATAACGGCCGCTATTTGAATTGTTACCATATCAAAACCTACGACTGATTAAAAATTCTGACTCTGTCCTCTTCAGACTGATTTGCTAAGATACCGCTTCCAAGTCCAGCTATAATTCCGAGCAGTGGGTCTACAATAAATAGTAACGCTCCGATAATCAAAGCAATCCCAGCCGGTTCTGTTCCAGTTTCAGCCAAAACATCGTTTCTTGTGTATAGTTGTTGCACACCATTTAGCTCTATTACAAAAAAGGTTTCATATGGTATATTTTCTCTCTTTGCAGGTTGCATCCCAAATGTTACATATATTCTTTGAGTTGGATTGATTCGACTATTAACATAAAAACGCATTTCATCCCACCTTTATCAGTAAGTATTCATCTTTATTTTCAGTGATTTTCTTTATTTCGTCCATTATTTGTTCATCGTAAGTTACCCATGTTATCGGCACTTTGTATTTTTCCTTCTTATCCCAATTTCAGTAGTTGGTCATAAAGGCACAAAATACCATGCTTCTAAGGTTGAAACGTGAATTGGTTCGGTAAGCAAAACCGCCCGTAGACATGCACTGGACGGTACTCTACTCTGTTATGTCCCGAAGTTTACATCGGTAAAACGGCTGGAGCTAACTAAGTAGTGTATAGTTTTGCAGAGTTTGCCTATGTCCCTATCACCACCTTCTCCCCGTAACGGATCCGAATCTGATGTAGCAGTAGGTCTGCAAAATCACGGAGTGTAATCATCCGTTCAGACGCCCTACAGATGCGCTTGCAAAAGACCTGTTTTACTACAACCCAGAAATTCTGCATCAGCAGCGCCGCATTGAAAAGGAACATCCTTATTGCAGGATTCCTTGAACTTGTTCTTGGTCTTATCGACTTGTCGAGTTTGTAACTCGATTCGATGCCAAACCTCTTGCGGTAGAACTCCGCAATCTTGTGCAGGGAGAAATCTATCCCTCCGGTTATGAAGCAGAGCTGCATTGCACCATGATGTTTGAACCGCTTTCCCCTGTTGTATTTGATCACACTTACCGCAGCAACTAGTTGACTGATCGGTTTTCCATCTTTTGCGCTCTTCATAAGATACGTTGTTTTGTAGCACCCCTTTTTCTTTTTAAGCCTGTTGCCTCTCATCGGCATTATGAATCCGATGTTGAGTCGCATGAGTAATCGCACAACCTCGATAGAGTAGAATCCTTTGTCGAGAAGCAGTATTCTCACCTTTATGCCGCATCCTCTCAGCAGGTAAAGAAGGGTTTGCACTATCGCCCTCTTCGTCGTTCCTAGAGGTACGAATGTGACTGCCAACGTGAAACGTTTTCTCTTCTTTCCGATGAGGTATATGGTCGCAATCATGTGGAATTTTGTGGTGCCATCCTTTTGTTTGTCTCTACCAATCTCCTTCTTATCCTCATTCGGTCCACCATGATAGGGTATTTCGTGTATGTCTATTGCAGCATCGATTATCTGACCGCCGAACCTTTTCTTTGCATCAATTCTGAGAATCGAATTGGTCTCGTCTTCGACTTTATTCAGGTCGAGACCCTCAAGAACTCTTGCAATCTGCCTTCTCGATTTCCCTCTCTTCATCCTTTTTCTTGCGCCATGAATGCTACTGCGTAACGATGCGGCCTTTATCACGACTGACGCAGCATCAGAAACAAGTCTTTGTTTGTGGACCGTTTTTGATGCGTTATTTAGGATTGTTGTCAGAACTTTGGATATGTTTTGGAGGACATTGGTGCCTTTGTATCCTCTTTTTGCCAGTCCACCGAAAGGCGCAGGTATCTTATTTTTTCTCTTCGTTGTTCTCATTGTATAGGCTAGGCGGAGAGTTGGTCGTCCTAACACATGGGGCGATCGCTCCGCTAACGTTTATAGATATCTATTTATTTCGCGGTCGTCTGCGGAAGTGGGTCCGCCCAATTCTGATTCGCAAGAAAAATCTATGAAACTTCCGTATTATCGGAAGTGTGGCTATTTACGTCACGAAATGACCAACTACTGAATTTGCTAAAATTGAGTCCTTCCTTGCCGTTGTCTGTATTTCATAAGCCTTTCTGTTTTTATCGTCCCACAAGAATTTCTTTTTAGCGTCTACGTCATAAGCTATAAGGTCGAAAGATTCTGGTTCTGGCGTAGCCATAACAAATATATTGCTTTCATGCAGGTATTCTATGGTCTTTATTAGAATCTGCCTGTGCAAATCGCCGCCGATTTCGGATTCGTTTTCAAGAATCTTGGCAGGCACTACCCACTTCTCGCCTTTTTCAGTAAGAGATAGCTTCCCGTTTTCATCCTTAGCCAAGCCCAGCTTTACTATTGCGTCAAAGACGCTTGGGTTTTGTTTCCTTCCGTATAAGGTATTGCTAGCCGTTATCCACTTCTTGTTTTCCAGCCATTTTATCATCTCGCCTCTGTCTGTGTTCGGGTTGGCTAGCACAGCGAGCATAGCCGCGTGTTGCGTGGCGGTCGGTCTGTCGTTCGGCGGCTTGAAGAACTCGACAGCACTTGCGGTCTTCTGGACTGGCTTCTTCGCGCCCATGTCCAGCGGCAGCTCTGGCTCGTCTATTAGTGCTGGCTTGAACTTGTCAGATTTAGCCTTCATTGCTTCTAGCTCTTGCTTGGTTAGCATGTCCACCTTGACGTAATCGGCCCAAAGCTGGCCCCTCATGGCTCTGCCTTTGTCGAAGATCAGAGCCTCGCCGCGCTCGGAAGTTTTGAGGTAGGCGGTCTCGAAATCGCCCAAGCCGAAAATATCGGCCGTGTTTCCGTAGACGCTCGCGCCGTGGTAGCTGTGTATCACGCGAATCGAGCTTGAGTTTATGAAAGTGTTGGGCACGTCCTCGATTTGCTGCGTGCTTACGAGCATACCGAAGCCGTATTTTCTTCCGAGCCTCACGATTCTGCTGGGCAGCGACTCCATGTTCTCCTCGCCTATCTTCGATTGCAGGATTTGCCAAGCCTCGTCCAGCACGATGATTAGCTTGACTTCGTTGTTTAGCTCCGGCTTCTTG
>JAJYYB010000004.1 GCA_021801355.1 Microcaldota archaeon | reverse complement strand
AACTTACGCTCAGGGAGACAGTGTAAGACTCCAACAGGGAGCAACTGCCAAGGAACTGAGAACATACTCTGCAATCGCAGGGGAAGCCAACGACCTTTAGTCGTTGGAGGGTGTCACATTACGGCAACAGACCCAGTATGCGGCATGTATGTTGATGAGAAAAGCTCATCGCTGGCCAGTGATAGGGGAGGCAAGAAGTACTACTTCTGCAGCACTAACTGCAAGCTCCAGTTCGAGAAGCCTGAAAATGAGATAAACAGCCTAAGGACTGCACTTTTAATATCATGGCCGCTTACAGCAGTTGTTGCCATACTGACATACATCTTGCATCTGGGCTACGGCAACTATGCGATGCTTGTGCTTGCAAGCATAGTGCAATTCTATGCAGGGCAGAGGTTCTATGCCGGAATACTGGACGCTGTTAAAAACAGGTCTGCCAACATGGATACCTTGATAGCGATAGGAACAAGCGCAGCCTGGGCCTACAGCACAGTCGTAACCATTTTGCCATATGTCTTCCCTGCTGGTGGCGTATACTTCGATACATCAACCATCATAATATCGCTGATACTCACTGGAACTTACATGCAGAGAATTGCAGAGTCAAGGGCATCAACAGCCGTTTCGGCTCTCATAGCCCTGCAGCCGAAAAATGCGCACAGAATGCAGGGAAGCAAAGTGATAGACATCCCAATAGAACAGATTAAGGAGGGAGACATTCTGCTTGTGAAGCCAGGTGAAAAGATACCAACCGATTCGATAGTAATTGAAGGTGAAAGTTCGGTCGACGAATCTATGATAACAGGAGAGAGCATGCCCTTGATCAAGAGGGCAGGAGACAAGGCGATAGGTGGTACTATAAGCGCCACAGGATCGCTAAAGATCAAGGCTGCCAAAGTCGGAGAGGACACTACACTTGCGCAGATAATAAAGATTGTTCAGGATGCGGCATCAAGCAAAGTTCCTATGCAAAAATTGGCTGACAGGATCGCATCGTATTTCGTTCCCATAGTTGTGCTTGTTGGAATCGGAGCATCGCTTTTATGGTACTTTGTTGGGGGAGTAGGATTTAATGTTGCCATACTAATATTCGTAAGCGTTCTGATAATAGCTTGTCCCTGTGCGCTAGGCATAGCGACGCCAGCCGCATTGCTGGTTTCATCTGGCAGCGCAGCCAAACAAGGAATACTGGTAAAGAGCGGGGAGAGCCTGCAGAAGGCAAGCAGGGTAAATGTGCTGGTATTAGACAAGACTGGAACCCTAACCAAGGGCAAGCCAGAGGTTACTGACATAATCACTGTTGCTGGATATAAGGAAAAGGATGTGCTCAGGTTCGCAGCTACAGCGGAGATGAACTCCGAGCATGTGATCGGCAAGGCGATACTGGCGAAGGCAAACAAGTCAGGTATCAAAACCGGCTTCCCAAAGAAGTTTACTTACAAACAAGGAAGCGGCATAACTGCAGTTGACAAGAACGGCACTAGGATAACAGTAGGAAACAGGGATATGTTCAGCAAGGAAGAGATAGCTGTGGTAGAAAAGCAGCTGAATAAGCTGGAATCTTATGGCAAAACCACCCTCACAGTTGGTGCAGACGGCAAAGCCATAGGGCTTATAGCATTATCTGATGTGCTCAAGGAAGACAGCAAGAAGGCGATAGGTTCTTTCAAGAATGCAGGCTATGACATATGGCTCATAACAGGTGACAACGAGAGGGTTGCCAATGCGGTCGCAAAGCAGCTGGACATAGGCAATGTAATCTCGCATGCGAAGCCCATTGACAAGATGGACAAGATAGCGCAGCTGCAGAAGGAGGGCAAGGTCGTGGCTATGGTCGGCGATGGCATAAACGATGCACCTGCGCTGACCAAGGCAGATGTAGGTATAGCGATTGGCGCTGGCACTGACGTTGCGCTGCAGGCTGGCAGCATCGTCCTGATAAAGAACAGCATTTATGATGCGTTTGTGGCACTCCAACTTGGCAAGAGGACTATGGGCAAGATAAGGCAGAACCTATTCTGGGCATTTGCCTACAACATAATCCTGATACCCATTGCAGCTGGCGCACTGATACCTGTTTTCACGGTAAGCATCTACAACTTCCTGCCGTTGCTAGCCGCATTCGCAATGGCGTTCAGCTCTGTTACAGTGGTCTCAAACTCCTTGCTACTTGGGAGGTTTAAGGTATAGCAGGCCTTCAAAAAGAAACCAACGCACGCTTAGGCGTCCACGCTCTCTATAATTTAAATAATATAAATGAATTTATACAATTTGCACTCTTATAAATTCATTTAAATGAATGTATATGTGTTATACACACTTATATCAAAAATAGGGCCAAAATCGATGGTATAAAAATCCTCCTTGTCGGGAATGCGCCTGATGCACATCTTGCGCCTCGTGGATGGGCATAAAGGTCTGCGCCAGTGCCAAGGCCCATTTTCTAGATAGAATTATGTTTCTGTCAGCAGGTACATATAATCGTTTTTCTATAGGGAGTTGACAAATAGACGTAAAGCGGAGAAATAAACGTTAAGCGACGAATTTCTGGAAATGGATTGTAGAGGAAAATCCACTGTAAATTCATGCAAACGGAGAAGGAAACAGGTCTTTCTAGATCAAATGTCAACTCTCTATAATCCATAGGAATAAGAGCGTTCAGTATGAAATAATATGCGTGGTAATATTATGGCAAATGTCGGAATCATAATAGGAATAATAGTAATTGCGGTAGTAATAGGATTTGCATACTACATCTCCCTGCCGCCTACTCTCCCAACTACTTCTGTACCAACAAACACAATTACTGTTTCTACTACGATTGTGACAACTGCATATCATAACTCCGTTCCTATTCTAACTAAATTCAGCAGCAAGTCGGTAGATGTGAATAGCAGTAGCCCTGCCAATGTAACAGTTACTGCACCGGATAGGGTTAACATAACTGTTATGATTCCTTCTGGCACGTATGCACTGGTAAGCAACAACCTTCTTCAAACATACAACTTTACAATTGCTACATTTACAATTATGAACGTGAGCAGTCCTACTGGCTACAAGAACCAGACGCCAGCATATGGGTTTGCCTTCGAAGTTAACGGCAGTATTAACCCCGCAATCTCGTTTGTGAATGCCAATAAAGCTCCGATGCACCTTACCACAGTAACGCACTACCCGAGTACATGGTACAGTTGGGCGTATGTTGGTGGCACATTCAACACATCAACAGGCACTTACGCTGGCGGAAACTACCTAATAAAAAATACATGGACATATAATACAACTAAGGGCACTATGACAAACACGCAGTTCTACAAGTCCATTATGTGGATTTTTACCATAGGTCCTGCGCAGGCGGTCACTACCACAACAGTAGCGACTACAGTCAACGCGTCTACTGTAGCAACCAGCACGTTACCAACCACCACGGCGAGCGGTTATGGCTATCCTTGATATACATTACAACACTTTGACCTTCATCCCTCGACTTTCCCGAAAGTCCGCGAAAGGGCGGATCCAAGAATCCTGCAGGAAATCTACAACAGGATAATTCATGACAGACCTAGTGGGAAACAGATACAGTTGATCGTGCAGGACATCTTTGATGCATCTGCACATAGAAATCGGATAAAGACGCAAGGTGAGGACATAGGACACCTTCAAAAAGAGAGCAAGAGGATTTGAAGGAGAAGTCAGAGGTTTTCGTGTTATGCTACAAAATACATATGATTGCAGAGGCAGAAAATGAGGTTCCTATTGGTATCTGTATCGAACCTGCAAACACAAACGACAAGAAATTGTTTGAAAAATTGTTTCGGTTTGTGCGCAATGCTTTCACATTCAATTACAAGGCCAAATACCTTGCAGATTCTGCATACGATTCCATTGTTATAAAGGAGGAACTAAGGAGGTTCAGCATAAACCCCTGTAATATCTAGAAATGGTGGTCGTTTCAGGAAGTCCGAAATTCCGAAGGATTCTGACTACGGAAGGCGATGGACGATAGAACGCATCTTCTCAAGACTCAAGGAGGTGTTTTGCATGGCAAAGAATAGGTTTGTTGGAATAAAAAAGCCTCGACTCACGTGTTTTCCTGCCTTCTTGCATACGCAATAAGGTATGTTATGTGACCGAATTGATTTGACGAGGTGTATTGAATGTAAATGCCAAGTCCCTATAGCACGTGTCAATGCCAAGGTATATAAAATTTAGAGAGAATAATTAATGTGATTTAATGGCAAATGTAGAGTTTGAGTTTACAAAAGACGGACCAGTGCTTGTTAAGATAGATGGTAAGGTAGAATATGCGCTATGCAGATGTGGCCATTCTACCAAAAAGCCATTCTGTAGCGGCGCGCATGTTAACGCAGGATTCAAGGCCGAACCATTTAAGCTTGAGCTAAAAAAGAACTAAGCGCGTAAATTTCTTGATGGAAATGTGTCCGCGGTGCATCTTGTGCTTCGGGTGGTCCGCTTCAGGGCAACCCCCCAAGCCACAAGCTACGAGTAGTTCCCATTGCTTTTGCTGAGCGTCCATTGCACGAATGTCAGTGCTCTATACTTCTTTCCAAGGTCATTGCCTTGTCTACCGCATTGAAGGTTACTGACACGCTCCTCTTAGGCTTAAGCTCCTTCGTGGCACTTATGAAGTGTCGCAGTTCTCTCTCTATATTTTTTGGTCGAGTTCATAAGTTACTTGTATGAGTTCTGCCACAGATCCACCTTCTGAAACCACAAAATCAACTTCCCAATCTTTGTTATCTAGGTAATTTATCTCTATAGATGGTTTTTCCTTTCTGCGCAGAAGTTCAATTAATACTACATTTTCCAGTAACTTTCCGTATTTGAGGTTTGATATCAACAAACTTATTATGCCATTGTCAACAACATATAACTTCTTTCTGGACTGATTCGATCTTTTGAAACCATTGAAGAACTGCAAGACCTGATAAAATAGGAAAGTCTGCTCGCCAAATCTGACAAAGTTGTTTATTGTTTGCCTGCTTACCCCAAGATTCTGGCTCTTAAAGTAGTTGTGTAGCTTTACGGTACTGAAGCTGCTGCTATGCGTGTTAATCGCATATTTGAAGACCATCTCCAACTGGTTTGCATTTTCAATTATGTACCTACTTATTATGTCCCTGTACAATATCGCATCATAGTAAGCGCTTATCATCTTTTTCTTTGTTTCATTATCAGCTTCAAACGCCGTTTCCGGAAACCCTCCATTCGTAATGTATTCCTTTGCTAGGGCGTTGACCTTGTGGCGCTCTTCTTCATATAAGGCATATTTTCCATGTTTTACGCTTTTCGCGGTAAGAAACTCTCTGAAAGAGAACGGGTATAGCACATATATTATATTTCTTCCTACCAACGAAGTGGCAATTTCCCTGCTTAGTAGTTTGGAACTAGAGCATGTTATGAATATCCTGTACTTCTTCGAGTCATATGTTCTCCTAATCCATAGTTCCCAATTCTTTACGTTCTGTATCTCATCCAAGAACAAGAAAACGCTCACGTCCTTTTTAGGCGATGCCAGTTCATGGTAAGCGCTTAGTATATCATCAAGATCGCCGCTTGCTAGATTCATTAACCTATAATCATCAAAATTTATGTAAAGTACGTTCACCCCTGGCACTCTCGCCTCGTCATACTCAATCAGCTGGGATCCGCTATCCTTGGCGCCCACCCTATCAAAAGCCCCATCCTGGCTTATGGTTGTAGTTGATATCGGTGCCATTATAGCGACTGCATCTGCAGCCATGGCAAATATACTCAGAACATCAAGACTTGCATATCAAATGGGCACGTCGGATGGGCCTTATTGTGAAACTAAACGAATTAACCAGGTTTGTCATTATATCATTTGATTGGGCGATGTTAAGTCTTTGGCGTATAAGTTTTATAGCATTTTCTTACCCATCGTTTGCTGTTGAATAAGAACACTTATTTAACATATAATTATAGGATTATGTATGGATTTATCAGTGATAAAATGTACTACTCTAAGCTTAGTAACGGTAAATTCCTTATTCGCCTTGAAATCGGAGAAAAAGTAAAT
This sequence comes from Microcaldota archaeon, assembly GCA_021801355.1. Classification (GTDB taxonomy): domain Archaea; phylum Micrarchaeota; class Micrarchaeia; order Micrarchaeales; family Micrarchaeaceae; genus JAKATK01. The sequence goes on along the minus strand of JAJYYB010000004.1, from coordinate 12,949 downwards.
GAGTCTATAAAATATTTTTGCGAAAAACAAAAAATACAGGGCGCATGGTTTTCCTGTATAGGTTCTATCAAAAACCCTACGCTCTACCACTATAAGGCGGCAACTAAGAAGTATACAAATACCGAGCTTGAAGGAGTATTTGAGGTAACAAGCCTTTTGGGCAATGTCGCACTATTCGAAGGCAAACCGATAGTTCATGCTCATGTAAGTATATCTAATGAAATGATGCAAGCATTTGGTGGGCACCTAGTAGAAGCTGAGATAGCTGCCATGCTTGAGATAATGTTGCAGGATTTCGATGTTAAGCTAATAAAAAAGTTGGATGCCGCCACTGGTCTAAAGGTATTCAATTTAGGTAAACATCTATCACAATAAAAAGCGTTTATAGGTATTTCAATACTTCACTTATGTCGTCATTGTGTATTATAACATCAGCATTCTCAACGACCTCTTGCTTTTCAGGGTTGAAAGCAAAGGACATGCCAACGGTATTGAATATCGGTATATCATTTGTGCCATTCCCTACGAATGCGCACTCTTCAACATCTATACCTTCAGTGTTACAGATCTCTTTAAGCGCCCCTACCTTCCCTTCAAAATCCTGGTTGGTAAAGTATCCTCCACTTAAAAATCCATTGTCGTCAAAGTCGAACTGGTGCGCTATCCTAACAAAATCTACGCTTACCCCAAACTTTTTCTCGAATATCTCATAGACCTCCTTTATCGAACCGGATATTATAGCAGTCTTTATTTTTTTCCTATGGAGCTCCGTCAATAGCTCAAGTGCGCCCACAGCTGGCTTCATCTTTGTAGCAAACAGTTGCCTGAAGAGGCTTCTAGTCAGCCCATACTTTTTATACAGCTCTACAGATTTGAAAGACCAAGTCCTAACGTCAAATTCTCCGTTATAATATGATCGTCTGAGCGCATTATCTTCATCTATGCAGCCTATCTCTTGGGCTATAACCTCCCATGCTGAAGGATAAGGGTAATGGGCTACGGTGCCATCGAAGTCCAATCCAAGAAGTTTTATCTTCTGCATACTATCGCCAAAGTCCATAATGAGACTTGATGCGTTTAGCAACCTCACTCGCGCTCAAATCTGTATTTTCTATGCTGTAAGAGTTCACAGACTTTATAGGTGAAAATAAATCATACTTATTAATTAGTTTGTAAAGTGTTTTCTCATCTTTTATCTTATTATACCTTTTTCTGGATTTCCCATGGATCCTGGACCTTAACTCCTTTTCAGAGCAGATGAGTTGAACAAATACTGCACTTCCAGAGTACCTCTTCATGGTTTTTACAAGCCTATTCGCAAATCTATCGTCTCCCTCAGTATTCCCATACACGGAAGTCAATATCAAACCAGATATTCTGTTTTTGGCTGCTTCTTTGACCATGTCTAGCCTGTATCTATCGACCATTCCGAATGACCCATTAGCTCCAGAGCCTAATATAGATGTTACGAGATCGAGCGTAAGATGGTTATGCATTACCCTGTAACCAGTTATTTTTGAGAGCTCTTTGGCCACGGTGAGTTTGCCAACACCTGGAGGCCCGTAAAGGACTATCAAGAGTGTGCCTTTTGCTTCTTCTTGTTCTTGCATCCAACTTACCTTCCTGTCTTTAAGTGATAGTGGCGGGCTATCATAAGCGCTGCTTTTCTTGGCGATAAATGCGTATTATCTATGCCAAGTGACTTCACAAAAGGCACAGCGGCGAAGAGCTCGTATCCGCGATACTCGCGTTGAAGCACCTTGACGCTTGTTATCTTGGTGTATTTTTTGCGCGCCGCTTTTGCAAGCCTCTTATAAAGCTCATTCTCATCGCAATAAAGCCTGACGAAATGTGATTTAACACCTGATTTAGCCAGCCTGGTGCTTGCGCTCCTCAGTACTCTGTTAGTGCTCGCGTTATCCCTATAAATGAAAGTGAATATCACCCCAGATATGCCGGCTTTTGCCGCAGCCTCCAGCAGCTCTGTCCTGTACTTAACCACGAGCTTCCTGTAAACTGGGCTGCCGTGTTCGAAAACAGATCCTACAAGTTCAACTGTAAGATGGTTATGGAAAAGACGGTATCCAGTAATGGAGGCAAGTTCCTTCGCTACGGTCAGCTTGCCTACGCCAGGAGGACCATAAATCACTATTAGTTTCATGCATCATGCGCCGTGGCTAATTAGCTATATAGAATGCCTCTGAACACCTTTGTCTACTTGCCTTGTTTTGTCTGTGCCGGAGGCGGGGCAACAACCAGAGTGTTTATCTCGAATGTTATCTGCACCAATATTCCAAGTATGGTTACCCCTACAGTAACCTCCTTGGCGCCCTTGTCCCGGAGCGCGTTGCCCATCTTGACTGCCTGCTTGTACAATTCATCGCTTATGTACTTGGTGGCTCTGTCCATGTAAGCTTCAGCCTTGGCCTTATCGCCCAGCTTCCTGGCTATCTGCGATGCGGCGACGTAGTGTTCCCCTATGGACATTTCATCGGGATCGCTGTTTGCCTCCAACTCCTCTGCATGATCGATCACATTCTCAAGAAGCTTCTTTGTAGGATGCTTCTTCAGTATGTCCTGTAAGTAACTCACGCCCTCCTCTTTGGGCTCCTTGTTTGTATCCCTCTTTGAATTTGATGAGCTTGATACTCGTAACATTTCCTTTGTAGCGCTCATATTATCAGCTATATCAGATTACGTTATCAACGTATTTAAATGGCACTGCTTAAATGTTAAACTGTAACAAGGCTTATTTTTCTCCGTGATAAAAATGGCAATTAACAAGGCTCTTTTGGTCAAGTCCGGCAAGAATAGGATTGAGTGGGCTTCTACCAGGATGCCTGTCCTGAATCTGATAAAAAACCAGTTCTCGGAGGATAAACCGCTTAATGGGGTCAAGATAGGTGGTTGCCTGCACCTTACCACAGAAACAGCTGTCCTTGCGCTTACGCTAAAGGCAGCGGGAGCTGATGTTTGCATGTGCGCATCAAACCCGCTCAGTACCCAGGACGATGTCGTAGCCTACCTAAACACCCAAGGACTTAAGGCCATAGGCTTCAAGGGCGAAAGCTCAAACGATTACTACAAGGCAATATCGCAGGTGGTTGCTTTCAAGCCGAAGATAATAATGGACGATGGCGGGGACCTTACCAACGCGGTTATGGACGAAAAATTTGGCGCAATAGGTGGCACCGAAGAGACTACAACCGGAATACTAAGGCTCAAGGCGCTTGAAAAGGCTGGCAAGCTCGGATATCCTGTCATAGGCGTTAATGACGCTGACACAAAGCACCTGTTTGACAACAGGTACGGGACTGGGCAGAGCACGATAGATGGCATCTTACGCGCAACAAATCTGCTGATTGCAGGAAAGACTTTCGTAGTAGGTGGATACGGATGGGTAGGCAGGGGCATAGCGCTGAGGGCACGAGGAATGGGTGCAAACGTGATAGTAACAGAGATAGACCCGGTCAAGGCACTTGAGGCTCACATGGATGGATTTTCAGTTAAGAGCATGGACGAAGCAGCCAAAGTCGGCGACATATTCGTGACTGCTACGGGCGATGTCGACATAATCACCGGGAAGCACATAAACAAGATGAAGGACCTGGCGGTCATGGCTAATTCAGGCCACTTCAATGTAGAGATAAACGTTGAGGAGCTCGAGCACCTAGCCACCAAAAAGCGCGAGATAAGGGAACAGTTGGAGGAATACACGATGAGGGACGGCAGGCGCATACTCCTCATATCACAGGGCAGGCTCGTAAACCTAAGTTCTGCAGAAGGTCACCCATCCGAGGTCATGGACATGAGTTTCGCAAACCAGGCGCTTTCCGCTGTCTATATACTTAATCATTACAAGGGTCTCGAGAACAAGGTTTACAATGTCCCGAAAGAGATTGATGAGAGGGTCGCGAAGCTGAAGCTGGAGTCACTTGGTATAAAAATAGACAGCCTATCCGACAAGCAGAAGAGATACCTGTCAAGCTACGAGATCGGCACCTGAAAAGATGATGATTTTACTTAAGCTCCTCGAGAGGATAGTTTATCAGCGGCTCGATGTAATCATTGTCCTGGAACGGTGATTCTTTCTTGTAGCGCACTATTATGTGCTTTGTCGCTTTTGGCTTCAGCAGCTTCCCTTCCAGGGCGCCTATGACTATCTCCTTCTTGTCCCACACCATGTCTATGTTCCAGCTCTTTACCACTATCTTCCTGTCGAAATAGTCTATCACGTTAGCTGGTATGTAAGTTAGCCCCATCTCCTTGAGCGCCTCTGTCCTGTGGTGGCCGTCCACTATCATGTACTTCCCTGGCTTGTAGCTGCCGAGGTCGTAAACAGCTATCGGTCTCTTGAGCACCTTGTCGTTCCTTATCTGCGCTACCAGCTCTGAGGCATGTTCTGGCCTGAATTCCTCATGCGGCACAAGATCCTCGAGCTTTATTTTTATTATCTTCTCGGTTTTCATCGCATCACTGCGCGTGCATCCAGCCTTATAACGACATGGAAGCACAATACGATAGACAACTAAACTTTAAAAGCATTCTCTACATAAAGTAATTAACTTCATCTAAGGGTCCGTAACTCAGTTTGGCTAGAGTGGAAGGCTTTTAACCTTTAAGTCGTGGGTCCAAATCCCACCGGGCCCGCTTTCATTTTCACGTCAGCGGGCGCCGGGTCCGTTTCAGTACTGGAATCGGATTAGAAAAATTAAAGTACGACCTTGGGGCTGCTCTTCCGGTGCTCTCAAAGCACCAAACGGAGGAGCTGAGGTCGGTGGTTGTAAGGGTCGCCAAGCTTGAGCGCGTTGGCGCGGCCCCCGTAAGCTACGAAGTGGCGCACGGGCTGGGTTTAAGGAAATTGTGCTTACTATTTTAGTATAGAGACGGTTCCAGAGCCCGAGTTGGTAACATACACATACCTATTCATTGGGTCGTAGATTGAAAAGCGAGGGTTGCTTCCAACGGTGACGTTTGCTATGACAGAGGTGCCATTTATCACAGAAACAGTGTCCCAGCCAGAATTCGAAACATAAATGTAACCATTGCTGGGGTCGTAAGTCGCAGAGTATGGGAAGAAGGCAAGGCCGACGCTAATGTTGACTATGACCGATGTTCCGTTGACCACTGAGACCGTCCCAGAGTTCAGATTCGGGACATAGACGTATCCGTTGCGAGGGTCGTAAGTTGTGAACGATGGGTCAGCTCCGACGCTGACGTTGGCTATGACAGATGTGCCGTTGATTACAGAGACCGTGAAAGTGGGGCGGAGGCCGCCGTTGTAGTCCGACACGTACATGTAGCCGTTGCGAGGGTCGTAAGTTGCGGCCTCCGGCCCGTTCACGACGCTGACGTTGGCTATGACAGAGGTGCCGTTTATCACCGAGAGCGTGCTGTTATTATCGCTCGGCACGTAGACGTATCCGTTGCGAGGGTCGTAGGTCGCAGTGTATGGCCAGAGCCCAACGATGACGTTTGCTATGACAGATGTGCTGTTAATCACAGAGACTGTGTTAGCTCCAGAATTCGTAACATAGACGTAGCTGTTGCCTGTGTCGTAGACCACGAAGGATGGGCGAAACCCTACGCTGACGTTGGTTATGACAGAGGTGCCATTTAGGACAGAGATCGTGCTTGAGTTGTAATTCGATACGTAGACGTATCCGTTGCGAGGGTCGTAGGTCGCGAACAATGGCGCGCTTCCGACGCTGACGTTGGCTATGACTGATGTACCGTTGATAACTGAGACTGTGGTCGCATAGAAATTCGGGACATAGACGTATCCGTTGCGAGGGTCGTAGGTCGCGAACAATGGCGCTTTCCCCACGGTGACGTTGGTTACAAGACCGCTTGTGGCAGGGTTAGAAACCGATACCTTTGTTGTAGAACCACCAATGAGGTTTTTGTAGAAACCGGACACTAAAAGCGCTACAGCAATAACTATAATTATAAATGTTATCAAGCCGTATGCAACCAGTTTTTGCATACAAATATAACGCTTCTTATGCTTATAAAACATTGTCTTATAAAACTTAATGAAAATTTAATTGAGAAACTTTTTTGTTTCGATTCCTGCTAGATTCGGATTGTACACGCTTAAATACCCTATATTCAATGAGCTATAGGTCCGAATGATGGCCCGGGGAAATTTGAACACTTTGAAATTTTGGTGTTTTTAATGGATGCTAAAAACGGCTACAAGAAAGCTAGGAGCAGAAGACTTTTAACCTTTAAGTCGTGGGTCCAAATCCCACCGGGCCCGCTTATTTTTAACGTCAGCTTGCATTACTTCTATTTATTTTTCAGTGTTTCTTGAAAATTAAATAATAAGAAGACAGGGTCACGCTATCGATTAAATATTAGGTAAGGTGACTATATAATGTGAGTATATGGTTATGGAAAACTCGGGGAAGATGAAATACGCAATCGTTATCGTAGTTGTGGTCATAGTAGCAATTGTGCTATCGGTAGCACTACTATCCGGCCAGTCACATCAGAGTGTAGGATATGCGTCACTGTGTACGGGCGCAACACCAAACACCTGCTCTAATGCGGTGTACAACCACGCTACTGGCAATCTATCGGTCAGCATAACTCAGAATAGCGGTTACAACTGGACCATAGTTAACATTCTATTCGTGCCCAGTGGCACCGCAATGGAAAATGGCGTACCTGTGATATCATGGAACAGCTCAACGGCCCTAACTTCGCCTGTTAATGATGCAGCACCTACAACTGTGGTGCTAAAGGTGTCTGGTCCGATCAGCATAGGCGCTAGCAGGAGTGGCAGCATATGGGCACAGTACAAGCTGACATCTAACGCGCAGGTGCTGTACGTTGAAATAGGGAACGTCATAATGTACGCGGTATGAGGAATCGGGCGCCTATACGCCTAATTCCTCCTCGCGCAAGAAGGACTTAAAGTCTATCGTATGCCTAATGCTTAATCATGCCAAGAATAGTGAAACATCCTCTGCACAATCTTATAATCCCTGCTTTTACAGTGGCATTGAGCATGACGCTTCTGGTTGTCGTGCTCAACACTTTGAATTTCGACCTTGAGCGCGGGATTGGCGCATCTGCTATCATCTTTGCTTCTTTTGCAGGTAGCGCCTTTACACTTTTTATGGTTCCTAGGGTTAAAGCTGCAAGCACCAAACGCTTCCTTAAGAGCTACTTCATAGGCGGTACGCTTGGCTTAATAGGATACGTCTTGCTTCCATATCTGGGAATTTACGCTGTGATACTGCTCATGATGTTCGCCTGCTCGCTGTTGCTTATCATTACAGATAGTATGCATCCTCCTGCAATGGGCATGCTTTTTGCCTTCATACTCTACGATATCGGTTACTCAGGCATAGTAGTAGTCATCTCAGGCGTCGCCGTACTTGTTATAGTAAGGTTAGTTTTGGAGAAGCTGGTATTCGAACTTGAGAACGACGTTGAAAGGCTGGAGAGGAAGAGGAAAACCCGAGGCGCATAAATGCTACGATTGCACGAAGTCATCTGCTCCTGCGTTTTGCTGCTTTTGTATCCCGACCCCTGTGTTTTAAGCTGTGACCTAAAAATCCGCCAACTGCGCCTAAAATAGTGCCAAATGCAGCGACAGCCAGCGTCGCAAGTATTATAAGCGTGAAATTATAGGTGCCATAAATGGCCGGGAAAATTACAAGCAGTCCCATGACTACATAGACTAAGCCGGCTAGTATGCCTGCTAGCGCTGCTTCGTTCTTGTGGTCATGCATACCAATCATTCGGCCAGCGAGCCCACCTCCTAAAAGCAGCACAAGGACGCTAAAGTATAAGTAAACGGTTATTGGCACTACAAATGCCAGAAACACCTCTATAAGTATGATAAATGCGCCACCTATTACGCCTCCCTCAATTATTTCACCGGTGTTCATTTTCTATCCCCAATCCATTGTGAAATAAGATGGATAATCGCATCCTAATGCGCGCTGTAACACTAATATTCAATAAAAATATAAAGACCTAACACTCAACTAGAGTTACTATCGGTTAAGAAAAGCTCCACTCCGGCGTTTAAAATTACTTAGTGCATTAAAGTAACTCAATCGTCCGCATAACACATTGGAAAGCATGATCACGCCGCATAGGTTTTTAAATATTATCCAGTTAATATATAGTGCTTTCAGCGATTTATATCAATGATGTAGCAAATGTCTAAATAACGTTGTTACAGATATTCTCTGAAATGCCGGGGTGGCGGAATCCGGTATCGCGTGCGCCTGGAATTAATAACGGCAAGCGCATGGCCTCACGGCCTTTTGGGTTCAAACGCCTTAGAGCTGAAAATCCCAACCCCGGCGTATTGGTGTTAAAATGGCAGAACAGAAGCCACAAAGGAAGGATGACAAGGAGAAGGCAGAGAAAGGCGCCTCATCGATAGTCAGACTTTCGGGAAAGGACGTAAACGGTGCACTGAGCGTAAAGCGTGCCCTATCGCAGGTCAAGGGAGTAGGAATAAACATGTCGAACTCGCTCTCACACGCGATAGAGGCGAAGCTTAATATTCCAGGCAACACAAGCATCGGCTCCTTAAGTGAAGAACAGATAATAGCTATAGAGGGCGTCATAAAGGATCCGCTTTCAAATGGCATTCCGAGTTTCATGATAAACCACAGGAAGTTCTTCGAAACAGGCAAGGACATGCATTTCGTCAGCAATGATTTACTACTCATTACAAGGCAGGACGTCAACAGGGACGTTGCATTGAGGACATGGCGCGGTTTCAGGCACCAGTATGGCCAGAAGGTCCGCGGCCAGCGCACACGCTCCACTGGAAGGACTGGAGCTACCGTCGGAGTCATGAAGAAGGCTGCGAAGGAGCAGCTTGCGGCCGCTACGAAGGGCGGTGAATCCAAGGCCACGGCACCTACCGCAAAACCTGCCGCTGCGGCTAAGTGATTGAATGGGAGCGCCTAGGAGGAACAGGAAGAAGTATTCCAAGCCAAAGAACATGTGGAACCTACAGAGGATAACCTCTGACAGGTCCCTTATAAACGAATACGGATTAAGGAACATGAAGGAGCTTTGGAAGGTGCAGACTGAGATAAGCAGGATAAGAGGTAATGTAAGGGGCCTTCTCTCAGGAGCTTCATCATCATCGCACATAGAACGCGACATAATAGGAAGGCTCTCGAGGCTAGGCGTTACGCAAAGCGACGCCACACTTGACAGCCTGCTTGATATAAAGGAGAATGCCATACTGGAAAGGAGGCTTCAGACGCTGGTTTTCAGGAAGGGCCTGGCTAACAGCATGAAGCAGTCGAGGCAGATAATAGCGCATGGCTTCATATCGATAAATGGCGTCAGGGTCAACAGACCTAGCTACCTAGTCAAGGCAGATGAGGAGAAGCACATAGGATACTACAAGCCTATAGACATAACAAAGAAGGTAAAGCCTCAAGAGGAAGCTTCCGCTGCACCTGCGCCTGAAGCGCAGGGAGTGGCTGCCAGCGAGGGTGCCGAAGCAAGCTGATTGGTGTTCAAATGGCATCGGAGAAGAAACCTAACAAGAAAAAGGCCGCGCCGGCTGCCCAGGGGGCAGAGGAGAAGCCGAAGGAGATAGTCTCATACGAGGCCAAGGCGCTTGAAGAGGCTAAAATGAAGCCGAAGGAGGAGAGATGGGCAGTCGCTCACGTATACTCCTCAAAGAACGACACAATAATAACCCTTACTGACATGAGCGGTGCAGAAACAATAGCGATAGGCAGCGGAGGAATGATGGTAAGCGCAGATTCTCAGGAAGGCTCGCCATATGCTGCGATGCAGGCTGCGTACAAGGTAGCTGCAGCCGCTAAGGACAAGGGCATAACGAACCTAAACATACTGGTAAGGGCCCCTGGCGGCCATAGCGCGAAGACCCCGGGTCCTGGGGCGCAGGCGGTTGTGAGGGTTCTTGCAAGGAGCGGTTTAAGGATAAACAGGATAGAGGATGTCACCCCGATACCTACTGACACGACAAAGAGGCCAGGAGGCAGAAGGGGGAGAAGGGTCTGATTTTCTACCGCATTTATCTGCGATACGGAGCGTGATGCGTCAGCTTTGCTTATCTGCAATCACCGCCGGTGCGTCTTCTGCGTACATAAACGGGCGCGCAGACTTGTCAGACTGTATAAGATGGCTAGAACGCATATATCCGGAATTAAAAATTGTACATGAGAAGGAGCGTAACATTGCGTATCTATCTCAAATAAGTACCCTAATCATGACGAAACCTGAAACGAGGCCTACTACGGCGGTTGCCACCCACATCGCAGTCATTGTTATGAATGGTCTTTTCTTTATCAATCTGTTCTTGTAGCTCACTCCGGCAGCATAGACGCTGGAAACGAACGTTTGCGTGTTGGAAAGCGGTATGCCATACACTGTGGCTATTTCTACCATTATCGCGGATACGAGCTGTGAGCTGGCCGCATTCATGTATCTCAATGGTATTATGTCATTGCCTATCCTACGCAGCGTTCCAGCATTCAGAATCACGCCTCCCGCAATCGTTCCCAGTACTATAGACAGAACACTTGCCTCCCCTGGGGGCATCAGGTCCATTATAAGACCTATAGTGTTGCTGCCTAAAGTGAAGGCAACGAAGAATGAGCTGATTATAAGCAGCGGTTTTATAACTTTTATATAGCTCCAAATATCGCTGCTCATGCGCCTCTTGTGCCATATTCTCATAATGTATATAACGGCTACCGAGGAAACGATAGGCATCATAACCCAGAAGCCAATTATGTAACCTAAGAAACCATACGGGAGCGAGACTCCAAGGGCGAGATCCGCTCCTACAAGAACCGCGGTGAGCGTTATGGAAAGCGATTGTGGCACCCTCTTTATCTGGGACACTACGAAAATCACAATGGAGATGCCAAGCGCAGTCTCCAGCGCTATCGTGGTGTTGCTGCTGGGTATGAGCGCCGAAGTGGTGGCTCCGAGCAGTCCGCCTTGGAGCAACAGCCCTGAAATATAACCTATTATGGTTAAAATCACCCCGGTGTGCCTTTTTATAACCCTGCTCGATATTACGCCACCGAAGCATACTGACAGGTTGTTGCCAGCTACCAGTGCAGCAAGTACGAAGCCTAAGCTTATAAGAAGTAGGTTGAGCACCAAATCACTCATGTCATTATGGAAAGCATTATTGACATGAATATGTCTGCCGAGTCCTCACAATTGTCAAGTATATCGTCGCATTTGTGAGCCACCTCAGATATGTAGTTGAAGGCCTTGAAGTCTATCCCGTTCTTGTAGACGAAGTCGAGAAGTGAATCCTTTATCTCATCGCCGCGCTGCTCGAGTACCTCTATCTCCCTCCTAGATTTCCTCATTTCTGCTATGTTGGCCGTGTTCTCCATCTTGCCTAGTTCAACTAGCGCTTGCTCGACGAGGCCTATTATGATTTCTATGTTATCCCTGAGCATCTTTGACATCTTTTTGTCCGGCATATCGTAACGCATCATCTCCCTTGCGAGGTTGAATATCGCATCTGAAATGTCGTCCTCCTTCTCAACGAGGGCCAGCATATCTGCAAGGACGTTGGGTGATATGGCACCAGACGATATGACGTTGGTGAGCTCAAAGACCTTATTGTCGGATTCCTGCTCAAGCGCCTTTATCCTAAGCAGGCTCTTTTCCTTGCCATCCAGTATGTCTAAAAGAGCCTTGTTCTCATTTTTCGCTATCTCTATTATACTGCCCATACTGCCTATTACGTTCTGTTCGCCTCCGCTGAACAGTCTATCAAGCAGACCCATAAAAACCACGGAATCTTATTTAACAAGTAAAGTATATATATTGACGTTATACGATAAGGTCGCGGTCGTTGAAAATCCAGCCATTTCGCGTCGAATGCCCAAATTGATTCGCTTTTAAGATTTTCGATGTGAGAGCAGGCTTAGAACCTAAGGCTGTACTCCATTATAAATGATACCAGCGCACCCTGGTTTAGGAAGTAGCTCTTGCCGCCCTTCTTGAAAGTGTGTATGCCAAGGCGCTCTAGGAGCATCTCATCGCTCTCTACGAGCCCCCTTATGTAAAGGCCTTGGGAGTCAGCGCCACCGTTCGAGTCGAAAAGCCCGGCGACGTAGTTGCCGGAATAGGCATTCTTCCACTTGAATATCTTCAGTTTCCTCTCCAGCGCGCCGTTCAAGAGCTTCTTGAGACTGGAGTTGTAGGTCATCACCTTTGTCTCTTTTCCATCCTCGCTCAATAAGATTTTGTTCGGAGCCACTCCGAACTCATCAATTAACAGCTTTGTGAACTTCTGCACGAGGTCCTCGCTCTGAGTAACTATCCCCACTTCCTTGTCTGGACTGCACTGGTACAGTCCAAGCACATAGCTTACGTTCGGGTTGAGCTTGAGTTTTTTGGTCATCAGCATCATTCAGATGGTTGAAACGTATACTTATGGCAGAAAGAGTAAAAAGGTTGCATTTTCCAGCGCTTGCGCTAGGCATTATAACAGATGAAAAAAGACGTAGCCTTGAGGCTTTATGCAAGGAAATCGCATAGACTCTGCACACTAAAATTTTATTCGAGGTGATCTATCTGCAGGTTCCCCTACAGATACCTTGTTATGCCTTAGCCCTCCTCACGAAACCCTAACTCGAAAGTGCCCGAAGGCACTGCCTCACTAGGACCTCACTTGGGTGACTTGGCAGGCGGTGTGTGCAAGGAGCAGGGACAGATTCACCGCTCGATAATGACAAGCGATTACTAGGGATTCCAGCTTCATGAGGGTGAGTTTCAACCCTCAATCCGAACTTAGGTTGGTTTTAGGGGATTGGCTCTACCTTTCGATATTGCATCTCATTGTGCCAACCTTTGTATGCCGCGTGTAGCCCAGGAGATTCAGAGCATACTGACGTACCGTTGCCCTCTCCTTCCTCCTCTTTAAACAGAGGCGGTCCTAATAGAGTGCCCTGGT
>JAJYYB010000020.1 GCA_021801355.1 Microcaldota archaeon | reverse complement strand
GATGATAAAATGATTCGCCCGCAAACCCATCATTTCCAATGGTGGGTTAGGGCGCAAGAAGGCATATAATAATGCAAAACAAAATAGGAAGCATGGAAACAATGTGCGCCTACAAATTCAGGATATATCCAGATGCAAAGAGGCAGAAGGCGATAGATGATTCCATATCTATGTCACAAAGACTATATAACAAACTCCTTGAAAAGACGATAGAAGCACACAAAAAGAACCCATCTTCAAAAATATCCCGGAGGGCAATAAACCAGTTTCTCAATGAGATAATAAAAGAAGACAAATCCTATCTGCAACTCTATGCGCACGTCAGAGTGGACATCCGTAACAGGCTTCTCAAGGCATACCAGAACTTCTTTAGAAGATGCCACCAGAAGAAATCAGGTGCAAAGATAAAAGCGGGATTCCCTCGCTTCAAATCAAAGGACAAATTCAATTCTATAACTCACATAGAAAATAATGGTTCATTCAGGATAGAAAAGGGAAGACTTAGGGTTTCAAAGATAGGGACACTGAGGATAGAACAGCATAGGAACATTGTTGGTAATGTAAAGACTATGACTATAAAGAAGGAAGGCAAGGAATATTATGTAATCTTCACAGCAGAGCAGATAATCAATCCGCCAAAGGTAGAAGACATAAATCCAGTTGGAATAGATATGGGACTGAACAACTTTATTGCCCTTTCAGATGGGCAGACAATCCAAAAGCCAAGGTTTTTCAAACAGAAGGCAAAGAAAATTGCGAGATGGCAAAGAGTGGTTGCAAGAAGAAACAAAGGCTCAAAGAGAAGGAATAAGGCAAAATTGCATCTTCAGAAAGAATGGCAATCAGTGACCAACCAATCAAACGACTTCATGCATAAACTATCAGAAAAGCTGGTTCACGGAGGATATACCTCATTCGCAGTAGAATCCCTAAGCATACAAAACATGGTAAAGAATCATCGTCTCGCTCAGTCAATTCAGAACGTTTCATGGAACAGGTTCATGCAAATGCTTTCATACAAGGCTGAAAGTGCTGGTATGAAGGTAATAAAGGTAGATGCAAGGAATACAACAAAGGAATGTAGCGATTGTGGCAACATAATGAATATGTCACTATCGGAAAGGGAATACATTTGCGATAAATGCGGATTGCAGATTGACAGGGATATAAACGCATCAATAAACATACTCAAAAGAGGTAGGGCAGGGCTTGCCCGAACTTACGCTCAGGGAGACAGTGTAAGACTCCAACAGGGAGCAACTGCCAAGGAACTGAGAACATACTCTGCAATCGCAGGGGAAGCCAACGACCTTTAGTCGTTGGAGGGTGTCACAATATGGTGGAGCCACGCGTTCCCGGCAGGTTCAGGAAAACACCCGAGAATTTCACGTGCGAAAACTGTGGCGTTTCCGTTGCCGGCAATGGCTACACAGATCACTGCCCAAAATGCCTTTACGGCAGGCACGTCGACATAATGCCGGGTGACAGGTCGGAAAAGTGCAGGGGAATGATGAAGCCGGTCCACGCCTTCTACAAGGACGGAAGCTACACTATATCGTATCGCTGTCTCAAGTGCGGGATTGAGAGAAGGTTCAAGGCAGCGCCAGATGACAATACCGAGCTGCTTCTGAGCCTGCTTAAGTGAAAAGCAATAGAGTAAGGTAGAAAAAGATTGGGAAGCAGCTATTCCTTCTTCTTGCGCCCCATTCCAGGTGCCTTCGGCGGCTTCAGGTCCGGGAACACCTTAGACATCTGCGTCTGGTTTATCGAAGTGTCATATCCAAGGTTCGTGACCACCTTCTGCAGCAGGTAAGTCTCTGCGAAAGGCTTAAGCCCATTGTTGGCAGCGCACGAGTCCTCTATCGCCTTCTTAGCTTCGCTTGAAGCGAGGTTGTTTATTGCGGTGCTGAGCGAGCTGTAGCCCTTCCTCATGCCATTTGTCGCGTTGTCCGCAGCTGCGTCGAGCTTGGCAGTGTCTATTCCGAGGATCTTGAACATCCTCCCGTCAAGCGTGTTTCGTATCCCCGCGAGATGGTACACTATGTCCTCGGGTTTGGTATAGTCCCTTATGCCAAGCTTCTTTATAGAGATCCAGTCCTTGTACTTGGCCATGAAGTCTATGTATTCGGTTGGTTCGTCCAAGTGAATCACATGCCCTGGAGCACGTAGTAACCAGCAGCCTTCTCCCTGGCGACCCTCTTTATGACTCCCTTCTGTGCCAGCGTGACCAGCGCATTGGTGATCATGCCCTTGGGCCTGTTGCACTTCTTGGCTATGTCATCAGCTGTCTTTATGCTCGTGTCCTTAGTCGCTCCGAGTTCCTGCATCGACTTCACAATCATCTGTTCTATCGGCGTCAAGTCTACCATTTAACCAACCTTTATAGCATGAATCATGGGTCAAGACTACTTCTTGGTCTTGATGTCCTTCCTCTTGGGCCTCAGGTACCTGGAGTGGCACTTCCTGCACATCTCCACACCGGCGTGGTTCCTGGCCTTGCATCTCTTGCATATCCATATCTTGGCCAATTCAGCGTCTGCAATAGGAAACTTACCCACGGAAACACCCACAGAGCTTATCTCGAAAATAAAGAAGTGAAATTATTACCTTCTTTTATTTAGGCTATTAGATTACTAGCATTAGATTATTAAATATTACTTAAATCCGCGTTGCCAGCTGGGTCATAACCCCTGCCAAAAAGCACCGGGTCTCGCAAGTTATAAAATAGTGAATTGAGAGATTAATTCAGGTGATATATACGAGACTGGTATTGCACGAAGACAGGCATTCATACAAGATGAGGCTCAGGGACATGGCACCTGAACTCGAGAAGTTCACGAATGATGAGAGGATACTAAACCTGCAGGTCAAGCTGTGCGCTTGCGGCCTCTCAAAAACCAAGCCAATATGCGATGAAAGCCACCACCAGATCCAAACGGAGGAGCCCGGCAAGGTATACGTTTACGATTCCGAACTGCATGGCAGGGCGCTTGAAAACGAGTACCCTGAGCGCCAAAGGCCTCCGCCACCGCCAAACGTATAAAAGCCTTGGTTGGGCTATCATCTTAGCTTTGTTTCGTGAACATGAGCCAGAGTGAGCCAATGCGACCAGAATCCAATAAGGCAGAGTCTAAGGTGCACAAGAGCCTCACCGAGTTCGGCGTAAGCACTGCAAAGAGCGGCGCCGTATACGTGACAGCAGAAATCGTGAGCTCTATCATAAGCCTTGTTATAATCATAATAGCGACTAGGCTGCTGGGGACAGGCGGCTTCGGCCTGCTCTCTATAGCAATAGCTTTCTCTACTGTGCTCGGCATGGCCGGCAACTTCGGGCTTGGAACCGCGTTGAGGAGGAGACTGCCTCAGGTGAGGGACGCGGATGCAAGGAAAAAGTACATAAGCAGCGCCTACGCGGTCTCATGCAGCATAGCTGCGGTTCTGGCAATAGCGACTTTCGCGCTCAGCGGCTACGTTGCTAACAGCATATACAACGACCCCTCTCTTTCGCTTCCACTGCAGATAGCCTCTATCCTAGTCTTCGTAAATGTATTCTTCAATTCCACGCTCGCAGCGCTCGTAGGGGTCGGCGAGTTCGGTTACTCCGGGATGATCAACATAGCCTACGCCGTGTTCCAGCTCGCTCTCGTGTCGACGCTCATATACCTAGGATACGGCCCGGCAGGGGCCGTACTTGGCCTATGCACAGGCCTTATAATTGCAAGCGTAGTGGGATTCATTCTTCTCGCTAAGAGCATATCATTCCCTCTATCGCTTCCTTCCATGGCTTACATAAAGGAGCTCACCGGCTTCTCCATCCCGATACTCGTCTCTAACCTGAGTGTTGTTGGGGTTACAAACATAGCCATAGTGATTCTAGCGTTGTTCGCGAGTACAACCGTGGTGGGCAATTACAGCGCCGCATTCCGGTTGGGCGGCATATTCTCCCTGCTGCTTACATCCAGTACTTTCATACTACTGCCGACTTACACCTCGGCGCTCAGCAGGAAGGACCATGCGCAGCACATAGGGAAGATCTACAACCATACTGTTTACTACTCCGTTCTTCTGCTGGCACCTATCCTCGCATACACGGTGGCCAACTCAACGCAGCTGATATACCTCCTTTTCTCGAGCCAGTACAGCAGCGCGCCGTTCTATCTCGCAGTCATTTCGGCCGGTACGATGCTGGGCATAATAGGCAGCTACGCCGGCACTCTCCTGATAAGCTATGGCAGGGCAAAGAAATTCATGTACTACCAGCTGCTGGTAGTCGCCGTAGAGTTCGTGTCGCTTGTCCTGCTTACGCCTCTGCTTCAGGCCGATGGCGTCCTGATATCACTTTTTGTCATCGCTCCTATAATACTCGACGTTGTTTACACGCGTGCCCTTGAGAGGCAGTTCTCGATAAGCATAGAGCTTAGGCGATTGGCAGGCATATGCCTTTCAACGGTCATAATCGCGCTGTTGATGCTCCTGATAGGGCAGTCGCTTCAACAGGGCGGCAAGCTCATACTCGTTTTTAATCTGATAGTTGCTCTGTTGGTATACCCTCCGCTTCTAGTCCTGCTGCGCGGCGTAGAGCAGAGGAACGTAGAATTCGTTAGGCAGGTCTCGAAGAGGTTCGGCATTCTAGGCTCAATTTTCGATCACGTGCTGGACTACACAGAATTTTTCCTTGCGCATTCTGCATAAGCCTTTTATAAATTGATGAGAATTCCATTACTGCTTCGCCCGAGTAGCTCAATGGTAGAGCGCTTGTCTTGTAAAAATCTCAGGATAACAAGAGGTTGAGGGTTCGATTCCCTCTTCGGGCTATCTCGTCCTTCGCGCCAATCAGCCGTCCACCAGCTCGTTCACATAGTACGCGAGCCTGAACGCGATCCTCGGCCTGCTTCCAGAGTAGAGCGGCAGTTTGTTGAGCCTTCTGTAGAAGTTGTCGATGTCACCATCTGGCACTCCGGCGAAGCTTATCAGGAAAAACAGGTAGCCTAACCTCTCCCTAGCCTTGTTGTATTCTCCGTACGCGCCGTTTATCTCGAGCTTCGCAGGCTCGGATAATATCTGTATAGAATCCCCAAGCACCCTCCTTGCGAGCTTCATCGTGCGCCATTTCATCGGATCCTCGCATATTAGGACCACCGCGCTCGGGTTTATCTTCCTTATTATCAGCGCGGAAAGTATGACATTGCCCTCAGTGTTGCATGACCTGTTTTCCAGCTTGAGTATGTCGCTGCGAACGCCCCTGGCCACGAGCTCCTTCCTCATCACGCTTGCCTCGCTTGGTACGCGCTTCTTCGTTATCTCGTAGTTGGCGCTCTTGTTCCCTGAAAGTATTATCGTCAGGTTGCTTATGTTTTTGCCGGCCAGTTGCTCCACTGCATTGTAAAACCGGTCCGTCTCTTCAACGGTTGCCCTGCCCCTCCTGTCAAGCGTGCCATCGCTTCTCAGCTGCTTCCCGAATACAAGCACAGCCACCTGCTCGCCGTTGTTCAGCCTCTCCGCGACCGCCCTAGCGTTCGCGTCTATTACGTTATGCTTCCTCCTAAGATGGCTTGCGATATTGGCTGTCTCGGCCACAAGCAGCGCTTTCGCCGAATTAAGTGTATTTTCAATCGAAGCAAGCTCCTTCCTTAGGGGCGGCAGACCAGTCCCTAAATCAGATTTTTTGTCCAACTCCCTATCCATAGAAGGTACGCCCAAAAATAATTTTAACCACTGATGAGTATAATTCCATGTTAACAAATTAAATACCTTCTTTTTGCTTAAAAATTAATCCCCATATCTCCTGTAGTCGTAAAAAATCGGCCAATGCATCTCCATAAGCCGTGCATAAACGCATAGCTATAAATCCAAGTTTCTACATAATGCTAATTGATGCGAATGAAACTCAACAAGCTAACCCCGGAGGAGGAAAGGGTCATACTCCATAAGGGGACAGAGGCACCGTTTAGCGGAGAGTACGAGAATAACTCCAAGGAAGGCACATATGTCTGCAGGAGATGCGGTGCCCCTCTCTATGAATCCAAGGACAAGTTCGATGCGAAATGCGGCTGGCCGAGCTTCGATGATGAGATAAAGGGCTCCGTGAAGCGGGTGCCGGATCCCGACGGCATGAGAACCGAGATAGAGTGCGCAAGATGCGGCGGGCATCTGGGCCATGTCTTCCTCGGCGAGGGATTCACTCCTAAGGACACCAGGCACTGCGTCAACTCCATATCGCTCAAGTTCATACCTAAGGAGAAGGTAAGGAAATGAAAGAGACCGAAACAATAGCGTTCGGCGGCGGTTGCTTTTGGTGCACTGAGGCCGTGTTTGAACTTTTCAATGGTGTGGTAAAGACGACCGCAGGATATGCAGGCGGCACCATGAAGGACCCAACCTACGAGGATGTCTGCACAGGAGATACCGGGCATGCAGAGGTGCTTCAGATCGAGTATGATCCAAAGATAATAAACCTGGAAAAGCTGCTCGATGTTTTCTTCACCATGCACGATCCCACTTCGCTAAACAGGCAGGGAGCAGATTCCGGGACGCAGTACCGGTCTATAATACTTTATTCATCCGATGGCCAGAGGGCAGCCATAGACAAGTTCATCGATCAGGTAAAAGGCACTTTCAAGAGGCCGATAGTAACAGAGGTCAAGAAGCTTGATAAGTTCTATCCTGCAGAAGATTACCACCAGAAATACTACGAGAAGAATCCTGGCGCAGGCTACTGCTCGGTGGTAATCTCGCCCAAAGTGAAGAAAATAAAAGAGAAATACGGTCTCAGCTGATCCTAACGCGCTAAGGCTCGCGCCATCTCGCCTTCTTGTAACCAAGAACGAGCAGCGCAATGCATACGGCTACGATAACGATCCAGTCGACAACAAGGTTAAGCTTGCTTACGCTCACATAGCCCATCGCAGCCTGCGCTATCTGGGCAGCGTATGTGGTTGGAGATATGTAGGCTATGTACTGGAACGGCATTGGTATGTAGCTTATAGGGTAATACACCGGGGGTATAGTGCTCAGCAGCACGGAGACTATGCCTGAGAAGCCCCAGCTCTGCATCACATCCGTAGTCAGGGTCGAGAGCAGGAATCCCAGCGCTATCGAGAAACAGAACATCACTATTATTACCAGCAGTATCGTAAGCGCCTGCATCAAGGTCGGCTGTATATATATAGATGCAAGTATTACAAGCAGCACGAGGACGGGCAGGGAAAACACTATCTCCGATACGCCCATCCCTGCAACGTACGTGAGAGGCCCCGTAGGAGAGGTAACCACCATGTCCTGAAGCTTCATGTCGTTCTTGAGGTGTGACAGGTCACCCTGCATGCTTACACCAGACATCACTGCAGTCATTATGAGCGCGCCCTCTATCCCGAACCCGATGAGCATCCCATGGCTGACGAAAGTTATCACTATGAGTATTGACAGCGGCGAGAGAAGCGTGTTCACGAACATGATCGGGTAGTTCTCCATGGCGTATACGGCGTTGACAAGCACCGATGCCAGGATCTGGCTCCACACGCTTCGTTTCCTATTTACCATTCATCATCACCCTGTTCTTCGGTATCCTCATTTATCGAGCGCTTCGCAAAATAGTAGAATAGGTCCTCGAGAGACACCGGATTAGTTGAGAAGCGCGCCTTCTCGTGCATCAGAGCGTTAGATATTGCAAAAGCCCTCTCGCGGTCTGTCAGCACCTGGTAACCTCCATCAAACCTCACAACCCTTACGCCCTTAGGTAGTTTTGGCCTTCTCTCATCCATCACTCTTACGCTGTACTGCTGCCCTGCACGTTTCCGCAGCTCATCCATAGATCCCATGGCAACAATCCTGCCGCTCTCCATTATCGCTATCGTATCTGCAAGGTATTCGGCCTCCTCAAGGTAGTGCGTAGTGAGCACTATAAGGTATTCCTTCTTGAGCTTGTTGAGCAACTGCCACAGCTCTCTCCTAGAGATCGGGTCTAGGCCGGTTGTCGGCTCGTCCAAGAATATGACTCTCGCTTCCGATGCAAGGACAGTGGCCACCATTACCTTCCTCTTCGTACCTCCTGAAAGCAGCCTGCTCAGCTTGTTAGTGTATTTCTGGAGTCCGAGCTGCTTAAGCGATTTTACCGCCCTCTCCTTAGCTTCGCTATAGGGGAAGCCCCTGTAAAGCAGATAAGAAAAAACCTGTTGGCGCGCTGTCATCCATGGTATGGTTCGCGCTTCCTGCGGCACTATGGCCATTATCTCGCGTGCAGCAGCAGGCTTTGCCACTACATCTATTCCACCGACAGACGCCGAGCCGCTTGTCGGCATAAGCTCTGTTGCGAGTATGCGTATGAGCGTTGTCTTGCCAGCTCCATTTCTCCCTATTATCGAGAGTATACCCCTCTCAGGAAACATGATGTTTACATTCCTGAGCGCATAAGTCCTGCCATCATAGGTCTTGGAAAGATTCCTTACTTCTATGCCATTCATGTATCCACACTGTCAAATGCAATTATCAGGACAATGTATTTATTCGTGCCCAATATTTACGCACCTGCAATTCCTAAATAAAATAGCAGGCAATGAAAGGCAAGGATATTAAATTTTAAGTCCAATTTAGGCTATGAGTGAGATGGAGGACTACAGCGAGCTTGTGGGATACGCAATAAGTTCAGCGGAGAAGCACGATGTCGACTACGCCGATGCTTACCTGCAGAGCGCGAACGGAAGGTCGTATGCCGTCGAGCAGGGTCGGCTAAACGGCAGCAGCTACTATGAAAAGTCCGGCATAAGGATAAGGCTGGTGAAGGACAAGAGGCTTTACACATTTACGACCAACAAGATGGACAAGGACAAGATCGGCAAACTGATATCTGGATACAAAGGATTCAACGGCGTTGACACTGTTCTTTCCGGCGAGAAGGCAGTAACTGCAAAATACAAAGTGGAGGAGCGCAAGAAACTCGCCGATGCTGACGTGCTTAAGGACTTGCTTGAGATCGATAAGGTGCTTTCAAAGACGAAGCACATGAAATTCCGGAGCCTCTACGGAATGGTGGGGAAAGTGAAGACCGTTTTCCAGAACACTGATGGCAGCGTTATAGAAGCTGCAATACCTGCCGCACAATCCTTCGCCAGCATCACTGTAGAAAGTGGGAGGGAGACAAGGCAGCGGTTCCTCCAGTTCGGCGGGGTAGGAGGATACGAACTCCTAAATCGCAGCAAGATAGAGGACACGCTTCTTGATGAGGCTAAGGCATTGGTCAATGTGATAGATAAGGGCGTGAGGCTGAGCGATTCGGAGATGAAGAGGATCAGGAACGTCGTCATAGCGCCCGAGATAACCGGAATAGCGGTGCATGAAAGCATAGGCCACCCAAACGAGGCAGACAGGGTTTTCCTCAGGGAGGCCGCGCAGGCTGGCACGAGCTATATCAATAAGGACAATCTCGGGCTAGAGATAGGCAGCCCTGCGGTCACGATAATCGACGATCCCACAATACCGAATTCCAACGGCTTCTATCTTTACGATGATGAGGGTGTCAGATCGCGCCCCAGGACTATAGTAAGGGACGGCATACAGGATGAGCTGCTGCTCAACAGATCCTACGCGCGCGTTCTGGGAAAGAAGAGCAATGCTGCTGCAAGGTCGGACTATTACTCCAACGAGCCATTGATAAGGATGGCCAACACGTACCTGAAACCGGGCAGCGCTACTTTCGAGGAGCTCATAAGCGAGGCCAGGGACGGTGTATACATAAAGTCATTCATGGAGTGGAACATAGACGATACGAGAAGCTTCTCGCGCTATCAGGGGAGCGAGGCCTACATGATAAAGGGGGGGAGGCTGGGCAAGCCAGTAAAGAATTACCGACTCGAATCGAAGACGATAGACTTCTGGCATGCGGTGAGGCTTGTCGACAGGGAGTTCGAGTTGTTCCTAGGAAACTGCGGTAAGGGCGAGCCGATGCAGGGCGTACCTGTCACAATGGGAGGCGCATCCGCGCTCTTATCATTCGGGTAGATAAAATGGCAAACTACGCCAAGAAAATAATTCAAGCGGCCATGGCGAAGAGGTACGACGAGGCCGTCGCGCACGTGTACTCCTACAGGACCAGCTACCTGAAGATAGCGAATTCGAAGGTGGATTCGATAGTCACTAAGGATGAGGAGAGCGGGTCGCTCTTCGTTTCGAGCAAGAAGCGGGTGTTCCACACCAACATAGACAGGCTTAGCGACAGCAGCATAGCCGCTGCGCTCAGGGTTGCGGGAGCTAACATCAACGGGCTTCAGTCCAAGGACGACTACAACGGCATAGCGCAAGGTCCGTTCAAATACGCTAAAGAGGCCGGATGCGACGCGAAAATAGTCAACTACGACAACGATCTGCTGTGCGATGTCGCCTACACTGCAATAAATTCCGCGCTGGATGCCGGAGCCGACAATGTAGCAGGCACGCTCATAATGTCTGCTTCCAAAAGCACCCTGTCCACGAGCAAGGACGTGAACGAGGAGGAGGAATCGGCATATGCAAGGCTTTCACTAAGGACTTTCGTAAAAGGTTTTTCGGCACAGAATGTAACTGCTGCCAAGCGGCTCAAGGATCTTAAGCCCGAGGGCTTTGCCAGCAGCACTGCAGAGCTGGCCGGAATGGCTACAAAAACGGGGAGGATAAGCAGCGGCAAATACGATGTCATATACATGCAGCAGCCGTCGGGCGCTCTTTTCTCAATGGTAAACGAGATGGCGTGCATAGGCAATGTGGAAACTGGAGGCTTCCTTACCGGCAAGCTCGGGAAGGAGATAGCGCACAAAAGCCTCACCATATACGATGACGGGGGCAACCCTGGACTTATGAGCACTTCAAGGTTCGATGAGGAGGGCCATCCGACGCAAAGGACTGCTCTGGTGGGGGACGGCAAGCTGCTTACCTACCTCCACAACAATTCAACAGCTATAAAATACAAGACGAAGAGCACAGGAAACGCAGGTCTCATACTTCCTTCTCCGAATGTTTCAGTGATCAAACACGATAAGAAGATCGGGAAGCTGGACGACCTAATAAGAAGGGTTGACAAGGGAATACTCGTAACTAATACTTGGTATACAAGGTTCAGCAATTACCTTTCAGGCGATTTTTCAACCGTTCCCAGGGACATAGCGATCTACATAGAAAAAGGCTCCCCGAAATTCGCCATAAAGCAGGTCGACGTAGGTTCTGCCACCGGCATAAGGGTGAGCGAAAACATAATACGCATGATGAAGAACGTAGAATGCTCCGCCAATGACTCAATACAAACCGCATCATGGGACGCGGATGGCTATTTCGTTACGCCAAGCGTTCTTGTGTCAGGCGTGAGCGTAACCACGGCATAGTGCCAGCCAATTCAAAACATCTATATATCTAATTATGAAGAGTATTAGCGAAGTGCAAAGGAAATGGACATCTTTTTCTCTTTACAAAGGAAACAGACTCCCTATTTCTCTTGTTCGTTTTAAACACACAATGGTGTTAGATTGAAACAGTTTTCAGATATGCCACTAAAGGCAGAGCTAATAGAAGCGCTAAGCAGAGTCGGCTTTACTTCCGCAACTGACGTCCAGGAGCGCGCAATACCTTCGGTCTTGTCAGGGAAGGACGCGATAGTGAGAGCCAAGACAGGAACAGGCAAGACCGCCGCATTCATCGTGCCTATAATGCAGAGCATACAGCATTCCAATGCCGTAAACGCTATAATAATAGTGCCGACAAGGGAGCTTGCGCTCCAAGTCGCTGAATTTTCGGACAAGCTCGGGCGTTACACCCACCTCCGTACAACTACCGTATACGGCGGTGCCTCTATAAACGTCCAGATAAGCGCGCTGCAGCGCGGAGTCAACATCGTTGTAGGAACCCCCGGCAGGATAATAGATCTGATAGACAGGGGAGTACTAAGGCTTGATAATGTCCGTTTCGTCGTGCTTGACGAGGCAGACAGGATGCTAGACATGGGATTCATCGATGACATAGACTACATATTGACAAAAACACCGATGAAAAAGCAGATGCTGCTCTTCTCTGCCACGATGCCGCAGCAAATAATTGGCATAGCACGCCGCCACATGGAACCAGATTTCGAGACCATACTTGTAGGAAAGGAGGACGAGCCAGTAGTAACAACCATATCGCACAGCTACACTTACGCGAAAGGCAGGCAGAAGTTCGCCGCGCTGCTGGCTTACATCGCAGAGTTCGCTCCCAGGAAGTGCATAATATTCTCTCGCACCAAGTACGAGTCAGACATAATACACGAGATACTCGTAAGCCAAGGCCTGAATGCAATACTCCTGCACGGCGGCCTTACTCAGGCAAAGCGAGAACATTCGCTTGACAGCTTTAAGCGAGGGGTCCAGTTCATGGTGGCAACAAACATAGCCGCAAGAGGCCTGGACATAGATAACGTAACCGACATAATCAACTTCGATGCGCCTGAAACCGCTCATGATTACATACACAGGGTCGGCAGGTCTGCGCGAATGGGAAAGGAGGGGCGAGCATTCACGATATTCGGCCTTGATGAGCGGCGCTTACTGCAGGACATAGAGTACGAGGCCAACATAAGGATGAAGGAGTTGCGCCTGAATGTTGATAAGTACAACAATTTCCATATGCCAGAGCACAGGTCGCACCATTTCGGCGGTAACGGTTCCATGGGCGGCGGCAGGGGAAGATTCAGGCCGCGCAGGGGCAATAGCAGTTACAGGGAAAACAACTACGGTGGGGGCTATAGGCACCAAAGCAACAGATACTGAACCAATAAAGGTAAATTGCTTAATCTAATCTATTCAATAAGCGCTATCGCGTCTACCTCCACTTTTGCGCCCTTAGGGATACCGGCTACGACAACCGTGCTCCTTGCAGGGTATGGCGCTGAGAAGTACTTCGCATATACCTCATTCATCGCTTCAAAGTCCTTTATGTCGGTAAGGTAAATGGTAGTTTTCACTACGCTGTTCAAGCTAAGGCCGATGGATTTTAGCGTAATCTCGACATTCTCCAACGCCCTGGCGGTCTGGTTCGCTATGCCCTGTGCAAGCTTACCGGTCTTGGGATCCCAGCCTATCTCACCAGAGCAGAAAATCAGTTTCCCTGCTTGTATGCCTAAAGAGTATGGTCCTACAGGCTTTGGCGCTTCGTTTGAAACTACTTTGTCATCCATAAGTTATCACTTCTGCTTGCTCACTAATTTAGTAGAATAACATTTATAGTTTTTGATGTTTCCAGCCAAATAATGGCATAATTAAATAACCTTGGGTCAGCTTGCAGGTTTCATCACGCAGAAAAGCGTTTTTGGCTTCCTTGCCAAACTACCGGAGAATATAGAGTCCCTGATTGATACTATATCGAACTTACCACCGAAATACTCATTTATCTGCTTCTTCGTGAACCTGTACGGCCCCCAGTGGCCCGGCGTTTTTGTGGAAAAGCACTTCATGAAGTAAATGCCATCGCGCTTCAAAATGCGTCTCACGTTCCTGACATACTTCGCCCTCTCATCTGCTTCCAATGTATGGAATACTCCCCTATCAAGTATGAAATCAAACTGGTTCGATTTCAACTTGGTTTCCAAAATGTCGTCCACCAAAAACTTTATTTTCACATGGTATTTTTTTGCCCTTTTCCTCGCCTTGTCAACAGCCATCATTGATATATCAGTTGCAGTGACTTTGAAGCCCATCTGCGCAAGATTCACTGCCTGGGTACCAGGTCCTGTCCCAATGTCCAGGAATTTGCCGCGCTTCAATCCCATCGCTCTTATCTCCTTCCCCAAATCCCCGTCCAGTTTTGGATAGTACCACGGCAACTGCTCCACGTCACTGCTGCTGTAAGTGTAATCCCAATCGTCCCTCCTTGCCATATCATCACGATTCGTTTTAACTAAGCCTATTAAATACGTTTTACCGCAACTATAATAATCAATTGGATGGGTTTGTATGGAAAACATAGTTGTTTTTGATACTGAAACTACGGGTCTTAGTCCTACAAGAAACGGCATCGTGGCTCTCGGCGCAATAGACTTGGCTACGGGAGATAAATTTTATGAAGAGTGCAGGATAGACGATGATACAGAAATAAATCAGTACGCCCTTGGTGTAAACGGCTTCAGCGAAGCTCAGGTGAGGGATCCAAACAAGCAGTCAATGGCGGAACTGGAGGAGCATTTCGAGGCATGGTGCAAGGCGCACAATGCAACAGTCATCGCAGGCTACAATGTCAAGTTCGACATAGGCTTCCTGAAAAACGTCGTAACTAAGCATGGAATGCAATGGGGGCTACCAACCAAGTATGTTGACGTCGAGCAGGTCTACATGAAGGAGATATTCAGCAACCCCGATTTTGACGAAGAGATAAACAAGTATCTGCTAAGAACCGGGGAGGATAGAAATGTTAGGGCAGTGAAGATGGACCACGCCATGGAATCGCTTGGTATGGGCAAAGAGCCAAGGCCGCATAACGCTCTTACTGGCGCGATATTCTGCGCGGAATTGCTGTCGCTTATGATGTACGGAAAGCATGTGACGAACGACTTCGACAAGTATCAGGTAATACAGAAACTGCAGCAACTTCAGGCGGACATAACGCAGTACATAAAGCCGATAAAGCTCTCTGACAAGGCTTACAGCACGGATTTCGGGCCTTATAGGTGAGTTTCTATCTGCTTGCCGAGTGTCTGCCGGAGCGCCGTCCGTTCAAATCCAAAATTTAGCCACTGGTGTTTAAAATAAGCGCTGGGATACGGATAAGCCGGATGAAGAAGTCCGACTTGGGCGATGTGTTCTCGCTGCAAAGGGAATTCGAATTTTACCTCCAAGGCCTTACTGACAAGCCCAGGAAAACTTCAATCGCAGAGCAGGAAAGAAGGTTCTTCAAGGACGGTTTTGGCAAAAATCCCGCTTTCCGCGGCATTGTCGCAAGGGACCGCGGCAAACTTCTAGGTTACCTATGCTACCACTTTGGATACGATCCGGACGAGATGAAAGGGAGAGTCGTTTACGTCATTGACTTATTTGTAACAAATGAGGCGCGAGCCAGAGGCGTCGGAACGCTACTGATGGGCTCTGTTGCCAGATTGTGCAGTAGTGTAGGTGGCATAGCGGTTTACGTATGTGTATGGAAGAAGAACAAGAAAGCAATAAGGTTCTACAAAAGTATAGGAGCAGAATGGGTTACTGATGTGCCTCTGATGGCGTGGGAGAGCAGTAAATGGAAATCGGCGCTATGATAATTGCATCCCAGAAAAAGGAAGTGCGATTGCCGGGATTTGAACCCGGGTTGCAACCTTGGCAAGGTCGCGTCCTACCAGGCTAGACTACAATCGCGCCATATACCTTGAATTATTATTAGAGCAGTAATAAATAAGTAATCAATTAAGCGCAAGCGCACGATAAGTTTGCTACCAACCCAATTCCGAAACGCCCTCTCCTAAAATATTGCAAACCAATATTAATTTTACTGCTAAAGTTAATTCTCGCAGCTTATGCCAGTTCCTTAACTGCTTTTGATTGCGTAATCCAATAAACTACCGTGAGTGCTTATGAATCTTTTCGAGTTCCAGGGCAAAGAATTGTTCAGGAAGTTCGGCGTGCCGACTCCCGAAGGTTTCGTCATATCGAGCGAGAGCGAGCTCGACGGCAAGCAGATACAGTGGCCCGTAGCCATAAAGTCGCAGGTGCTCGTAGGAGGGAGGGGCAAGGCTGGAGGCATAAGGTTCGCCGATAACCTGCCCTCGGCCAAGGCCATAGCGAAGGAGCTATTCTCTGCACAGCTCAAGGGACTCAAGGTCAGGAACCTGCTCATAGAGAGCAAGCTCAACATAGACAAGGAGCTTTACCTTTCGATAGCTATAGACACCTCAAAGAAGAGGCCGCTGATAATGGCTAGCCAGAAGGGCGGCGTGGACATAGAGAGCGTAAGCGCCTCCGATATCCATATGGAACCGGTAGACCCTTTCATAGGCTTCAGCCCTTACATGGCCAATTCGATAGCGAAGAAACTGGCCCTCAATCCAGATGAATCGAAGCAGTTCGCCGCGCTGCTGGGCGGTCTCTACAAGCTTTTCAAGCAGTACGATGCCGAACTGGTAGAGATAAACCCGCTCGTCATAACGAAGGAAGGGAAACTGATTGCAGCGGATGCAAAAGTCTCGATAGACCAGGACTCGCTCTACAGGCATCCTGACATAAAGGGCTCATACGATGACCTCACCGAGCTCGAGAACGAAGCAAGGATGAAGGGCTATTCCTTCATAGAGCTCGACGGCACGATAGGCGTTGTGGCAAACGGTGCAGGGCTTACAATGGCAACCCTGGACACGTTACTGCTGCACGGCATGAAGCCCAGAAACTTCCTGGACCTTGGCGGGACAGATAACATAGACACGGTGAAGAATGCATTCCCCCTAGTATTGAAGGCCAACCCCAAGTCTATCTTCGTCAACATATTCGGAGGCGTGACAAAGTGCGATACTGTTGCACAGGGCATAGTAGCCGCCAAGAACGAGTTCAAGATAAGCGTGCCGTTGGTGGTCAGGCTTTCCGGCGTGCACGAGGTTGAAGGGAGGAAGATACTGAGCGACAACAAGATACACGGATTCCCGAACATGACCGATGGAGTGAAGAAGGTGGCAGAGCTTTCAAAATCGTGATCCAATGGTTTTCATAGATAAAAATACAAAGATAATAATCCAGGGGATAACCGGGCATCAGGGCTCGTTCCACAGCGCAGAGATGCTTAAGTTCGGCGCAAAAGTAGTCGCAGGGGTCACGCCAGGTAAGGGCGGCACCAAGGTCAACGACGTGCCTGTATTCGACACGGTCGCGGATTGCGCGCACTTGAAGCCGACCGCGAGCATGATAAGCGTACCAGCTCCTTTCGTCAAGGATGCTTTCTTCGAGGCGCTAGAGAACGGCATAAAACTGATCTACATACTCACCGAGCACGTTCCAAAGCACGACGAGATGGAGATGTACGCGAACGCGAAAAGGATGGGAATCATACTTATAGGCCCAAACGGCCCAGGCATCACTGTCCCTGAAGAGTCCAAGATAGGCATAATGCCAAACCACATCTTCAAGAAGGGCGATGTGGCAGTAGTGTCAAGGAGCGGTACGCTCACCTATGAGATAGTTAAGGCATTGACAGATGCAGGCCTTGGGCAGAGCACCGTGATAGGGCTAGGAGGTGATGCCGTAGTCGGACTGAGCTTCCTCGACATGCTTAAGGAATTCAAGGACGACAAGAACACCAACACAGTGGTGCTTGTAGGTGAAATAGGCGGCACCGCGGAAGAGGATGCCGCCGCATACATAAAGCGCGGCTTCGGAAAGAAGGTTGTGGCTTACATAGCCGGCAGGAGCGCCCCTCCCGGAAAGAGGATGGGACATGCGGGAGCCATAATAACGAGAGGAAAGGGCACTGCAGACTCGAAGATAAAGGCGCTCAACGCGGCAGGTGTAAAGGTGGCGCAATATCCTGACGACATACCCGGCCTGATAAATGGGTAAGCCAAAGCCCTCAGTCTATGGCGTAAACCAAAACATCTCCCTATATGCCGCTATAATCTAATTTGATGGGTCAAGTATACCGCGACTTTTAAGTCGTGGATGTATTGCCCGCAGCAACGCATCTATCACTTCATACCGAAATATCCGTTAACAGCAGCGCAGCGCATAAATTTTTGCGATGCAATTCTGCCGAAATGTGAGTCTATGAACGGCGTAGCGAATGCAGCAAATAAAAACCAAACGGCAAATGGCGTTGGCCACCAATACAACTGAGCACCTTGTCTTTGTGACAGAATACAGGCACAAAATGTTCGGAAAACAGAAAACGATCGACTCGATGCGCAGTGCATTTACGATTTCGCAGAGAGGTACAACATGACCATAAAGGAATTGCCGTTCGGCGAGGGCTACGCCAATACGCACATGGAGGTTTCCATACCCAATGCAATGCCGGTTTCTTCCGCTGTCCAATCGTCGAAATGATTTTCTCCGCGCGAAGTGTTCAGGGAGACCCCAAAATCATAGGTTGAGGTATCCGCACGGAAATTTCCGGAGCGCCGGATACGGCAATTGGGGTGTTGGGACAGGGGCGAAACAATAGCCAAGAACTATATAAGGAGGCAGGATATCTCAGGGCATAAGAAACTGGCGATGTGACACGCCGGATACCACGGGCTTCGGCCCGTGGAGGAGGTCATCCTAATATTTCAGCCAGAACGCAAAAGCACACTGTACGAAGCTATTTATATATTATCGGATAATAGATATCGTATAATCGATATACGTGATTCTACGGGGAAGAACGAAAACGAAGATGATGAAAATGATGAGCAGAAGCAAAGCGGATCCGGACCTTTTGCGAATATAAAGTCGCAGTTCGGCCATCACGGCTTCATGCGCCATCAATTCGGGCAGAGGGGGTGGCTCAGACCTGCCATAATCAGCATGCTGGAAGAAAAACCTATGAACGGCATGGAGGTGATAAACAGGTTCTACGATGTAAGCCATGGGTGGTGGAAGCCCAGCCCAGGATCAGTGTACCCTCTGCTGGAGACGCTCGAATCCGAAGGGCTTATAAAGAAGGGAAGCGACGGCAGGTACTCCGTGACAAAAAAGTATGAGGATCAGAAGATCCCGCAAGGGCAGGCTGACGAGCTTTTGACAAACATGGAAGGCACCATATCATATTTCGAGGACATGGCGAAAAGCGACAGGTCCAAATTCTCCGGATACAAAGCACGGATAGAAAAGCTCAGTTCTAGGCTGTCAAAGCTGAAGTAGAGCGTGTGATTTAATGGACATGATAAAAGTCGAGGGCCTAACAAAGGACTTCGCGCAGCTCAGGGCCGTTGACAACATATCGTTCACAGTCAAAGAGGGCGAGATATTCGGCCTCCTCGGGCCGAACGGCGCTGGCAAGACTACAAGCATAAAGATGCTCACCACGCTTCTGCCTCCAACCTCCGGCGATGCTATAGTAGCAGGCTACAACATAAAGAAGGACCAGAACAGCGTCCGGAAGAACATCGGCATAATATTCCAGGACCCCTCGCTTGACGAGGACCTGACAGGAAGGGAGAACCTGGAGTTCCATGCGATACTCTACAAGATAGACAAGCCTACGCGCACAAAGCGCATAGCAGAGGTGCTGAAGCTGGTTGAGCTGGAAGACAAGGCGGACACGCTTGTAAGGAATTACTCGGGCGGAATGAAGAGGAGGCTGGAGATAGGGAGAGGTCTCATACACAATCCCAAGATACTCTTCCTTGACGAGCCCACCATAGGTCTGGACCCGCAGACAAGGAGACACATCTGGGAGTACATAAAGAAGCTCAACGAATCAAGCAAGACAACGCTTATACTAACTACACATTACATAGAAGAGGCCGACTACCTGTGCAACCGGGTGGCATTCGTGGATCACGGGAAGGTGGTTGCACTTGATACCCCAAAAGCGCTTAAGGATAAGCTCGGTGGGGATGTTGTCTCGCTTGAGATAAAGAACGGGGTAGACGCACTCGAGGAGGCGCTTAAGGAAATGAAATGGATAAAGACCATAGCAAAGCATGACAGTTTCCTGGACCTTACGCTGCAGGAGGGCGAGAAGCGCATCCCAGAGATAATAAAGGTAGCTGACAAGAACAAGATAAGCATAAGTTCAGTCAGCCTGCATAAGCCGAGCCTTGAAGACGTTTTCATACATTATACAGGGAAGACGATAAGGGAGGAGGAAGGCGGCTGGAAGGATTCGATGAGGGCAATGAGGTCCGCAAGGGGTAGATGAGCATGGACACAAACGCGATTTACGTATTGTGGCTGAGGGACACGAAGAGGTTCCTCAGGGCGAAGTCTAGGATAATCGGAATGCTGATGATGCCAATATTCTTCCTGCTCGGACTGGGCCTCGGACTCGGCAGCCTCATAGGCTATATAGCCGGAGGCACTTACTTCGAGTTCATAGTCCCGGGCATAATAGGCATGTCACTGTTGTTCACATCGATATTCACTGGCTCGGCCGTCCTTTGGGACAGGCAGTTCGGCTTCCTCAAGGAGATCCTGGTGACTCCAAATTCAAGGACCGCTATAGTTATCGGCAGGGTTGCAGGAGGCGCAACTACCGCAATACTACAGAGCATACTCGTAGTATTCATAGCTCTGATAATTGGCTTCAACGTGAGCATAACCGCTTATACGATACTGGCTTTGGTGTTCATGGCTCTTATAGCCGCGACTTTCATAAGCCTGGGCCTAGCCCTCGGGTCGATGATAAGCGATTTCCAGGGATTCCAGCTTGTCACGAGCTTCTTCACGATGCCCCTTTTCTTCCTTTCCGACAGCATCTTTCCTGCTTCGTCGCTTCCGGCTGTCGTGCGCGACATAACGTACCTGAACCCATTGACATACGGGGTTGACGGGCTGAGGAATGCGCTGGTCGGCGCGGGCACGTTCTCCATATGGATGGATCTCGGCATCATGGTACTGTCTTCGCTTGTAATGATAGCTATAGCGGCATACGCCTTCAGCAAGACAGAGGTTGGCTGATAATTACTAGCGCTTAGCCGGCACGAGGTCCAGCGACATCCATATCGCGATGTTCTTACCGCCGTTTGCATAGTACCTGTCGTTGTAGCCGCACTTCCTGAAGCCGGCCTTCCTGTAGAACTTGTCTATCCCACCGATGGCCGGAGCCTCCGCGATAAGGCACCTGTACCTATTGCTCTGCCTGCGCGCCCTGGATACGAGAAACTTGATCAGCTTGATGCCCATCCCGCGCCCCCTGAGATCAGGCTCCAGGAAAACGTCCATTACCTGTATTGTCCTGTTCCAATCGTGGTAAATCAGGCCGGTGAAGCCCCTTATCATTTTGCCGTCTACGAGCAGGAACATCTCCGAGTTTTCCGATGATATGGCATCCTTCCAATCGCGCATAACCTCAAACCTGTTCTTACGGCTGATGGCAATGACAGTTTTGAGATCCGACATTCTGGCTTTCCTTATATACATCCCAATCACCGAGTACAGTGCATATCCCGCCTAAATACAACAGTCTAAGCAAATAAGCTTTTTCATGAAATGCCAAACTATTTATGTCTTTTTAGAGACTTATAATCAAATTCTCATAATTATAGTTAGTGTTGAGGTGACAGTAACAAAACGTAGGGCAAGAGCGCAGTCATCGATGGAGTACCTGATGACATATGGATGGGCGATACTCATCCTCGCGATAGGGGTGGCAACTCTTGCAGCTTTGGGCATATTCAATGGAGGATCTGGTGCGACGAACGGGTGCTCAACTCAGCCTAACTTCAGCTGCACTAATCCTATCTACTCAATAAACGGGATAATCGCGACGATCAGCCAGAACTCTGGCCAGTATTACTACGATTCTTGGGTCTTCGTGGCCTCTGCAGCGCAGGAACTTGCGGCCAACGGGCTTCCGCAGAACATGAGCACGGCCAACATGGTCAACATAGGCGAACTGCCGTCAAGTCAGCCCGATACGTTCTACTTCGTCTCCAACACTGAAACTACTGCAGGAGGCATACCTACAACAAACGTGCCAGTGGGGACGCAGTTCACAGGCAGCATCTGGCTTGCCTATTGCACGGTGCCAGGTTGCAGCTCACCTACCGGTTACGCTAAGGTAGGCACGGTAAGCGCGAAAGAGCAAGGCACCACCGCAGGATTTGGCGGCGGCACAACTATATTGTCAACATCATCGAGTACCACGAGCACAACATCGACAGTTACAACAACAATACATTATATAGCGATAACGTTAACGAATACGCAGCCGAATCCTTATGTCCCGATAACAATAACTAACAACAACGGCGCTTCGTCGCCCGACTTCCAGCAGATGCTGACTATAACGCCTTCGTCATTCACTACTTATGAGACTTCTGACCTAGGAAACATAAGGTTCTATCAGGGCTCCACCGAGTTGCACAGCTGGTGCGAGTCAGGATGCACGAACACATCGTCAAGCGCTACGTTCTGGGTGCTCATGCCGAACGGTGTGCCTTCAGGACCCAGCAG
>JAJYYB010000009.1 GCA_021801355.1 Microcaldota archaeon | reverse complement strand
ATCCTCCTCCCTATCAATATCATGCATAACACCGACATCGATTACACCAGGGAACTATACATTCAAGGTATACATGACAGACCAGGCGTCAACCCCTGTCACTACGGAAAGCGCGGCTTCAGGCACCTCGACAGTCAACCCTCCGCTCTCAACCCCATCATTATCCCCATCCACGACCCAGACAATAGATTACGGTCAATCCGTAATATTCAATGCCACGTGGAGCGGCGGAACTCCGGATTATACGGCTACTATGTATTCGTCATCATCAAGTTCTTGCTCTTCTAGCAGCAGCCAGTTTGCAACCGTTTCAGGTCTTACATCAGGCTCTCGATCGTTCAGCGTTGGGCAGAACCCATCAACATCATTTTATTATTGTGTAGTAATTACAGACTCTGCAACAACTCCGGCAACATCTCCAGCAAGTGCAGCTACGGAAATTATAAGTAACCCTGCGCTTTCAACAGCATCTGCGCCAACTGCAGTTGCAAAGGTCGATGCAGGCCAGACGGCGGCGACTGACACCCTGCCAAGCACAATAGGGGGCTCAGGAACTGTTACCTATAACTGGTATTACTCGATAAACGGCGGCTCCTATGCGGTAGCAACCACATCACAGTGCGCAACCCCTTCAGGCACAGCATCCTCCTCCCTATCAATATCATGCATAACACCGACATCGATTACACCAGGGAACTATACATTCAAGGTATACATGACAGACCAGGCGTCAACCCCTGTCACTACGGAAAGCGCGGCTTCAGGCACCGCAACGGTCAACCCTGCGCTCACTGCACCGTCAGCGCCCACAGCAAGCGCCACTAAACTCGACGTTAACCAGGCGCTTAAAGTGAACAGCACTATACCGTCCACAGGCACTGCGCCTTACTCATACCAGTGGCTCTACAGCACCGGCGGAAGTTATTCATCTGCCAACAGCATCTGTGCAATCGGCGCGGCATCTGACGTATCAGCTAATCTCGTGGAGACGTGCTCGATCGCAGCGAACACGTTGACTGCAGGCGACACGTACTCTTTCGAGTTCAAGGTAACGGATTCCGCAAGTGTACCTGTGGTAGCGACTTCAACGCCGTCTAACGTCGCAGTGGCAGGCACACTTACCGCGCCAGCCGCTCCTACCGTCAGCACCACCAGCATGCTGCCATCGGGCACCCTTACGGTAAATGCCATAATGCCGTCCACAGGCACTGCGCCTTACTCATACCAGTGGCTCTACAGCACCGGATCGGGCTACGTCATCGGCGGCAACATCTGCTCCGCGGAGTCGGGCAGCGGCGCACTATCCAATTCGGTGGTGCAGTGCATCGCCTCTAACACTCTTACGGGAGGCAACGAATACACGTTCAAGTTGCAGGTGACAGACAGCGCGAACGCCACCGAGACGCAGACGACGTCCGCGTCGCCTGGCGTAGTTGTGCAAATACAGGAAAGCGGTGGAGTGCAGCACACTTCGACTACCACCACGACTCTGACTACGTCGTCCACCACAGCGCCGACAACCACTATACTTTCGCAGTGCGGGCTCGAAACGAGCGAGTCTTCATCAAGTTTCGCAGTGAACGTATCAACGGGTTGCAGCCAGCGCATAAACTTCACCTCTCGCGGCGTAGGCCTCACCGTGATATCAAACTCTCCAGCGCCGCAGCGCGTCAACATATCTATAAAGAACGTCACGCAATTGCCCCCGACGCCGAATGGCTACTCGCTGCTGCTTGCGCTCAACATCAGCGCCCCTGGAACGACACTGAACGTGACCATGCGCTACAATTGCAGCGAACCGTCGAACAGGATCGTGCCTTACATACTAATCAACGGTGCGTGGCGGAGCATAGAGCCGTTCACGGTAGATGCTGCTGCATGCACTGTCAGCTTCAGCATCCCTGGGGACCCGATAATAGGCCTCTTCAGCGCACCACAGCCTGCTACGACGACTACGTCAACGACCACAGCGCCCACTACCACAGCACAGGCATCAACACCGACGACAACTTCGATACAGCAGGTGCAGGCCGCCCAGTCCAATACCGTCGAATACGCAGCACTGGCAGTCGTGATAATAGTCGCTGCGCTTGCGTACTACCTATTAGGAAGGAAGAGGGGCGGCAAGTAAGGGGATAGTGAACACATCGCGCGGATGCCCAGAGGCAGAGCTGCGGATATGGCACGGCAGGCATATGTCTTCGCACCTGACGCGGTGCCGGCTGTCATGTCCCAACTCATTCGTGAGAAACGAGCTTAAAAATCCAGGCGCAGATTCGGCCATGGTCTTCCGGTTTTGCTTTTTCCCTCAGGAAACCGCATGAAAACCGCAATATTTAGGTAGCCTATATATATTTCAAGAAAGCATATACTACTGTGCTGGTGGTGTCTATGAGCAAGACTCTGGAAACCAAGAAAAAAATAATCAAGCTGCTCGGCGAGAGGCATATGACGCTCTCAGAGCTTTCGGAAAAACTCGAGCTTTCACCATCCACAATCGAACAGCACCTCAAGGAGCTGGAAGGACAGAATGCGATAAAGAGCATTGACGATCCATATATTAAGAAATGGAAGTATTACACCATTTCGGATGATGCTGCCGATGGCAAAACCGGAATGACTACAAAACAGAAAGTATTCACTACCTTGCTATTGTCCATCGCAGCGGTTCTCGTGCTGTCCCTGTTGCTGTACGTTCCAAGCACCCCCGCGTACATACCGACAGGGGAATTTCTGGTTCAACTAACTGATCCGCCCATAGTGCCATCAGGTACCCAGGCCCTAATAGTCAACTACGACCGCGTAGCGCTTCATGAATATGGCGCTTCAAACGCGACCGGCTTCGTGAACTTCAACCTTAGCGGAACAGTGAACCTTCTCAATCTTACCAACGTGACTCAGACTATAGGCATGATAAAGACAACTACAAATCAGACGTTTGATGCGGTGAGGCTTTACATATCATCAGCCGAGATAGAGATAGACAACGTGACATACAACGTCACTCTGCCTGCAGGCTATGTGTCGGCAAGGATAAGCAGCCAGCTCAATTCGACGTCCGGCGGCCTTTTGATTGATGTGAATACTGTTGTAGCGCAGATATACACAAACAGTTCCACCAGTGTCTTCGTTATGGTGCCATCGCTCAGCGCGGTAGTCATAGGGCGGTCTGAAATATCGGCACCGCAGCTGACTGCTGGCTACAGATCTAGCTTGCGTCCTAGTATCGCTTCAAGGCTGCGTGCAGCAGAAAGCGCCCTGAGCATAGTAAATGCGTCCGCCTCGACAGGCGGCGATGGCGTTACCCATATAAGCATTACCATCAAGAACAGCGGCAACAGCACCGTAACCCTGAAGCACGTAATATTATCGGGCATGATGCTTGGGGCACCGAAATATGAAACCTTCAATGGCATCGTGGCGGTTGCTGCACAGCCTTACGGCGGAGACACATCTTCGGCGAGCTCCGCAGACGCAAGGATTCAGGAATCGCTCAACGCTACAAATGAGTCAATGTTCAATTCCAGCATAGCTGCCGATTTGCACATATCGACTGCTACAACGGTCAAGCCAGAAGATGCGATAGAGGTCAGTGATGCGGCCCTGTTCAAGGCCAGCGCACACAACACGCTAAACTTCCTTGTCACTGGCAACGGCTCCTTGGCACTGCCATTCGATGAGATGCAGGCTTTCGAAGGCGAAGGCTATGGGCTAGC
This sequence comes from Microcaldota archaeon, assembly GCA_021801355.1. Lineage (GTDB taxonomy): Archaea > Micrarchaeota > Micrarchaeia > Micrarchaeales > Micrarchaeaceae > JAKATK01. The sequence continues at coordinate 20,985 of JAJYYB010000009.1, read as the reverse complement.
GCCGAATTCCACAGTAACGCTTTCGTTCAACAGTGTCATAAGCCTTGGCTGGTTCTTCCAGCCAAAAGCAGGCCAGGCCGGTAGGTCTGATGGTGCATCAGTTGGAGCGGGAGCAAGCGCAGGTGCTATCCCGACGGTGTTACCCCCGGTAATAGCGCCTCGCGGCAATTTGCTCGTTGAGCTAATACCAAATCAGACTTATGGCATGGAGATTTCCGGTACCGAAGGCGCCAGCGTCTCAGGCAACATTGTTGCAACAGGCTCGATAAACTTCAGCGCTTCAAACACAGTTGATGTGACTTCGGTACAGCTGCAGAGGCACGATTACACTACTAACGTGACAACTTCGATGCAGCTGTACGGGTTCACAGCCCAGGGAGGCTCGTATGTTTATTACGCAGTGCCCAATGAATGCGGGTTCTTCGGAGGCATATCAAATTCCGGGGAAGATGCTGCCACGACTAACGTCAAGGCAATCGTATCCGAGCCGTGCATACCTGCTATAAGCAACGTATCTTTCGTATCGAACACTGCAGGTTTCACTGTCCTGAACGTTACCGATTACCCAATCCTACCGCCTTCGACGCCTGACTGCTTGTCCTGCGCCGGCGTGCAGACGGGCACCTCATACAGATACGTACTGCAGATAGGCGTTCCTGCAAGTAATTATACAGGCGTGCTTTCAATATCGGAGTTCTACAGTTCATCAACGCCAACTGCCAGCGCAAACGTGTCAACCAACTCATCATCTGACGAATCGGCAAATGCACCCGCACTCGGCGCGATAAAGGGCACTGTCGATCTCGGTAAGATATGCTCTAACGTATTCGCAATGAGCAACTCCGACTGCGTAAGCGCTGAAAACGAATCATCTCTATATGCCTCACTAAAGGTCACGCTTCGTGCGGCCGGAGGCGCTGGCTCTTACAATGTCGGTGTAAATGCAACTGGCGGGTTCTACACCGCCGCCGCTCCAGGTACCTACATAATCAGCATAGCTAACTGCGCATCATCTACGTGCAGATATGAAGTACCCAAGTACGTAACAGTAACTGCCGGCCAGACCACTGATGTGGAGATATCATAGCAAAGCGGTTCGGCACCACTTTTCTTACCTCCGGACAACACATGCTTTCTTTTGCTCTAGTTCAGAGCGTATTTTTTTCTCCCTTCCTCTTGGCTTACATTTATAAAAGTTAACTGCCATCCTAGTAAGTGCAACATGTGGGGGTTTTCTTGCAGAAAAGAGTCTTTGATGGATCTATAGATTACATACAGATAATGGATGAGGAGGGCAACATAGACTCGTCGTTGATGCCCAAGGACATAAGCGACGAACTTATACTGAAAATGTACAGGAACATGGCTTTGGCCAGGGCTTTCGATGCCAAGGCCCTGAGCCTGCAGAGGCAAGGCAGGATAGTGACATACGCGCCATTGCTCGGCCAGGAGGCGACCCAGATAGGGAGCGGGATGGCGATGCGCGACTCTGACTTCTTCGTGCCTAACTTCAGGCAGCACGCACTTTACCTAATCAAGGGCCTGCCAATCGAGAACATGTTCATATCGCTCCGCGGATTTGAGGATGGAGCCAAGGCGCCGCAGGGGTTCCGCGGATTCCCTGTCGCCGTGCCTGTAGGTTCGCAGGTCCCGCACGCAGTCGGCCTGGCTTATGCGCTCAAGTACAAGAAAACCGGTTCTGCCGTGGTTTCGTACGTCGGGGACGGCGGCACATCCGAAGGTGATTTCAGCGAAGGCATAAACTTCGCAGGCGTATGGAAAGTCCCATTAGTCATGATAATAGAGAACAACCAGTGGGCCATATCGATACCAAGGAAGAACCAGACCGCTGCGGTCACGCTAGCGCAGAAAGCGTTCGCTGCCGGTCTCGAGGGCTTGCAGGTGGACGGCAACGACGTCATAGCGGTCTACAAGACTATACGCGATGCAATAAACCTTGCAGCCCAAAATGAGCCTCAAGTCATAGAGTGCGTTACATATAGGCTCGGCCTTCACACCACATCAGACGATCCGAACAAGTACAGGAGCCCGGAGGAAACTAAGGAGTGGGAGAGGAGGGATCCGATGGTAAGGGTGCGCAAGTACCTCACCAAAAAAGGGCTTTGGAACGAGGAGACGGAACAGAAGATGGCTGATGAATACAGGGAGCTTATAGATACTGGGGTTGCCAAGGCGGAGGCATTCAAGCCTGATCCAAAAAGCATGTTCGAGCACATATACAGCTTCATGCCAGAGACGCTGAAGCAGGAGGAGGATGACGCCGCGGCGTCCAATTACTGGCAACAGTGAGATGGTGATACTATGCAAATGAACATGGTTGCTTCTATAAACAATGCGCTTAAGCTTTGCATGCAGGAGAACAAGGACGTGGTGCTGCTTGGCGAGGACATAGGCAGGGATGGCGGTGTATTCAGGGTGACTGACGGCCTTCTCGACGCCTTCGGCTCCGACAGGGTAATAGACACTCCGCTAGCCGAATCCGGCATAATCGGAACCTCGATAGGAATGGCTCTGGGGGGGCTGAGGCCGGTCCCGGAGATACAGTTCGCAGGATTCATGCTACTGGGTTTCGCACAGCTGGTTAATCACGCCGCCAGGTTCAGGGGCAGGACAAGGTCAGGCATGAGCGTTCCGATGGTCGTGAGGACTCCTGCGAGCGGAGGGGTAAGGACCCTCGAGCACCATTCCGACAGCCCGGAGGCTTTCTATTCGCACATAGGCGGCTTGGTTGTAGTCGAACCATCAAACCCTTATGACGCGAAGGGCATGCTGATAAAGGCCCTTCACATGAACGATCCTGTAGTATTCCTTGAGCCGACCAAGCTTTACAGGCTTTTCAAGCAGGATGTGCCGGAGACGATGTACGAGGTGCCGATCGGAAAGGCAAATGTCGTGAGGGAGGGCAATGACCTGTCAATAATCACATATGGCACCATGGTTCCAGTGGTGAACAACGTGGTCCAGAAGCGCAACATTGACGCAGAGGTGATAGACCTGAGGACGATAAACCCGCTCGACGAGAAGGCCATACTTGACACCGCCAAGAAGACCGGCAAGGTGCTCATAGTGCACGAGGCCGAGCTCAGCTTCGGGGCCGGCGCCGAAATAGCCGCGAGGATAGCCGAGAAGGCGATGTACGACCTCAAGGCCCCAATAATAAGGGTCGGATCGCATAGCCTCCCGTACCCATTCCCGGGCTACGAGAACTACTACGTGCCGAACGAGCTCAAGGTGTCGAAAGCGATAGACAAGCTGCTGTCATCCTAGCTTATCCATCGCTATAGCGAATCCCATGCTACGCTTTAAAAATAATGAATATCAATCTTAGATACAGTGAACCAATGAAGGAGCTTAATTTCGTTGATATAGGCGAAGGGATAACCGAAGGTCACATACAGAAATGGCTCTTCAAGGACGGCGACACGGTAAAGGCGGATGAGGCAGTCGTCCAGATAGAGACTGACAAGGCCGTAGTCAACATACCCGCTCCTATAAGCGGCACGATAAAGATAAACGTACCAGATAATAGCGATGTGAAGGTAGGCGAGATACTTGCTTACATAGGCCAGCCTGCGGAGCTTGAAGGCATAACCGCAGGCAGGCGCATGGCTTCCGAGCAGCAAGGCGCACATCAGCAATCTCCGATGGCAGCTCCCGCGCAGTCAGCTGCGGTGCAGCAGCCGGGTCAGACGCCTCGTCAGAGAGAGATAATGGCAACGCCTGCAATAAGGAAACTGGCGCGCGATCTGAATGTAGATCTGTCGAAGGTCACCGGCACGGGCCCAGGAGGCAGGATACAGGAGAGCGACGTCAAGAGCGCGACCGCATCCGCACAAGCAGGTGCGCAGCAGCAGCCTTCGCCAAGACCTGCGTCCCAGAATTTCGGGGGCGAGATAGAAAGAATACCGATGTCACAGCCGAGGAAGGCCATAGCCAGGAGCATGGAAGCCTCCTGGTCCATACCGAAGGCAGCCCACATGGACATAATAAACGCGAACGCGCTTTACGACATAGTCGAGAAGGAGAAGGCAAGGGCGGAAAGGGAAAACGGCGTAAAGCTGACGTATCTTGCATTCATAATAAAGGCCACCGTGGCGGCGCTGAAGGAGAACCCGTACTTCAACTCTCAGTACGACAGGGAGAAGCAGGAGATAATACTGAAGAAGTATTACAACATAGGCCTGGCAGCCGAGGCTCCGGACGGCCTGAGGGTAGCCGTAGTGAAGAATGCAGACAAGAAAAGCGTCCTCGAGATAGCAAAGGATCTACAGGAGCTAGGTGCAAAGGTAAAATCCCTTACGATAACTACCGATGAGATGAAGGACAGCACTTTCACGATATCCAACATCGGCAGCCTCGGCGGCGGCTACCTCTCTTTCCCAGCAATAAACTACCCAGAAGTAGGCATACTCGCAGTGCATCTTATAAGGGATGCCCCAGTAGTGGAAAACGGCCAGATAAAGGTAGGGAAGATACTCCCATTCTCAATAAGCTTCGACCACAGGATAGTTGATGGCGCCGAAGCAGTGAAGTTCGGCAACGCGATAATGAGATACCTCCAGGATCCTGCATTCTTGGGCGCGCTCTGATCACGTAGTGATAACATGCGAGGAGCGGTTAACGATCTTATCGCCATAGAAAAGGAGCTGAGCGCGAAATCCGTCATGTACAAGCGCGGCGAACTCAAGCTGGTCATAATATCCGATTTCGACGACACGCTGTTCGACGTGACCAAGAGCATACACATGGCTACAGAGGAGATAAAGGGCAGGAGGATGAGCAAGTACGCAGTGCACGAACTGCCACAGGCGGAGAGGGCTGTCATATACACCAAAGCGTATACAAAATACGACCATACGCTGAAGCCCAATACAACACTGATAGATTTCTACAGGACGATGTACGATCTGGGGGCCCACATAATAGTTGTCAGCGCAAGAAGGGAGAACCTTAGGGCTAAGACAGAGGCCAAGCTGAAGAAGCACGGGATAAAGTTCAAGGAAGTCATACTCAGGCCAGAGAGGGGACGCGCCACAAATGTGAGCTTAGAGGAATGGAAGGCGAGGAGAGTCGGTGATATAATGAAGAAGTACAACGCGGCGTTGCTTTTCGATGACATGAGGTACATAATAGACCATATAAAAGAGAAGAGAAAGCGCATAGCGGTTAGGTATTTCCTGGTCAAGTACCCGAACGAGATAACCGAGATTAAGTGACCTTCGCGGCCCTTTGTACTTCAATGTACATGCAGGCATGAAGCCTATATATAGTATGTAATAGTAATAACATTCTAAAGTTCAATTCAGACGTTTGTTTAGCTTATGTTTTGGTGGAACAATGGTTATGGGTGCTATACCACAGCAGGTTGATGTCGCAGTCGTTGGCGCAGGAGTGGGCGGATACGTCGCGGCAATACGCGCGGCACAGATGGGGGCCAATGTCGCGCTGGTCGAGAAGGAGAAGCTCGGCGGTCACTGCCTTAATTACGCATGCATACCGTCAAAGACCCTGATAAAGATATCCGATATATTCTATGAGGCGACCCATTCGGAGAAGTTCGGCGTAAGCGTTGCTTCGGCATCGCTGGACGCGAAGAGGATGTACGATTGGAGGATGGCGACTTCGAAGAAGCTGGAGGACGGCGTCGCGTTCCTGTGCAAGTCATACGGCATAGACGTCTTCAAGGACGAGGCAACCTTCCTGAGCTCTAACACCATAAACCTGATGACAAACGGCATGGTGCTGGAATTCAAGAAGGCGATAATAGCCACTGGCTCGGAGCCTGCGTCATTGCCCGGTTTCGAGTTCGGAGGCAACGTCGTAGACTACAAGAAGGCGCTCATGCTGGACGCGGTGCCCAGGTCGATGGCCATACTCGGCGCAGGTTACGTCGCTGTCGAGATAGGGACGCTATACGCCAAGATGGGCTGCAAGGTTTCGATAGTGGCGAGATCGGATGTGCTCTCCCATTTCGATGCCGACGCCGTATCGCTCGTGAAGAAGAAGATGGCCTCGCTAGGAATAGACGTTTATACCGGCGCTACCGCGCTGTCGCATGACGCTAACTCCGTTACCCTTAGCACAGGTGCGAGGATAGAGGCAGACCTAATCGTCGTAGCCGTGGGCCTGCATCCTCACACAGAGGGTTTGGGGCTGGAGAACACTAACGTAGGGCGTAACGAGGGCGGTTTCATCAGCGTTGACAATTCCATGAAGACCGCCGACCCCAATATATTGGCGATAGGTGACGTCGTCGGTGAGCCCATGCTGGCGCACAAGGCCATCAGGCAGGGCATAGTAGCGGCAGAGGTCGCGATGGGCAAGAATTCGTCCTTCGACAATCTCGTCATACCTGCCATAATATTCTCCGACCCAGAGATAGCCGTCGCAGGAAGCCTTGAGCAGACGAAGGGCGTGACAGTGACCAAATTCCCCCTTTCTGCGCTAGGGAGGGCTATAGCGCTGGACAGGAAGGAAGGATTCGTCAAGATCGCCAGCGACCAGGCCGGTTTCATAAAGGGTGTAGAGATAGTATCGGACGAAGCAAATGCGATGATAAGCGAGGCCGCCCTCGCGATAGAGATGAGCGCTACGCTCAACGACATAGCCATAACCATACATCCACATCCTACTTACAGTGAGGCCGTGCAAGAGGCGGCTGAGGCTGCGCTCGGCACTCCGATACACTTCTTTTACGGGAAGAAACAGTAATGGCCACCGTTCCAGACTCTACTTTTTTTGAATAACGCGCAATCAATGCGCATTCAGTCCATGACACATAATGATTGTGGCATATACTCCATATCAGGTATAATAGCGATACCGCCGTTGGTAATTACACTAGTAACACTAGTAACGACATCCGTCAAGGTTTAATTCGGTACATGCGCCCACGTGGTGAGAATCCCTCCGACCGTCTGCTTTGATGGCGAACATAAAACAAATGCTTTTAAACAGCCCTGTAGAAATGCTAAGACCGTGTTAAATATACGGTATTATATCGGTGCCATAAATATGTTCAATTCCGATAGAAACGCCGCTTTGCACATACCTACCAAAAGTCGCCAAGAAAGAGGATTTCTACAAGCCTTTTAAACAGCAATAAAAGAATTCTAACTGAATGATGAAAACAAATGCTTCGGGCATCCGCCCATGCAATGAAAAGTACGCTTACAGGCAAAAATAGTCATCCGTCGAAGCCATGCGTTGATAAATGAACGCATATGTGACAAATGACGAAATAACAAGAATTTTATATAAAATTTTTATTACACAAATCATATGTATTTAAATACCTTCTACCCGATATAATTTTCAAAATGTTTAAGGTAGATAGAATGAAAAGTCTAAATGCAAAAAGGATAGCGGCTGTAGTAGCAGGCGCAGCGTTGTTAGGAGTAGGTCTTGCGTTCGCAGGCCCGGTGACCTTCCAGAACATCCCTATTATAAGCAATAGTGGACAACCCCTTGTGCAGATAGTGATAGGTGCGACAGCAGCCCCGAGTGACGGAGCTGCGGCGGCAAATATCGCAGCTGCAATCGGAAACCTTGCGTATACAAGCGTTCCGGTGACAGCGAGCATAAGCGCGTCACAGGCTTTAGGAGTTCTGCATGTGTCAGTGGTATCACCACACTATGCGCTTTCAAACGCACAGGTCTGGCTCAATGAGACTGGCTCAGTAGGCGGCGGATCAGCGTCATCCTATCCGTTCTATGCATTGATAGGCTCGGTGATAAACAGGGCCATACTGCAAAGCTCGCCGATAAACACGAAGGGCTTGCAGGCATCAACATCATACGGATACCCGGTCGGCACATCGCTTCAGTCATCGACACCGATAAGCCCGTACTCAGGAGTTTCATCCGTTCCTGCACAGACAGTGTCTGGCGCAACGAATGGTGGTGGAGTCCAGTTCAGCACATTCAGGAATGGTACAACCGATAACATACTGAGGATAGACAGCTCAGAGCTGCCTGCACTTATGAACAATGCAGGAGCCAACGGAGAGAACGAGTTCCTTTGGGTAACAGGGTTCCCTGTATATGACCAGGCAACAGCATACAAGACCTTCGCCTTAGTCGGCGCAGGCGGTGCATACCAGGTCACATTCAACAAGCCTATACCAAAGTACACTGGTAGCTCAGGCAACACACTGAACCAGCCGCAGATAGAGTTGCTGGGCCAGGAATGGACGATACTGAACTACACAACTCCTCCAAACAGCGGAAGGGTTGGTAGCACGAACGTGACATTCGGAGGTTCTTTGCAGCTTGCAGAATCATTGTCTAACATGACAACGGTTTATGTGGGCCACAACATAACATCCGGTCTGTTCACAGTCCAGTTGCAGGACCTTGGTCAGGCTAACGCTAATAGCCTCTATCCAGCAATAATACAAGTATACTATAATGGAGTGGCGACGAACCAATCCGTGATAGTGCCTGGAGCACCAGCATCAAGGTTCAATGACAGCGGTCACATACTTTACGTCAAGGTGAACAACACCGCAGCAGGTTTGTATGGATACCAGAAGTGGGCTAAGATGCAGCTCTACTCCAACGTGTTCAACATAACAAGCGGAAAGGTGTGGAACGCTACATACGACAACGGATGGGAGGCATTCTTGGGATGGACTAACTCCACCTCATCTTCGGGCCATTACCCGAACGCTCTGCAGCAGATAATCGCCTACAACACGTCGCCGATAACTCTGGTCGCAGGACAGAGCCTGAACTTCATACAGGATCCGGCTTCATTCAAGCTGACATTCGTGGGTGACACGCTAGGCGCATCGAACTTCGATGCAGTCACTGCTGCCACTACGTCTACAACCAGCTTGGAGTACCAGAACACTGGTATAGCCTCGAACATAACTGAGCCAGCTCAGGAGCTTGTGGTAACAAGCCAGATACCTGATGCATTCAGCTATGGCGCGCAGACCTCAAGCCAGGTGCTGTACGACCTGACTCCGTACCAGTTGACAGGAAGTGCCGGCTCCAATTCATTCTTGGCTGGCAACAACGATACCTATATAAACTATGAGGTAGCGGGAAGCGGTGAGGGCAACCTGATAAACACCAACGACCCATTGACGATAACAGTCAAGGGGGCTGCTGGAGCCGGACAGCCGACAACTGCTGGCAACGCGACGATAATATCGAGCGCTATCGGCACTACGTTCGCGTCTCACATACTAACTCCAGGACCGAAGGGTGGCATGTACAATGTCACAGGCATAGGCCTGAGCGAGGCTGTTCCAGGATTGACAGTAGTTGTAACGGCCAACGAGCCAATCGGCACCGCTGGTAACTCTGTTATAGCTACACTATCTCCAGAAGCGCCTCAGGTGATGTACTCAGAGTCCGGGAAGCCGTACTACCTGACTGCGACAGCCGCCAACGTGCTGTACAACCAGCAGAACGGCCAGCCAACAACCGACTTTAACCTAGCCGCAGTTGGAGCGCCTAACCTCGCAGCCGGTACAGTCGCGCAGTACTTCACGTACACGATGAACGAAATAGCAGTCACTGGTCAGAGCACTCAAGATGCACTGGCCTTTGGCTTGGTCAACAGCACGGCTGGCGACCCTGCGATGGGAAGCACGCTGTTCCAGTTGAACTACAGCGCTAACACGGGCTCGTTCACACATGGAAACCCGAACAACATGACATATGAGCCATCAGGCTTGTCATCGTTCTCGTCTCCATTGACAACGTCAACGAACGCTGGCTTCAGGACAGAGCGCGGAAGCAAGATCGCCTCGATAACGCCAACAAGCGTTACTGTGGACTTTGCCAAGAGCCCTGACACCCTAGAGTTTGTCGCAGCTACGTCGAACACTGTCGCGCCTACGAAGAGCTTCAAGGTATATGGCCCGTATGGAATCGGCCAGGCAACCAACATTGCCAACGTCTCCGTATACAACGTCAACGCCACAATATCATTGAGCGGCACTTCGTCGTACAACATAACTGGCATAAGCAACATAATCGCAACACCGTCGATAGCATCGGCTGATCAGCCCGTATTGCTGAGCAACCTCGCCTCGCAGCCTCTGGTTGCGGTCGCAGGAACCTCTGCAGTGAACTCCGGCAGCAGCCTGATATTGGTAGGAAGCGGATATGTCAACGCGCTCAGCCAGCAGTTGCAGACCCTGTACAACGTAAGCATAGACAGCCCGTCAAGCGCGGTTGTAGCACAGGCTTATGGGACGAACAGGATACTGGTAGCAGGTTACACTGCCAACCAGACCACGCAGGCGTCGAACAACTTCATCCAGGCACTGTACACGGCAGCAAGCAGCAGCTAAATACTGCTGCCCCTTTTTCTTTTTCTTTCCTTTTCTGTTTTTAATTCCTTTTCCTTTCATATTTCAAATTTCCAATGAGCTTGGACGATACACTTTATCCAACGTCACGCATTCGGGTCAAGCTTTTTAAATATTCACGTTACAATATCTACCAGGTTTCTATGTCCGGATCTTCCTTGATGTTAGCATTTGTGCTGTCTGCAATGCTTCTTGCTCCGTCTGTTTTCGGCGCTCCCGCATATTCCGCCATAAGCGCGAACGCTTCCCTGAACGCTTTCCTGCAGTCATACAAGGTATCTAATTCTACCATATCAGGATCCTCATACTATCTGATAAACTACAACGGCTCCGCCTTCGTGGTAGTCAACGAGACCGACGGCCAAAACCTTTTACTGCACAGCGCCTCGGGCACCTACACGTTCATACTGAACAGCACGCTGGCATACGATGTAATGCAGCCATACTATCTGCAGAGATTCTTCCCAGGCAATACGACGATAGACAACCTTTCAGACGCAATGGAATCGTACAGGAGCCAGGCCCAGCCATCGCTGACCAGCTGCCTTGAGGAAACAGGCATATACGACCAGGTGAGCAAGTCAATTTACGTATGCAGCGCAAACACATCTCTAAGCTCAGTAGCGACATGCATGCAGAACACCTGCCAGCACGTGCCTATATGCGGCGGCACCTTCCCAGCCTCGGCTCACATCACATCAGAGCTGCAGAACTTCGGCGTCCCGAGCTTCTTCGCTACCGGCGTACAGAACCTCTCGGTACAATACAACAGGCTTAACAAGAGCTACTCCGCCTTCTTAAACATAACAAATACCCTCAACAAGAGCGACATAGCCTCGCAGCTTTCGGCTCTTTCTAGAATAGAGGGCAACATATCAGCAATTTCGCAAATACTGCCGGAAAACCCGCTCTTCCCGCCGCCTGTAAACGCATCTCCTTCGTACCTTGAAAGCGAGTGCAGTTTCTACAACAACGTCTCGCAGGCACCGTGGTACTGCGCCTCTGTTGATTTCTGCGGCTACACCAACTTCAACAAGACCGAGCTTTCGGGCATAAGCTCCACCATAGCGCAGCTATCCCAGGAGCCGCTTTCCGAAGCTTCGATAATGGCGCGCGTAAACAGCACAATACTATCAAACGACAACGTTTTCGCTCCTGTGGCGCTAGCCTCGAAGTTCGCGGCGGTCTCCTCCGCGAAGGCAGCGATAGCTACTCTATATGACGGCGCGGTGCTGAACTCCACCTCGCTTTTGACCAAGATCAGCGATGCACAGCTCAGCAACGCCCTGGCCAGCCTGAATGCAGCATTCCTCCCATTCGCCGAGTTCAATGCCAGCGCCAATGTGCTAAGCCTGAACGACTCACAGCAGTCATTCATAATCGGCATAAACACAATCAAGGTGAACACATCGGTAGAAGCATCGGCTGTGAAACTGCATGCCATATACGAGAACCTAAGCGCCCAATACGCAGCCATACGCTCGATAGCGCAGGACAACACCGCCCTGCTGCTTGCAGCGCAGCTTAATTATCAGGGCTCGCCTCCGCAGAGTCTAGCATCCGCATCTGCCGAGCAGCAGCAGCTCAATATTGAGCTGAACGGGCGCGTAAACGTCTCGCAATTCCCGGCCATAACTAACAGCCTGGTCTCGGTATCAACACAAGCAGGCTCGCTCGCCTCGACGCCGTTCTCGCTACCCGCAATCACGAAGGCCTTCGATTCTGGCATAATATCGATGGTGGAATCAAGCCCTACGGAGCCGGTATCATCAAAGACCGTGGGGGCGCCGCTCATAGCTGCTGCCATATCATTTATAGCAGGCATAATAATACTAGGCATAATATACGAGCTCACTTTCGCAAAGCTCAAGCGCAACAAGAAGATCAAGCTCAATCCGAAGGTCAGGAGGGCATGGAGCATGCTCTTCGGGCTGCTCTTCCTGCTGGTGCTGGCATATACTTATACGACCTACTCGTTCGCCTCTTCTGCCAACTCGTTCCTGCCCGCGAGCGCATTCGTTAGCGCGCTTCAGCAGAGCAAGGCGGCGACTATAGCTATCAATGGCACAGCATCCGCGCCAATGGTGCCGTGCGCCACTGCTCTGGAAAACGGGCTTAACCAGACGGGCAAGGTCGTGAAGGTCATCTACATACAGAACGATTCATGCACCTCCGGCAGCTCAGGATCGCTCACAGGTGCGGCGTGCTTCAACAGCGCCGTGTCCAGCGGGCCTGTAATAGTGCTTAGCGCTTCGAATTCGAGCAGCATAGCCTACAAGGGCATGTATGGCAACATACTCTACATAAGCGGCCCTGCCGCTTCAGGAGCCTCATGCGAGGCACTTGGTTTATTCAAGGTAAGTTGATGGCCCAGCCGAATATCATCAAACCATCTGACGGCGCACCAGCAGCGCGGCGCGGCTCCGGCAGAGCGAAGGCCATAATCGCGATCATAATAATAGCCATAGCTGTGCTTACTGCTGTGTTCTATGCGGTCGGCAGCGTCCTCGGTGCGTCCTCAGGGACGTTCCAATCGTTCAAGCAGGCATTCAATTCCGCGCCTAAAGTTTACATATACGCTGAATACAGCAACGGCACTACTTTCAGCTACGCAGAGACGTGCGCAGTCAACCTTATCGAGCAGGTCATAGGGAGCCCTGTATCCCACAGGAACGAGACCACGATGTCTTTCGTGCAGGTCAACACCACCGGAAACAGGTGTTCCGTTGCCACTCTCGGCTCAAACGGGACCACGTCCATGAACCTGACCGGCTGCCTCGAGCTGGGCTCATCCTCTCCGAGCGTCTTCATAAGCTACAGCCCGACGAACTCTACCGTAGTCAAAAACAACGATCTTTACGTCAGCGGCACGCTTAATTACCTAGCAGAGTGCGGCATATCTGCGGAGATGACGTCTGGCTGAAGCGCCACGCTGGCCGAGCCTATCACTTACCTGTATTTAAGCATCGCAGCCAATCCGTGGAATCCCATTAGCAGCTGCTTGCCGTACTGGCTCTCTGCTGCAACGAACACCGTCTCGACCCCGAGTTTGTCCGCCATGTCTATAAGCTCCTCTATCACGTCCTTCTCTGATATTATATCGAGCTTGCCTCCGCAGTTGTGCTTGGCCTGCCTTGCCTTGCCCTCCTCTATGGCCATAAGCTCAGTGCCGTCCGCACTGCACCTGTACCTGACTTCAGTTATCTCTGCGTCGTCGCTCACTATAAGTTTTACTATGTTTCCGCTCTCGAGAGCGGCCCTTACATCCTTATAGCCATACGTTGCGAGGCCGTTCCTGGCCACCTCGCTCATGAAGCGCTCCATGACTTTGCGCTCCTGCACGGCCGCCTGCTCAGAAAGCAGCTCCCTTGAGCGCTCAAGGAGCTCGTTTATGCCCATATTCTCGTCCGTATACCCTGTATCGAAGACGCCGAGCACCTTGATCTGGTAGTTGAGCACCTTAGCCCTTACGAAATTCTCCTTCGTGGGCCCCGGTCCGCCTACCACCAATCCCCTGAGCTTGAATTCGTACTTCTGGAACATCCCGTTTATTGTGTCGCCTATGCTCTTGTAGTAATCGTCTATGCTCTCCTCTATCGCTCTCTCGTATCTTGCTGCAGACTGGCCTCCCTTCCTTACCTTCGCATGTGCGAACGAGCGGACCTTCTTCTCAACGGTAACGTGAGTGCCCCTGAGCACCGCTATTGTCGCATCCCTGCCGTCCATTACTAACATGCCGTACATGTCCTTTGCTTCGAGCATGTTCTCTATCGGCTCAAGCAGGAAAGTGGAATCACATCTGTATATGTTCATCTTTATCGGCTGCGGCGGCTCCATGGAGAAAAGTTCTATGTCAGGATTTGCCTGTACGCTTGATATATTGCCGCAGAAAACTATCAGCCCGTTCGGCGGCGGCGTTTTGTAGAGCTTAAGGTACTGCACTATCCTATCTATCGCGCCCTGCACGTTCTGCTTTGTGGTCTTGGACTTTATGTTCGATGCCTGACCATGCTCCTCCCTCAATCTTGATACTTCGTCAGCTATCTGGAAGCCCGGCGGTACGTATATGCTTATCAACTCCGTCCCTGAACCCTTTATCGTAGAGAGCCTTTTGAGCTCTTTTTTAATATCATACTCTTTCTTCATACTATCACAAAAAGCAGTGCATGGGTGCGCTGCAGGAGCTAGCCTATTACCTTCTTGCCCATGTACGGGACAAGAACATCTGGAACAGTTATAGTGCCATCATCATTCGCGTAGTTCTCAACTATGGCTACCAAGGCCCTGGTTGTCGCTACGGCCGTGCTGTTGAGCGTGTGCACGTACTTGCGCTCGCCTTTGTCGTCATATTTTATGTCGAGCCTGATGCCCTGCCAGTCCGTGCAGTTCGAGCACGATACTACCTCCCTGTAATCCTGCTGGCTGGGCATCCACGCCTCTATGTCATTCTTCCTGGCAGCGACAGTGCCTATGTCGCCTGTGCATATCTCGACAACGCGATAAGGTAGTTTAAGCTTCTGGAAGACCTCCTCCGCGTTCCCTATAAGCTCATCGAAATAGCTCCACGAATCGTCCTGCCTCGAGAATATGAACTGCTCGACCTTGTAGAATTGATGGACCCTGAACATGCCCTTTGTGTCCTTGCCGTGCGCTCCGGCCTCCCTCCTGAAGCACATGCTGACGCCGGCGTACCTGAGAGGCAACTGGTTGCCTGCGAACGTCTCCTCGGCGTGCATTGCGGCCATAGGGTGCTCTGAGGTCGATATCAAGAATAAGTCTTCATCCACCTTCTCGTATTCCTTCTTCGCCTCGACCTCCTTAGGGTCGCCTATCCTGTAGAGCGCATCTTCGAAGTCCCCGAGCGCTGTCACTCCTTTGTAATATTTCTTCTTTATCATGTAGGGCGGGGATATAGTGGTGTATCCCTTTTTGGTCAGAAGATCGAGAGCGAACCTGATCAACGACTGCTCTAACAGCACCATATCGCCTTTCAGGTAGTAGAATCTTGCCCCGGATACTTTCGCAGCTCTCTCGATGTCAATAAGGCCTAGGCTGAGCAGTATCTCCTCATGGCCCTTTGCGCTCTTTTTGGGCACGTCGCCCCACTTTCTCAGCGTAACATTCTGTTCGGAACTCTCACCATATGGCACCGTATCGTGCAGCGTATTTGGCATATTCCACAGCAGCCCATCTATGCGCATTTCGTAGTTCGGCAGCTCGCCCTCTATCCTTACTATCTCATCTTTGACTTTTGCTAAGCCTGCCACCTTCTCGGTGATGTCCTTCTTCTCTTTTTTGAGCTGCGATATCTCGAGGCTCTCCTTGTTCCTTCTGGTCTGCAGCTCCTGTAGCTTGGTTTTTAAACCCCTCCAGTCTTCATCCAGCTTCAGGAGTTCCTCTAACGGATAAGTGCTTTTCCTCTTCTTCATAGAAGCCCTGATCTCATCAAGGTGGTCCCTTACATATTTCGTCGTAAGCATATCAATTCCACTAAAAGGCGTTATTGTTCTCTCAGGTGACAAATAAAAGGATTATCATCATGCCTGTTTATGCCAACAGCACATAGACATAAATAATTATAAAACTCCTAAAATTCATGCCAGAAATAAGAAAGCTAACGCCTGCAAGGTGGAGGGACTACAGGGCACTACGACTTGAGGCGCTGAAAGGCGAGCCTGAAGCGTTCGGTAGCTCTTACGAGGAAGAAATCAAGCTGGCGTATAAGGACTGGAGGAATAGATTGCGCAATGTGATGTTCGCATTTTATGAAGACAAGCCTGTAGGCATGATAGCCGTAGTTTTCAATAAAAGGTATAAGACCAAGCACATCGCCAACATCTACAGCTTTTATGTATCGAAAGGCTACCGTGGCAATGGACTCGGCGGGTTGTTAATGGGCAGAGCGTTATCAACTGTTAAAAAACACGGTGGAATAGCAAAAGTAACGCTTTCGGTTAATACAAAACAGACTCCTGCAATAAATCTTTACAAGAAAAATGGTTTCGTTATCTCTGGCAAACTAAGAAAAGAGCTAAAGATAAAATCCAGATTTTACGACGAATTTATTATGGAAAAGTTGCTATGATCAATATTCTTGAGCTGCTTTTACACTGCAAAGCAGACAGTGTAGGAATCTATTTATAAACAAATATGGAATTTAATCCGTAGTGCAGGGATAGCAAAGCATGGTCAAATGTGGCGGGTTTAGGGCCCGTTCCCCTAGCGGGTTCGAGAGTTCAAATCTCTCTCCCTGCAAATCCATTTTACGATGTCAAAGCAGGCTTCGAAAATCCGAGAAGCAAATCTTCAAGGAACGAAGATTTCGAGGATTTCTCAGAAACCCTCAAGCAGGTGTCCATGAACGTTTCATGGCACCAATTACAGAAACTGCAATCGGTATTGCACAAGACGCAGACCAAGAGGTTTGCAGGAAAGAGGAAGACGCCGAAATATGGCTCAATCTCTAAGGCGTTTTCCGATATTCAACTTCAGAGGTTCCTACACACAATAGACTCTGACAAGTTTCGATTGCTATTCAGCTACCAAGCGCAGCTTGGGCTTAGAATAGGAGAAGCGGTCAGAGTCAATATCAACTCAATAGACTTAGAAACGAGGGAATTAACCTTGAAGACAGAGAAAGCTCAGGTTATGGACTCATTGCTCATTCCAATGCCTCTGTTCAAGGAGACCGTAGCCTTCATCTCGAAGCACAAGTCGGAGATAGAGAAGGCGCAGGGATTCCTGTTCTACGCTGACAAGCTGAGAACCAAGAGGCCGGAACCTTACTTGGAGCAGAACTATGTAAGGCGCATATTTAGGGAATATGTACGAATGACGGGCTTGGATGAGGTGTATGACACCTCAGATGAATCAAGCCCAGAAAGAAGCACAAGAAGGCTCCATAGGCTTACCACACACAGCCTCCGACACTATGCCATAACTAGCTTCGCAAGGCAGACCAATGGCAATTTGGTGCTAACAAGCAGGTTCGCTAGGCACAGCGATCCTAGTACCACCATGACCTACATAAGCACTAGGAAAGAGGAGCTATACAAGGAGATAGACAACGCCTTTGGCCTATCTCAGGCTGCAAGCCTCAAAGCTAGGCTTTTCATGCCATAGCTCTGGTATTCTCTACATGACTTAGGTTTCTCTACATGCCTAAGTCAATCCATGTAGAGAAAATCTCCCTCGTAAGCCTTCAAAATAGGGCTATTTTCTCTCTACATGACTGCACATCAATATTATAGCCGTCCATGTAGAGTTTCATGTAGAGAAACTCTAAAGCCCTCCGCCCGCCTCCAAAGTCGCCTACGGCGACGCTAGGCGGGCTACGGGCATGGACGGCTAGGAACTACATCTTTTGTCTACAAAAGATGCCGATTTCGCCCCCACCCAAAATCGGCCTTTCAGGTAGTTCCGTTGCTGGTGGCAGCTTGCAGGTAGTTGCACCGCTAGCCCACGTGAATCCGAAGGATGAACGTGCTGGCGTAGCTAAAGGGCTAGGGTTCCTTACAGTAAGGTTTATATATTTAGATGATACATAGTATATCAAGGTATTATTATGGTAAAAATTCAGATGGACTTGTCTGAAGATGAGGACAGGATTGTAGAGGTCTATAAGCTTACAAAAAGGCTTAAAACTAAGCAAGAAGCAATAAAATCTATGATACGATATTTCGAAGTTTCAATAAAACCAAAGAATGTTCAAGAAAAGGAATATTTCAAGTGAGAATATGGAAGCAAATGGATGGAAACCGCACCTGTTTGAAGTATATAAAGGATGGCACAATAGGGGCTCTACAGGAGTTATAGTTATACATATAGGGCAAGACGAACATAGTGGGTCTTTTTCTGTAGGCAATCAAGAAGTTACTATTCACTATAATGATGGATACGAAATGAAGGAAATTCAAGTTCCTAAAGTAGAATGTAAGTTCGCCAAACATTTTTCTAGCTCTGGCAGAACCAGATATTATCATATATGGCTAGATAAAAATGTGATATCAAAATATGGAAAAACTGATGATAAAAAAGGTGGAATTATGCCTAGTGATGAAACAGAAAGAACACAAGGTGGATTAATAGAAAGGGGAGGCTTACGAGATAAGCTTACCGGAAGAGACGACATGATCTTTATCCGAACCAGATATCAAGGACTATTAGATAACAACTATCTCAAAGCAAATAGAATAATAGAATACCTAAAACAGGTTAGTGATAATACTAAAGAAAGGCAAAAAATAGCGGAAGGCTTAAAGGAAAATATTGATGCGCATATGAAGGAAAGAGATAGAGCACATACTAATTTACAAAACCTCTTAAATAAAGAGGAAAAATACGAAGACAAAATGCTTGGAAAGACATTAAAAGGTATGAAAGCAAAAGGTCGAGTTACTGTAAAACAGAAAATGAAGGACGTAGATATAGATACCCTGCAATATGGGAGCGTGGAACAATATAAGAGACTATATCCACACTATGGAGCAGAAATATTCGAAAAGATAACCGAAGTGAATAAGAAGGAAAAAGAGATTAGGGAAGCGCAAGAGGCATATAACAAAGAGGTCTCTAACTATAATTATCAGTTAGAAATCGCTGATAAGAACATATTGGCTGTAAAGGACACACTCAAGGTATATGAAAAGGCCAAGAAAGATGGAGATGAAGAACTTAAGGCATGCCCTTACTACAATAGCATCTTTTATAAGAAATTAACTTCGCTTAAGGAAAAAACCTTATTGAATTTAGATACCACTAAACATGACATCGAAGGTCTAGAACACCAACTAGGCATAATAGAAAAGACCTTCTCATCATACACTAACGAACCACTGAAACCAATGAAATACTGAGCATAATAAAAAGTGAAACCCTATGGTATTTCAATTTTTAGAGGGAATTGCAGAAGCCGTAATCGGAGGGTTCATTGTAGCAGGTATTATCTATGGAATTAATTATATTAGGGCAACAACTTCGGCCAAAAATTATGCAAGTAAACCAACTGTTGAGTCAAAAGAAACAAAAGTTGGTGCTGAGGTTGGAGTAAATGCAGGAGCGTCTGTTAAAGTAGGAACCCGCTACTCTGTACCTAAAGTTATCATAGGGCTTGCACTAATAATGATAGGTATTTTATGCATAATATATGGCTATCAGACTTGGGGATTTGCTTTCAATTTTAAAAACTTCACTAATTCAACAAATGCAGGTGCAGCGCTAACAAATTCACTAACTACTTCATTTGAAGGAGTCGGATTAGAAGCCGTGGGAATAGTGCTTATAATCGCTGGAGGATTGCTTATAAATAAACAAACTACATTACGAATTATGCAAGTGGTTTACGAAAGTTATAGCAAATAGCAAGCCTAGCAACTTTTTAAGGTTCAGATTTTCCGTGAATCTGAACCGTGGATGCTTATATACCATGCTAGGCTAATATCAATGGTTCAGATGAACCTGCTTTGGCTTAGAAATTAATTTTGTTTTTGGTGTGAAATATGGCTAGGAATATAGGCGTGAAACAGCTAGGAAGCACTCTCAAACCCTTAGCGGGTTCGAGAGTTCAAATCTCTCCCCCTGCAAATTCGATTCACGACGTCAAAGCAGGGTTCGGAAATCCGAAGAGCAAATATTCAAAAGGGCCATTCAACCCATCTATACCTCTTTAAGGAGGATTTGAAAGCCGTTGCTGGTGATGTCATATGGTGCAAGAAGCCTGCTGTGCTTGGTGCCACGCATCTTGACAATTTCCATGTGGAGCTCGCGCCCCTTTTCCCCTCTGCTCTCATACAGCGCCATTATCCCGTCAAATATGAAATATTCCTGCTCGAAAACAAGTACGGAGAGGTCAGAAGATTTCATCTCCGAGATAAACAAGCATGTTATCCCTGACTTCCTAAAATCTACTGCTAGATGAGTAAGGGCGTTCCTATACTCAAATTCTCCCTGGAATAGGAGCTTTATAAGTGATATCGAATCTATGCAGATAACTTTCGGATTTGTAGTTTTTATTATGCTGTCTAGTTCAGAGACCATTTGATCAAGAGTGGATGATGCGTTTTCCCCCTTGGTTAAGAACACAGAGAGTGTCCCCTGACCCTTTATGTTAAGCATGCCGGTCTTCATTAGGTCGCCAACATCAGAAAGTGCAGGTATGGCCTCTTGCACGTTCTTCAACAAGTCGTGAGTATCCTCCTCTAGTGCTATATAAAGCGACGGGATACCGGACTTGGCGCAGTTGTAAAGCGTCTGGAATGAAAGGAGCGTTTTGCCAACGCCCGGTGCACCTGTTATAAGGACCTGCTTGCCTTCTGGTATGCCGCCTGAAAGCATCGAATCAAGGCCGCTAACTCCGGTCTTGAGCCTACCTGCCCAATTCGCCTCTGTCTTTGGCTCTCCTACGTCTTCTGTGCTGGTATTGGGCTGGCTTAGTGCTTCTACCAAGTATACACCGCTTTTGATTATATCTTTTCGATATAATATTTAATAAACATGCTTTGTTGTTTCAGCGGCTCTGTCCCAGAAAACGTTTGATATGTGATATCAGATAAAATTGGCGTTCTGGGCAGCCCTTCTTATTATAAGCAACCATCTGCCTTTTTCTGAAGTTTTGCCACCATAATCTATAATTCCGGCC
>JAJYYB010000007.1 GCA_021801355.1 Microcaldota archaeon | reverse complement strand
TCATCCGACTGCCTTAAGGCAGTGGTTTTCAAAGCTGGAATGCATAAAATTAAAAATCAGAATCAGTCCGAGGGCTCATGCTTCAGGCTGCATGGTCTCCCAAGTCTGCGTCTGGAACTTCCTCCTCCTCGGCCTCCATGTAAACAGATTCCCCCATTGGTCCTTGGACTTCATGCGCGTAGGTCTTAGCTTTGTATACTCCTTCAATGGGAAAGCGTCCTCCTTAGGCTCTTCGGTCATCATAGGTCCCTGCTTCGGGGCGTACTCGGGCTCCTTATCGGTCTCTATTATGTCGATGCACGACACGGGGCACTCCTCAGGGCATATCTGGCAGCCTATGCACTTGTTGACCTGTATAGGGTACTCAGTCATATCGCTCGTTAGGTCGCCCTTCGTCTCGTCATCCTCTACATTCTTGTGCCTCGGCCTCGTGAAGTCAAGCGCGTTCACGGGGCATGAATCTCCGCATATCCCGCACTGTATGCATATCGACTTATCAAAAGTGAACTTGAACGCCATCTAACTCACATAATCGGTGGCTTTGGTATAGCTGTTCCAGGAGCTGGCGCTATTTGGGGCTTCGGTTGGCCTGTCTGGGCCATCTGTGGCGCAGGCTGCATAGCCATCGCAGGCTTAGGCTGCGGTGCCTGTGGTCCTGGTGTCGGTGCCATAGTCAGCCTCGCTGCCGGGTTCGGGACCGTGGCAGGCTTTTTCTCGCCCTGCTTGAGCGACCACATAATCGCGTACAAGCCACATGCTGCCAGTATTATGAACGTTATATAAAATGAATACATCTCGAGAGCAGGGTTTCTGATGGAACTGAAGTAGTTGTTAAAGAAGCCCCATGGGTTACTGGATGCTGCTGATACGGTGCCGGGTATGACTGCAAGTGCAAGCGGTGTCTCAGTAACCCCTATTGTGCCTATCATGTACAGCGCAGTGCCGAGCGCCAGTATAGTAGTTACTAAAGTGTCATACTTGCTCTCTTCGTCGGAGTTCTTCACCAGTATTATTACCAGAGCTATGGCGTATAGGTCTATCCCCAGCGGCATGAACGGCACAGCCACGCCAAAAGTCAGATCAGCGGATGGCAGGAACAATATCAGCCCCAAGAATAGTACAAGGAACACTGTAAGGTCCCTCAACAGTATGTATATAAGCCACCATAAATCGGCAGTGAGCCTGAGCGTGAACTTCTTCAGTATGCGCAGGAAGTAGCCGCGTGCCAGCTGCAATGATATGGCGAGCACCATGAGCAGCAATATCACTACTGCAAGCGTCTCCTCGACGAACACCGCCAATCCTGCATCTATGGAAGATGGGTTGACTATCGCTGCTGTTGTATTCAGTGTCGCGGTTATATTACTGAGCGAAGCGCTAGCTACCGGTGCAGCCTGAAGCAACAATGGTAATAGTTCTAACATAGTTCCACCAAGTCACTTCGCCTCCTGGGCCGCCGCAGGCGCCTTCTTCTTCATTCCGAATAGCCCCATTATAGAGTCCAGCGGCGTCGTGCCCCACTGCTCGTAAGACCATGTGACAGCCCTGCCTCCGGCCAATCCGAGCACTATCAGAGTTATATAGAATGAATATATTGATATCAGCGGCGAGTTTATCGAGTCGAAGTAAGTGTACATGAAGCCCCAGAAGTTGCTAGGGCTGGTTGATACCGTCGGGATGCTTATGCCTGTCAGCTGTGCAGGATTGTATGTTACGAATATGGTGCCGAAAAGGAACAGAGCCGTACCTATCGCTATGAATATCGTGAGTAGTTTGTTGGCCTTTGCATCCTCGTTCGTGTCCCTAAGCAGAAGCAGCACGAGGGCGAAGGTGAAGAAATCTATACCTAATGGCTGGAATGGCATAGCTACGGCGTAGTCCTGGAATGTACCTGGCCAGAACAGCGTTATTCCGAGGAATAATACAAGAAAAATGCCTGCGTCCCTAAGCAGAACGAATATGAGCCACCATACGTCTGCGGCAAGCCTGAGCGTGAACTTCCTGAGGATCCTCAGGAAGTAAGGCCTGGCTATCTGTATCGAAAGTGCGAGCAAAGTGAGGAGCGATATCAATAGCGTTATCACTTGCTCGACAAGAACAGAGCCGGCCGACACCCAATTGTTAGCTGGTGCGGACAGCTGTAGCAGCAGTCCAAAGTCTTGTAGCATCAAATCAGATCCACGCAAAATTTCAGGCTCATACTGGGACTCAAAATTTGTGGCGCAACAGGATTAAATGTTTACGAACAGCCAGAAATTTGAACGCACATATATTCTGCAAAATAAGCATTAAATACCTTATGCGTCACTTTGCGCACAAATTGTGCATGCTATCCGCCAACAAAATGCCTGCACGGCCAGTAATTTATTACCGCTCCGGATTGATGCTGTCCATTGCGACCATTATTCCGGATGCAAGCACTAAGACGGCTGCTGATTTTAGGTTCTGCGATGACACTTCATGCTTAGCCATAAGGTACTACATGTAAAAGCAAGAATAAAGCGCTTGAATTTAAGAAGCCGAAATGTCTATAAGAGCGTCTGTTAGCACCAGTTTCACCAATTTAGTGCCGTCATACATTACCAAGCTGCTCACTATGAACAGGCGCGCGGCCTTCCTGTCAGGCAACAGGCCAGCTAGCTTCTGACCCAGCCCCTTTTCGTATAGGGGCCCGACCTCTGCAGGGCTTTCAAGCATCCCGTTGCCTCCCTTAATATATATTATCTTAGCCTTCTTGGTCTCCTCGCTGTAGTCCACCACTGCGAGGCCACTCTGTATCTGTGCACCATACATTGTGATCTGAGCCAGACCGGCACCGGGCGAATCAAAAGAAGTCCTTATCCCGTTCATTGTAAGTATATGCTTGACATCAAGGCTGTTTATCAAATCCAGCTCGTATAGGTCCACATCAAAAGTAGTAAACTTAGAAACGCTTGGCATAAGCAATCACGCAATGCATGTATGGTGTATCTAAAAGATTTAAACTTTTCTACGCATTGAGGTTACATCAATCATAGGGCTTCAAGACAAAATACTATTTTATTCCAAGGAAACTGTCCATCGCGGCCCTTAGCGCGTTCACCTTGCCGACCTTATCAGATTCTATATATACCCTGACTATCGGCTCGGTTCCAGAGTTTCGCACAAGAACCCATGAGCCATCTTCCATGATAAGCTTCACGCCATCCATATACGATCTTCGTGCTATCTTAATCCCGCCAAGTTCAATCATGGCCTCGTTCTCCTTCAGAGCATTTATGCTGCGTTCCAGTTTCCCGTCTTTAGGAAGGTCATAAGTGATGAACGTTCCGTAATTGTAATCATGTGCAACTTTCTTCCAAAGTTGATCCAGAGCTAGCTTCTGTACAGAAAGCGCCTCGCATATCGTTGCGCCAACAGCTATGCCATCCCTATCCGGGAGCCACCACCCAAGACCTACCCCGCCGCTGCCTTCTATCCCTATAGCGGCTCCGTGCTGTATCTCCTTAGCAAGATACTTGAAGCCTATAGGCGTTTCTACGCACCTAACCCCGAATTTTTTAGACAACCTTTCGAGCGCGCTTGTTGTAGCCACTGTTTTTACGACGTCCCCATCAATCCCCTTCAGTCCAAACGCGTAATCGCATAGTATCAACCCTATCTCATTGGGCGAGTAATACATTCCGTTCCTATCGACCAGCGCGCACCTGTCCGCATCCCCATCATTTGATATGCCTAAGTCCGCGTTTTCCTTTTTTACCAAAGCAACAAGTTCTTTTAATGTTTCTTCTGTTGGATTCGGGCCTGATAAACCTCCGAAATCAGAATCAGGCTTCGAGTGTATCTCCTTTACTTCAGCACCAGCATCTGAGAGAAGGCTTGAAAGGTAGCCCGCCCCGGTGCCGTAAAGCACATCCACTATTATATGCATATCTTTTATCTTGCCCAGGTCAAGAGACGCTTCCAACGACTTGAGATAATCTGGCTTTATGCTTATCAACTTCTTATTGTAAGCCACAGGTTCTACCTTCCCTGATGGTATGACCTGCTCTATTGCGTCTGTTATCTCCTTGTAAGCCGGCGCGCCGTAATAAGGTATGAATTTTATCCCGTTGTAAATCTTCGGGTTGTGGCTTGCGGTAACCATTACCCCTGCTATAGCCTTCATCCTCCTCACATGGAATTCCAGAGCAGGGACAGGACAGGGCGCGTCGGATAACAGCGTTTCATAGCCGAAGCCGCTGATAATACCGGCAACTTTCTCCGCAAAAATAGACGAGTTTTTCCTCGTGTCAAACCCTATAACAACCGTGCCGGCTTTGTTCTCCTTTTGAAGATATCTGCCTATCCCATGCGCAACGCGCAGAACATTTTCTTCCTTAAATTCCGTGTCCATGCGTTCGCGCCATCCGCTCGTACCAAATGCTATCTTGTATTCCATTGAATCTGTCCCAGCGTATTTATCTGCCACAAAGTATTAAAGTATTTTTGAACTCTTAACCGATTAGGAAGTTGACAAATCGTTTTGTATCGAGGAAACATGGTCGCAAGATTTTCCATACCTATGAAATCCCTTCGATAAAATATTGCATAAATTCAAATGTCAACTTCCTATTAATCGATTCCAAAGCACCTTTTATCATGTATTAAAAAGGAAATCCGCTCAATCAATATAATCTACTATGCGAGAAAAGTTTTTAAATTAGTAGTACATAATATCCTCTCGCAATCCGGTCAGGAAACCGTATCGGCGCGACATTATACCTGTGATTAAATGATGAACCAAGAGCAAGTTGATGAAGGAGAGCAAAAGATCGAGAACATAGTTTACATAGGCAGAAAGCCTACGATGAACTACGTGCTAGCAGTTGTTACACAATTCAATAACGGCATGCAGGAGGTAAGAATAAAGGCCCGCGGAAATGCTATAGCTAGGGCGGTTGACGTGGCAGAGATAGTAAAAAACAGATTCATGCCTGACGTTAGCGGTCCTACAAACGATGACATAAGGATAGGATCCGAGGAACTCCTAAATGAAGATGGCTCAAAGTCCAAGGTGAGCTTCATCCAGATAGCCGCAAAGTCTAATGGAAATGATCCCGCAGCAAACTACGTTGAGGGAGATGATAATATAATATACGTGGGCAAGAAACCTACGATGAACTACGTCCTTGCTGTCGTGACACAAATGAACAACGGCAAACCTATGGTCGCAGTGAAAGCGCGTGGAAACGCCATAGCAAAGGCCGTTGACGTTGTGGAGATAACGCGCAGCAGGTTCATAAAGGAGATAAGGGATCCGAGCTCAGATGGCATAACTATAAAATCCGAGGAGGTTCAGAACGAGGATGGAACGAGCTCTAAGGTAAGCTCAATACAGATAACCCTGAAGAAGTAAGCGCAATCCGTGCAACCAGGCGCTTGAAGCATGGCATTGTCTAAAGTTAGAAGTGGCTTAGCTGTGCATATGTTTTCCTAGCACCTGTCTTTTGCAAAAATTCTTATAATTAGAGTGTTTATGGTAACAGTGCGGCGCGACAAATAAGTTCCGCTGCGCAAGATTTAATATAAATCAAGCCATGGCAGAATCACAATAAAACACCAACGGTTTTCAAATGCTTAGGACGAATTTGATAGGCGAGCTCAACACGAGCATGGACGGTAAGGAGGTATGCCTGGCCGGATGGGTCCATGAGGTCCGCGAGCTCAGCAAGCTTACATTCCTGCTGCTGAGGGACGATAGCGGCATAGTACAAGTTGTGGCGAAAAACGGCGTCACAGACCCTTCAACAATAAAAAAAATGTCTCTGCCAAAAGAAAGCGTGGTGCGCGTAGTCGGTACCGTAAAGCTCAACAAGGAGGCGAGGGTCGGGTTTGAAATAGTCCCAAAAGAGATTGAAAACCTGAATCCTCTATCGACAAAAATACCTTTTGAGGTCACTGGCAAGGTCCCCGCGGATCTTGATGTAAGGCTGAATTACAGGTACATAGACATGCGTCGCCTTGAAACGCTCGCGATATTCAATATACAGTCAACTGTGCTATCGAGCTTCAGGGAAACGCTGGTCAAGCTTGGTTTTAGGGAGATAAGGACGCCTTCTATCGTTGCCGAGGCAACAGAGGGTGGCGCGGAACTCTTCCCAGTGCAGTATTTCGAGACAAAGGCCTACCTCGCCCAATCGCCCCAACTCTACAAGCAGCTAGCGATAATAGGCGGTATGGACAGGGTGTTCACTATAACGCCAGTGTTCAGGGCTGAAAAGTCAAACACGACTTTCCATCTTACGGAATCTACGCAGATGGACATAGAAATGGCATTTGCCGATTCGACCGACGCGATTTCGATACTTTCAACGGTGGTTAAAACCATAGTGCATGACGTGCTCCAGAAGAACGCAAAGGATCTTCAAACGCTCAACGTAAAGGACCTCAAAGTTCCGGACGTAAAGAACATGACATATAAGGAAGCCGTAGACGCCCTAAAGGCGGATGGGGTCAGCATAAACTATGGAGATGACATATCGCGTGAAAGCGAGGAACGGCTCTACAAACTGTACGGCGATGCCGTTGTTGTACGCAATTACCCGACGATCTTAAGGGCTTTCTACTCAATGCCTAGCCCAAGCAATAAGGAACTTACTGAAAGCTACGATTTCATATACAAAGGGCTTGAGATCTCAAGCGGCGCGCAGAGGATACACAAGCCGGAGATGCTAGACGAGGCGATAAGGAATAAAGGGATGGATCCTAAGAATTTCGAGTTTTACATAAATGCGTTCAGGTGCGGCGCGCCGCCGCATGCCGGATGGAGCATAGGGCTTGAAAGAATCACAATGAAGCTTTGCGGTGCCGGCAACATACGCGAATCATCCCTGTTCCCGCGCGACAGGAAGCGCCTAACCCCGTGAGGTAAGCAAATGTCGGTAACAAAATTCGGCCATCTGCCTGTCATAAAAGGCGACATACTGTCAATAACCCACAGGAGAGATTTCGATGGCGTCTCAAGTGCGGCACAGCTGATCTGCAAGTACGGGGGTGCGGTAAAAAGAGTACTCTTCTCGAATTACGATGAAGAGACATTCCACGCCACGATTGAAACGATAAAGGGCATGAACCTCAAGGACACCAACATAATAGTTTCCGATCTATCAGCACAGGATGGCCGCGTGGAGGCCGTCACTGCGCTCTTCAAGAGTCTTAAGGCTGACGGAAATCGCATAATATGGCTGGATCACCATCCTTGGAGCGATTATGCGCTAAGAAGGATATCAAAGTCGGTTGATTTCATTATAGCCGGAGAGAACAGCGATTACTGCGCATCCGAGTTGGTTTTCCGCGTGCTTTGCAGCGACAATGCAGTGTGCAAAGCGCTCTCCGAATTTGCTCACATAACGGATTTCAACCTAAAAGCCCACATAAAGCGCGATGAATCAGCTCTAAAGAAAATATCCGAAGTGATAACATACTTAGACACAGAGTCGAAAAAATCCAACCTAAGCATGTTGAGGCTTGCACGTGAAGTTTCAGCCGGAGAGCTCAACGGACCTGAGTGCAAAAAGGTGCACAAAGAATACAAGATCGATGAGCGCAAGAACCTGAAGGCAATAAAGGCGACTGTCGCATCAATTTCCGGTAGCAAGTACATAATAGGCGTAGCATTCTCCACAAACATGGAGAGCAACCTCGCATGCACCAAGATCAGCGAATTAACCGGCTCGAAAATACAGGTTTTTGTAACCACAAAAGACGGCTCCGCTCACGTCAGGAGCTTTTCAGGAATAGACTGCTCGCGCCTTTCCAGGGCCCTTGGGGGCAATGGCCATCCGCAGGCATCTGGCTTCCAGGTAAACCCCGCCAAATTTTCCAATTTCAGCTCTGCAGGAAGGAAAAGGTACGTTGAAATGGTGAGGGAGGCCGCCACCAGGGCATACAAGACAAAATTCACCTACATTTGATCAATTATCCCTCTAAAATGTTTTCACAAGTATTTGCGGAATGTTTATAAAAGTTTACGCCAAATAATATTCACTGCTTTTCCCGCAGTTACTGCATCTGTTGCAGGAGGGATAAAGATGGAAAAAGAGACTTTAGACAAATTCAGCGCCTTTATCGATGAGAATAAAGGGAAGAGGAAGTTCACCCAGAGCCTAGAGCTTTCCATGAATTTTGCGAACATAGATTTCAACAAGCAGGACAACAGGTTAAACCTTGACATAAAGCTGCCGAACGGGAAGGGCAAGGCAAGCAACGTCATAGTTTTCGCTGATGACAAGGTGATGTCGGACAAGGCTTCTCAGAGCGGCGCAAAGATAATACAGAGCAAGGAGTTGCCTACGCTTGTAACAGACAAGGTGAAGCTGAACGAACTGCTTTCATGCGATCTTCTGGCCCAGCCTAGCCTGATGCCGCAGATCGCGAAGTCGCTCGGTCAGTTCCTTGGTCCTAGGGGCAAGATGCCGAAGCCAGTCATAGGCGCTGATGTATCAACACTGATAAGCAACGCTAACAAGTCGATAACGCTTAAGAACAAGGGCAAGTACCTCCCAACGATAAACTGCATGGTAGGTACAGAAAAAATGAGCGCTGTAGAACTTGCAGCAAACATAGACGAGGTGCTCAGCTCGGTCTCCAAGAAGGTCGGGAAGCAGAACCTCAAGTCCGTTTACGTGAAGATGACAATGAGCAAGCCGCTACGCATCATATGAGTGATACAATGCTTACCAAGGATCAAAAGATAAAGTTCGTCGAGGAGAACACAAAGCTGCTCGACAAGTACAAGGTAGTGGGCATAGTGCCGCTCAGCAGCATCCCGGACAGGCTGCTCCAGAAGTCTAAAAATCAGATGAAGCCGGACGTAAAATTCCTGCTTGGGAGGCGCAACCTCCTTGTAAAGATACTGGAGAGCAAGCCGGCGCTCAAGCCCCTAATCAATGAGATGAAGGGAACGAGCGCAATACTGCTCAGCAACGGCGATCCTTTCGAGCTCTACGGCAGGTTCAAGGCAAACACAATCAGGCTCGCAGCAAAGCCCAACCAGATAGCACCATCTGACATAGAGATAAAGAGCGGGGAGACGAGCATACAGCCTGGGCAGGCAGTTACAGAGTTGAAGCAGGCAGGTATAGATGTAAAGATAGACAAGGGCAAGGTGCTGATATCAAAGGACAAGGTACTGGTGCCAAAGGGCACCGTGATAGCTGCAAATGTAGCAAAGGCGCTAAGGACGCTCGGCATAATGCCTTTCACAGCATCCATGCTGCCATCAGTGATAACGGACAAGAAGCTTATGTTCATGGGAGAAGTGCTCTCAATAGACGCAGCATCGACACTGCAGGACATCACCGATTCATTCTACAAGGCGCTATCGCTCAGCCTGTCGGCAAAAATAATAAACAGGTACACGATAAACCACTTCATAGGCGAGGCATACGCACAGGCCGAATACTTGGGTGTGACAGCGAATATCTATGATACAGGAATAACTGAGAAGCTCGTATCAAACGCAGCTGCACAGGCTTCTGCGCTTGGAGGCATGGTGCCCAAATAAATTGTAAATATGACGTTAAGAAAAAGGTGAAATGAATGGAATATGTCTACGCTGCATTGCTTCTTGATGCAGCAGGGAAGGAAATCAACGAACAGAATGTGATAGACGTAGTAAAGGCTGCAGGATTTGCACCTGACGAGGCCAAGGCGAAGGCAGTGGTTTCGTCCCTAAAGGGGGTGAACATAAAGGACGTAATAAAGAACGCACAGTCCGCCCAGGTCCAGGCAGCAGCCCCAGCACCAGCTCAGGGAGCTCAACCAAAGAAGGAGGAAAAGAAGGAAGAGAAGAAGAGCGAGGAGGAGGCAGCAGGAGGTCTAGCAGGATTGTTCGGCTGATCGCATAATGCTTATGCACAGTCTACGGGCGTTATCGACAGCTGCGCCCGTATTGGCGTGTATACAGCGTAATGCATCGCATAGAAAACAATAAATAGGTTAATTGGACTTTCTAATAATATCGAGTTGATTTAATGAAGGTATGGGTTAACAAACCGAAATGCACCGGATGTGCTCACTGCTTTGATGTATGCCCAGTCGCAGTCTTCCAGATGAAGGACAGAAGTGGGGCCGAGTCCAACGCGGACGTCGCTCCGGCTGACCAGCAATGGAAGGGCGCTTCTGACCCTGCTGTTAAGGCAAAATGGGATACCGTACAGGACGGCCACCATCACTTCGCCGAGAAGTATGAGGACCGCAGCGGAGGCTTGTCTGTTGCAGTTAACGGCGACGCATGCATACTTTGCCAAGCGTGCCTAGTGGAATGCGAAGGCGAATGCATAACTATAACGGACGACAACAACCAGCAGTACCAATCTATATACAAGTGAGCAGCTGATTTTAGATTTTTCATTTTCAATAGTTCTTTTTCTGTTTTATTTAATCATTGCACCGGCGTCAGCGCAAGCCCCCCGCTTTAATGCACCAGGCACGATAGAATGATAGAATACGCGACAAAGCCGTTCAGCGACGATGTGAGCATAGGCGTGCTCAACAAATACGTTGGCGGATGGTTCAAGAAGAACTTCAATGAGCTCACCCCTCCGCAGCAGTACGCGTTTAAGCTCATCAGCGATAATAGGAACGTCCTGATAACCGCCCCTACAGGCAGCGGCAAGACTATCTCAGCCTTCCTGTCTATAATAAGCAAGCTGTTCGACTATTCATTGCAAGGCGAGCTTGAGAACAAGGTCTACTGCATATACATATCGCCGCTTCGTGCGCTCAATAACGACATATACAGGAACCTCCTCCAGCCTCTGGACGCGATCTACGATATGATAAGGAAGGACAAGGGAGTCGAGGTAATAAAGAAAAACATAAGGAACGTCACTATAGGCGTTAGGACCGGCGACACGAGCCAGAAGGAGAGGCATGAGCAGCTGGTAAGGCCGCCGAACATCCTCGTCACTACGCCAGAAAGCCTAGCCATAATGCTCAATTCACAGAAATTCGTAGAGAACCTTAATGACGTCAAGTACGTAGTTATAGACGAGATACACGAGCTTGCGAATAACAAGCGCGGCGTGCATCTCTCCGTTTCAATAGAACGTCTAACTGATATAATAGGCAAGGATTTCGTCCGAATAGGCATGGGAGCAACGCTCTATCCTCTCGAAGAGGCTGCAAAATTCCTGGTCGGCTACAACGGCGCAGAGCCGCGCGACTGCACCATTGTAGACGCATCGTGGAGCAAGCAGCTCGACATAAAGGCGCTCAGCCCGGTTAAGGACATGATAAACACCGATGACGAGGCCATAGAGCGCGCTATGTACAAGGAGTTGAACAGCATAATAAAGAAAAGCAAGACCACTCTGGTCTTCACCAACACGAGGAGCGGGACCGAGCGCGTGGTATTCAACCTCAAGCGCAGGTTCAAGTATGACGAGGAAGACATAGCAGCCCACCACGGCTCTCTTTCACGTGAGTCAAGGCTCGAGGTGGAGGATATGCTGAAGAAAGGCTCATTAAAGTGCGCCGTATCGTCAACAAGCCTCGAGCTCGGAATAGACATAGGCACGATAGACAACGTCATACAGCTAGGTTCGCCCAAGAGCGTGACAAGGGCGGTACAGAGGATAGGCAGATCCGGCCATTCGTTCAGGTCGGTGGCGAAAGGCGAGGTCATAGTATTGAACAGGGACGACCTTATAGAGTGCTCAATAATGCTAGATTCGATGATAAAGCGCGTACTCGATTCTTTTGTCGTGCCTAAAAATCCGCTCGATGTGCTCTCCCAGCACATAGTCGGTATGTCTTTCACCAAGAAGTGGGATGTGGACGAGGCATACGCGCTTATAAAAAACGTCTACGCATATCACGAGCTTGATCGGGCCGATTTCATATCCGTGCTGAATTACCTCGCGGGCAATTACGTGGGCCTTGAGAGCAGGCACGTTTATGGCAAGATATGGTACGATGAAAAAGAGAACGCATTCGGCAAGCGCGGCATGTACACCAAGGTAATATACATGCTCAACCTCGGCACTATACCGGATGAGGTAGCGGTCAACGTCATCATGACCGGCACAAACAGGTGGATAGGCAACATAGAGGAGGAATTTCTTACCCACATGAAACCAGGAGACGTCTTCACATTGGGAGGCAGACTTTACAAATTCGAATACGCCAAGGGCATGAAATGCTACGTCACCGATGCGCATGCTAGTTCCCCAACCATACCTCCGTGGTTCTCCGAGCAGCTTCCGCTAAGCTTCGAGCTTGCGAATGCAATAGGCGCATTCAGGCGCGAATTCGGGCTGCTTGTTGCTTCGCACATAAAGAAAAACAAGGTAAAAAGAATAGCGAAGGCAGGCAAAATACCAAAGGAGCTCGATGAATACCTGGGCAAACTGCCCGTCGACAAGAAGTCCAGAGAGGCTATCCTCGGCTACTTCCTCGAGCAGTATCTTTTCGCCGGTGTTGCACCAAACGACAGGTTAATTCTGGTAGAGCAGATAGAGTCCGGAGGCGATCCGGAACTGCGCTCTATAGTATTCCATGCACTGTTCGGAAGGAGGATAAACGATGCACTGTCGCGCCTTTTCGCCATAGAACTCGGTGAGATGCTTGACCATGACATAGGCATCATGGTTAACGACAATGGTTTTGTACTTTCGATACCAAAAGGCGAAAAGCTCACAAACAAAATGCTAGGTGATATAATAGATGACCTCACATCCGGGGACATCACAAATATGCTGAGGCTGAACATAAGGGGCACGGAGCTCATGAAGAGGAGATTCAGGCATGTTGCTGCACGCAGCTTCATGATATTAAAGAATTACAAGGGATGGAAGATAAGCGTAGGCAGGCAGCAGGTAAACTCCCAGCTGCTTCTCAAGGCCGCGGAAAGCATAGACCCTAACTTCTCCGTGATAAAGGAGACCTACAGGGAAATATTCAACGATGTCATGGATATGCCCCGCACCAAAGAGGTTCTTTCAAAGATAAAATCCGGGGAGCTAATATATCAACTCATAAATACACAAGTTCCATCGCCTTTCGCACAGATGATGATAACGTTCGGGCAGGCAGATGCAATAATGATGAAGGAGAGGCGCAAATACCTCCAGTACCTCCACAATTTGGTGCTCAAGAAGATAAACGGCTGATACAAAATGAAGCTTAACAAAGACATAGAGCTTCTTGATGGCATGCCTATAGCTTTCATAAAAAGTCTGGACGCTCTCGTGATAGCCGATTCACACCTCGGCTATGAGGGCGTGATGGCAAAGCAGGGAATGCTGATACCAAAAGTAAATCTCAAAAAACTCATAGCCTCGCTCTCGGATGCAATAAAAATGACGAAGGCTAGCAAGATAATAGTGAATGGCGACATAAAGAATGAGTTTTCAAAAGTGGACCAAGAGGAATTCAACGAACTCTATGACTTTGTCAAATTCGTTAAAGAGAAGGGCCTTGAGCTAATCCTGATAAAGGGCAACCATGACAACTTCGTGGAACGCTATAAGGAACCTTTCAAGTTACAGGTTTACAGACAGGAGGCCCTATTGGGAAAATATCTTTTCTTCCATGGCGAGGAACTGCCACGAGAAATAGCAACTGCTGAAATGCTCATAATGGGCCATGAACATCCCGCGATAGGTGTCTACAACGAGGCGGGAAGGAAGATAAAACTGAGATGCTTCCTATACGGTGAATACGAAGGCAAGCCGCTTCTTGTCGTACCAGCGATAAATTATTTTGCAGGTGGCACAGAGATAAACATTGAGCCGAAAGATGGGCTCCTCTCCCCTGTGCTTAAAAGTTCAGACTTGGGGAAAATGCATGCCATAGCTCTTGGCTACGGCTCCACAGTTGATTTTGGTACTATCGCTAAGCTAAGGGAAGCGGCTCACAGGTAATGCGCTATAAGCGGTATAACATTTATTACTAATGCTATACTCATCAATATCGTGAGCGCATTTACGAACTTTTGGCTCTTTATGTTCGATTTATATACGCGCCAACCATCGAAGCCTGGTATAGGCAGGAAGTTTACTATGCCTATCAGCAGATTGAACATGAACAAGAGCGCGAAAGTTGCATAAGCGTTGTATTCAACCTGGCCGAGCAACGTATTTTTCACATTGGTCACGTAAAGTATGCTAACACCTATAAGCCCTCTAGAACTGTTCTGCGGATCCGCAACCGCCTTAATATCAAATGTTCCATTGCTCGTTACAAGGTCTATGTTGGAATTCGGCTTGTCTGTCGCCAATGCGACTGATTCGAACGTTTCAGGATTGCTGAGATTGACCGCGTTTTGTCCATCCCAAGATACTATCTGGGTGTGTTGCGGCACACCTGCTACCCCTGCCGGGTAACTTGAATTAACTGAGGTTATGAACACATTCGTCTGGTATACTGATGGGACAAAATAAATTAGCGTGAGAAGGAAAGGCACGAAGAAAACCAAAGTAAAAACGAAATTCGCTGATACGCCTGCAGAGAAGATCTTTGTCTGTTTCAATGAATCGAGCTTCTTTATCTTGGTTTCGTCAGGTTCCACAAATGCCCCTATAGGTATTGAGCCAAATACCAGTATGCCTATCTGCTTTATCTTTACCTTGTAAATCCTGGAAAGGACGCCATGAGAAAACTCATGCACTATCAGTATCACAGCGAGCGCTATTATGCTTGGTATGAAAGGTATATCGAGACCCGGTAAAATAGGCGCGACACCGGGTACTTGGTTTGACACTGTCGATATCTGCGGTGCACCGGCTGCCACACTCTGGGCGAACTGGCCGATCCCGACAAGTATCGCACCCGCGTTGTAAAGCAGGGCAGTAATTATGTAGCCAGAAAATCCAGCCACTACTATGGCTGCGTCAAGCGCATATTCACCTATGCTGTAGAGCACACTGGTCGACGTAGCGGCGCTTCTTGCCGAAGCCGCGCTCACTCCGCTGACCAGCGCCTGTATCTGCGGCAGCGTTATTAGCTGTACAGGGTAGACAAGGTACGGTATTATGAAATAGAAGAATGCGAAGAGCGAGATCATCCCGAATGCGTAGAGCTTCTTGCTAATTCTGCCCTTCAGGAGCGGATATGCGAGCAGCCCGAAACCTAGCACTACGCCCCATAACGCCATCGCCTCCCAGAAACGAGCGGCCCTGCCCGAAAGCTTTTCTATAAAGTTTATGCCGTGCTTACCGCCAATCATATAGAGGCCATAAGCGCCATTAAGCGATTTTATCCAAGTTATGGTCAGCCCTACCAACACAAGGAAGATTATTGCAAGGATGAATTGACTGATCGTACCGAGGAATGATGCCAGATAGCACAGGTAGACCAGCGCAAGCCCAGATATCAATAGCACAACTACTGCTATGTCGCCATAGATGCCGAAATTGTGTCTGCCTCTCTTTTTAGCTGCGGTTATCAAAACACCATTAAGTGATGTCCCGAAAACCTATATAACACTTTTCTGGTGCTATATGGCCAGAATCATGGAAAGGTATTTGTTGTTATTCAGACAAATTAACAATTGGTGGTGGCGCCATGGAGGACTGTGAAATGTGCGGCAAGTCGGCTGGTGATATCTACATTATAGAGATTGAAGGCGCCCAGCTGCGCGTATGCTCAAAGTGCGCGAAGGGCGAGAAGATTATAGCAAAGGAAACTCCTAAGCAGCCTGCTCCCAATTCTGCTACACAGTACATCGGTGTGAAAGCAGAAGAGGGACTTGAGTTGATAGAGGGCTATGGCGCCACGATAAGGAACGCGAGAGAGTCCATGAAACTGCCCCTCAAGGTGCTCGCAGAAATGCTTAACGAAAAGGAAACTCTGCTTCTTAGGGTTGAAGAGGAGAAGACGAAACCCCCAATAGAGCTTACCAAGAAGCTCGAAAGGGCCCTTAAGGTAAGGCTCTCCTTCCAGCCAAAGGCCGAAGGCACCTATCACGGCAAGAAGGGCGACAGTGCCACGATCGGGGATTTCATCAAAAAGAGCTAGGTTTTTTAATGGCTGTCGACTTCAGCAAGCTTGTCTCAAAAAGGAAGATACAGCTCGGCGAACTAAACGGCAAAGTAGTCGCAATAGACGCGTACAACGCCATATACCAGTTCCTATCTATAATAAGGCAGCCAGATGGCACCCCGCTCACAGACCTGCACGGCAATACTACAAGCCATCTTTCCGGCCTCTTTTACAGGACTGCAGAGCTGATAGAGTACGGCATAACGCCGATTTACGTTTTTGACGGGATACCTTCGATGCTGAAGCAGAAGACCATAGAGGCAAGGATGCAGCGCAGGAAGGAGGCCTATGCGGCTTGGCAGGAGGCAAAAGTGTCCGGCACTTCAGAAGAGCAGAGGATGCATGCGCAGGCAAGCACGAGAATAGACAGGAACATAGTGGAGAGCTCCAAGCGCTTGCTTTCACTAATGGGCGTTGCTTCGGTCAACGCTCCGAGCGAGGGCGAGGCGCAGGCAAGCTACATGTGCAAGAAAGGTCTTGTATACGCAGCTGCCAGCCAGGACTACGATACCATGCTTTTCGGTTCACCGATGGTCGTTAGGAACATGTCGTTCAGCGGCAGGAGGAAACTGCCAAAGAAGAATATATACATAACTGTAGAGCCAGAGCTCGTGAGCCTGGAAGATACTTTGGGCTCTCTTGGCCTGAGCCATGAGCAGCTGGTCTGGGTTGGCATACTGCTAGGGACGGACTTCAACGAAGGCGTAAAGGGGGTCGGGCCCAAGACCGCGCTTAAGATAGCGAAGTCCTGCATGTCGCTTGATGAAGTAAAAGCACAGGTCAAGGAAAAGTTTAATGCAGAGTTCGAGCTCGACGTCCGCGAAGTCGTCGACCTGTTCGAAAAGCCCGAGGTTGTAGAAGTCAGCCCAGGTTTTATCCAAGACTCGAGACAGCAGCAGATCGACAAGCAGGGAGCACTGAAGTTTATGTGCGAGGAGCACGGTTTCTCAAATGAAAGGATAGGAAAATCGCTTGATAAGCTGGTGGAGACGAAGACCAAATCCCACCAGTCGAGCATGGACAAATGGTTCGAATAAAAAATAAAAACTATAAATGCTTGAAATCTGATAGACCGGTGATAAGATGGCGAAGGGCAAAAAGAGGCAGGACGATCCGGCGCAGGAGCCAGAGAACTTCACCGCTCTCAACGCTTTCATGGCCAAGTTCATAAAAGACGTCACCAAGAGCATAGAGGACATGGAAAGCTCAAAGCAACAGCCAATGATATACGGCTTCAACATAAGAATAGACCAGAACGGCGTACCAGTAATAGACAGGTTCGGCAACATCAACAAGTCAGAGCCTAACGCACAGTGCAATCGAGAGAGGGAGCCACTCGTAGATATAATCGAAAGTGAGATGGAGTTGATAGTCGTTGTCGAGCTGCCTGGCGTTGGCAAGGAACAGATAAAGCTGGAATCAGACCAGGCCGCACTGAGGATTGACGCCAAAAGCATAAATAGGAGCTACCACAAAGAGATACGGCTCACAAAGCCCGTAGATCCGCTTTCGGCGAAGGCAAAATACAACAACGGCGTGCTTGAAGTCACATTCAGGAAGGCGGCTTCCGGAGGTAAGTCCAGATCGATACGGATAGAATGATGTTTACAGGTGGATTTGATGCAGAGGACAATAGCTAACTCAAAAAAGAAGATAGGTCATGCGTACAGGATGCAGAAGCTCAGGAAGCTGCGCAAGGCCTCCCGAAGGAGATTCAAAGCCTCCCGCATGAAATGAGCTTCAGCTTATATCTATGTACATCTTGTCATTGAACTCGTAAGCCGTTGCTCCGTCATCGACGCCAAGCTTCTTCTTAACTTCATCAAGGCTGGCCAGTTCGATTGGTTCGCCATCTATGCTGAATGCTCTTATCATGCCGTTCAGCTCATAGTAGACGAGTACCTTCTGCGCGCTATCCTTGACGACAGCCAGAACCTTCGCCGAAGGGTTTCCAAGCGCTATGAATATGCTGCACAACAGTATGTTCTTGTCCATATTGTCCCCTATCATGAAGGTGAGCACGTCCTCCGGCATAAGCCAGAACTGGAGCGGCAATACGACCGTGTCAACCTTTTCCTTGACGAAAGCGAACGCTTTCATGCTGGCCTCGTAGAAGTCCTTCTCATACACGTATGGGCTGAACGAGCCCTTTATCTCTCCGGCTATCTTTAGCACGAGATTGTCCTTCGGCGTCACCAGCATTGGTAGCTCCGCTAGCGATAAGCTCTCCTTGTCCTCTATATAGTCCTTATACCTGGATATTATGGCCAGGTATACCTGGTTAAGCTTGCTGAGCCTCTCGTAGCCCTTGTCCTGCCCCTGCCCCTGGCCCTTCGCTCCGCCCTCGTCTTCATGCATAAATATAAATATGGATGCAAAGGGATAAAATATCGAGTAGAGACCTTTACCGACGCTCTTTTGTGGGTCGTATGAGCAACAAGATACTGGCCGACATATTCGATGAGATAGCCGACATGATAAGCGTTGACGATACTCCCAATTCAAAGTTCGAGGTCAGGGCATACAAGAAGGCTGCACTGACTATAGGTACCCTCCAGGAACCAATAGAGCAGATCTATGCAAATGGCGGCAAGGACGCGCTTATGAACCTACCAGGTATAGGGAAAGGCCTCGCAGAGAAGATAGAGCAGTACCTGAAGACAGGTAAAATACAGCGTTATGAGGAGCTGAAGAAGAAATACCCGATAGAGATGGGCAAGCTCACAAGCATACAGGGGCTTGGTCCGAAGACTGCTGTGGAGCTTTACAGATCGCTCGGGGTAAAGAATATCGAGGATCTTAGGAAGGCGTTGCGGTCGCACAAAGTCGCCGGTCTCCCGGGTTTCGGACCGAAGAGCGAGGAACTTCTTACAACCGGATTGCAGCTTCTTGATTCAAGCCAGGGCCGCATGCTTTTGGGCGATGCCATGCCTGAGGCAGAACAGATAGTCGCAGCACTCCTAAAGAGCGGTCTAGTCGATAAGGCGTTAATAGCCGGATCTACGCGCCGAATGCGTGAGACGATAGGCGATCTTGACATACTCGCTACCTCAAAGTCGCCTGAAAAAGTTTCCGATTTCTTCTCAAAGATGCCTTCTGTGGAACACGTAATAGTGAAGGGCCCTACAAAGACAACTGTCTGGCTTAAGATAGGCCTAAGCTGTGATCTTAGGGTTATAGATCCGGACAGCTTCGGCGCAGCGCTGCAATACTTCACCGGCAGCAAGGACCACAACGTCCAGGTCAGGCAGATAGCTGTCAAGAAGGGCTACAAGCTGAACGAATACGGGCTGTTCGACAAGAAAGACGGGCTTCTTTCCAGCAAAGACGAGGAAGAGATTTATGGATTGCTAGGGATGCAATGGATGCCACCTGAGATGCGCGAAGCAAGAGGCGAGGTGGCCCTGGCTATGGAACACAAGATACCCAGGCTTGTCGAACTCGGCGACCTGAAAGGGGACATGCATACCCATACGAAGGAGACTGATGGCGCAAACACGATAGAGGAGATGGCGTCCGCTGCCATGGGCGCGAATCTGCAGTACATAGCGGTCACCAACCACACAAAGAGCCTCCCGGTCGCATACGGCATGGACGATAAGAAGTTCCTCGCGTTTTTCAAGAAAATTGACAAGCTTAATGACAAGCTTGGCGGCAAGTTCAGAATTCTAAAGGGTGGCGAGGTCGACATACTGAAAGACGGCTCATTGGACCTTGAACCTGCTACGCTCAAGCAGATGGATTGCGTGGTAGGGTCTGTACATTCCTACTTCAAGATGTCAGAGGATGAGATGACAAAGCGCATAAACAAGGCGCTCGATACCGGTCTAGTAACGATTTTGGGCCATCCCACCGGAAGGGAAGTCAACGGGAGGGAGCCCTATCCTGTGCGATTGGAGAAGGTTGCAGAATCAGCCGAGCGCAATGGAGTTGCGCTTGAAATAGATGCGTTTCCAAGCAGGCTTGACCTGAACGATACAAACATAATGAGGGTATCAAATTACAAGATAAAATTCTCCATAGATTCTGATGCGCATAGGTCCTCGCATTTCGGATTCTTGCGTTACGGCGTAGGCACTGCAAGAAGGGGTTGGCTCACTAAGGAACGTGTGCTCAACTCACAGAGTCTCCGTGATATTACAAAATCGATCGATTCACGCAAATGAAAAGAATTAGTGCATCTTCAACCGGCGCTTTTGCTCGGCTTCTTTGCAGGCTCCTGCGTCCGCTGGTCCTCCTTAAGATATCCTTTGAGTTTGTCAACAAACTTCATGCTGTCCTTTATCTTCTGCTCCATGGCTTTCTTTACGGCGGAGAAGTCTGATCCCTTCAGTTTCCTTACCTCGTCTTCACTAATTAGTATATCCAATTGGCTGTCCTTCTCGATGGTGTGCATCCTTATCGGCGCGCCCACCTGATAGACATGGGCATCGCCAAGAACCGTGGGCATCGGGAGCCTCTTGTTCATGAATACGGTCTCAAGCATCGTTGCTATAGCCATGGCGTCCTCCTTCGTCCTCGCAGAGGCGTCAGGTGAGTATTTGCTTATCATCTTTTCCAATTCCGCTGCGGCCTTGTCACCAACTCCCAGAGCAAGGCCCGTCTTAGCGAAGGTCTTCTCGTCTATAGTATCTATGTTAACGCTATCCTCATTCAAGGTAACGGCCAACGGCCATATAGTCCCATCGATTCTTTTTACCGCTATAAGAAGTCCGCCCTCGTAAGTCGCACCTACGAATTGCTTGTTGCTGTTAAATGACCGTATAACCGAAGCAAGAAGCTCATTTATTGAATTTACGTTGCCGCGCTTCAGCTCTTCTGATTCATTCAGGACGGCCTTGACCGCTTTGTTTATCAATTCGACTGCACCGCTCATCGAAACGACAAGCGAGCGGTCTTTTGATATAAAGGTCTTCTTGATATCCTCCCGATAGACGTTCTCTTCAAATTCTTCTATGCTTTTGTAGTCCTTCGTGTAGGTATTGCATCGGCTGTCGGAGACGGACAGTATCCCGTCCTTGTAAGGTACCAAGGCTATTAATGTCATTCAAGTCAGTCAGTATACTATAAGATTTAACATATTTAATCCTTTATTTATGAGATAACTCGGGTTACTAAAAGTCACATGAATTTTGCGAGATTGAATTGCTTCGCACCAAATTCGCCCACGCTTTCAAGTCCTCCGAATATATCCTCTATCTCGTCCTTCAGAAGGGTGAGTCTCTGCTTTATGTATGGCTCCACATCATACCTGTTCCCTAGGTCGATCGCCATGGTCAGGTACTTCTCTATCCCGCCCCTGTTTATGGTGAGCAATAGCTTACCCTGGCATCTCGTGCACTTGCCTATGAGAGGCACCCTCCTGTACTTTGCGTTGCATGAAACGCACCTGAAAGTCTGCTTGGAATAGGAGTGCAGGTTGCCCATCAGGTCTGGTATGAAGTGGCTGAGTATCAGCCTTCGCGCAGTGTCAGTTTTGTTC
This sequence comes from Microcaldota archaeon, assembly GCA_021801355.1. GTDB lineage: Archaea > Micrarchaeota > Micrarchaeia > Micrarchaeales > Micrarchaeaceae > JAKATK01. Next base: position 5,084 of record JAJYYB010000007.1, on the reverse strand, counting down.
ACGCAAGAGAGTTTGTCCGCAAGGCTGAACTGCATGTCCACCTTCTCGTGCATTGTCTTAAGCTTCGTGTACATACTCCTCTTCGGTGCATCGGCAACTGCGTGCGCACTGCTGATGTGCGTAAACCTTATGTCGTGGAAGACCTCATCCCTGTTAAGCCTGTCCGAAACCAGTTCGACCGAAACCTCTCCCGGCGAAGCGTATTCGAGTGTTTTCTTGTAGAATGCCAAGCCGTAGTGCTCCACTACCTCCATGCTATGCACCTCGTCATCCACCTCTTCGGGCGCCACGTGCACCGTTAGTATTAGCGGGGCGTCCATAGTCCCCCCGACCGTTGTTGGCAGGTACCTCCTTGAGAAATTTATAAGCATATCGAGCAGCAGCATTATGGTGTCCTCATCGCCGTCGCAGTTCCTCCTCCTGGCGCATATCGTGTAAGGGTGCGCAAGCCCTACGCTTGCATCTGTGAGTCCTACTACCCTTCCGAGCACGCCTGCTGAAGTGTGCGGCGAAAGGCTTACGATGAATTGCCCTATCATGTCCTCCGCGGATTTCACATTGTAAAACGGCTCCATCTTGTAATAGCGCACCAAGAGTTCGTCCACGAATTTCGCAACGCTCAGCATGTACTCTGCGCCGCGCCTGTTGATTATTGTGTCCTGGTGCTTGAGCTCCAGCAGCTGGTCGTCATTCTCGAGCGGCCTGCCTTCGTAATCAAGCGTATATCCTAGTTCCTTCAGTTTCTCGACGCTGGTACCGACCTCCTTAGGGTAGAAATGCGTTATAGGTGCATCTGTTGCGTCGAAGCGGGCGGTACCGTCCTTGAAAATAGAGACGCCGAACGTGCTCCTTAGCACACCTTTTTCCAGAGGCTCTGGCATCTTGTCCAAGCTTGAAAGCCCCTTCACTCCTTTGAAAGCTTTTGGCGCGCTCTGTAGCCCCAGGTTCGAAAGCGCCTTGTCCAAGCTTTCAGCCAAGTCTACCTTCCTGATATCATAACCGATGGTTTTGTTACCGCATTGTGCGCATATCTCTAATGTGCCGTCTCTGCCGCACACCCTGCACACCCTTTCAATCATCGACCTGCTGTTATGCTTCTCGCAAAAAACTGTTTCGGTTATCTCTTTGCCGACCATGCATCTGTATTTCGGGAGGTTAACCTCTATCTTTGGCAAACCGAACCTCTTCTTATCCACAATATATGCCTTATAAACACTTCTCTCCTTCCCGCCAAACTCTCCAACTGGAAAGAGTATGTTAGGTGCAGGCTTCATCAGTCTTTCTTTTGCCTTCTCCGGCCTTCCTATCCTGCCTCCTACCCTTGTCGACCTCTTATTTATCTTGAATTTGGATACGCTATTCAATGCTTCAAGCGCACTTTCAAACGCGTCATACGAATCCGGTATCTTATCTGAAAAGTCCGTCTTGCCATCATTGTCAACAAATCCTAATGATGATATGAGGCAGCGTGCGTCCTCGCCTTCAATGCGTATCACTATCCCACTATCGAAGTGGGGTATGCACAGCCTTTCTATAGCGGGCCTCAAGGAATCCATATCGCCGTTCTTGCCGAGTTCTAGCGCGCTGATATCATTTATGCTCTTCCCAGCAATTCCGCTGCTTAAAATCGCTTTGGCTATGGACTTCAGTTCATCCTTCGTTATATCTTGATACTCGTAGATGAACAGAGGATGCATTGGAACGCCATACTTTTTAGAAAGTTCCAGCGCATCGCCAAATGTCTTGACATCGGGCATCTGCCCAGAGAAACCAGCGGCCAAGAGCTCCTCGTACCAGTATTCTTCCACGTAACTTGTGGGCTGGAGCGGTGTGTTCGTTTTCTTGAAGTCGCCATATGTTATCAGTATGTCACCAACGGAAAGTATCTTCGATATCTTCCCCTTGACATCTAGCGCCTTCTCTATAGTGTTGACTCTGAAAGCTTCACCGGTTAAAAGCTTCACGAAGGGTCCCTCTATCGAATCAACCGGCATGGCTATGCAACCCTTGCCTGGCTTCTCGACCTTTATCTGCGTGCCTGTTGATATGAACTCCTCAAGCAGCATCATAGTTGCCGGGCTAAAACCCTTGGCCGCTATCCCTGTGAGCCTGGATCTGCCATATCTGAGCCTGAAGCTACCAGGGTAATCAGGATAAGCCAGCACCGGCCTGCCTGCTACGAGCTCCTGCAGGAATACGGCTTCTTTCTTTGAGTCTATCTTCTCAGTCGGAGAAGGCGCCTTGTCCACCTTTATTACATTGTTCAACCAGGTCCAGTTAAGGTCTACGGTCTTTGTGTACTTGAGCACGCTCTTCGCCTTCTGCGCTATCCCTTCGCAGAGCACCAATCCTATGCCTCCCCTTATCTTGTTTGTTATCATTACCTGCTTCCCGTTTGCATCGAGGCGCTTTATGTTTCTGTGTATCCCTATCTCGAGGTCTTCCGTTGGCACCCCGTCAACGCACACGGGGCAGTTCTGCAATATTATACGTATATCATCCTCGCTCGGCAGGTATTGCAGCCTCGCCACCCTTGAATGATACAGCATTATCTCCTCAAGATAACGCTCTATCTCACTTTGCTGGGCCTTGTAGGCGCCTATACCGAGTATCTTCCTTCCGTAGTCAGCAAGTGCAACTGACAAAGCTGCACTCGTCCCTCCAGCTCCCCTTATCGGGCCTGCATACATTACTGATATGTAATCAGATCCATCAGGATTCTTGTGCAACTCTACGCCCTGCATCCCTTCTGTCGGCGCCACCAATATGCCCTCCGTTAATATGGATAAGCCTACTCTTACTGCCAAGGTCAGCCTCGTTCGCACGTTCGATTCGAAGCGCTGATTGGTGCATATCTCTTTTACCATCTCAAAAGCGAGCTCCTGCCTGGATTTCGAGTTCTTGCTTTTTATGAGTTCGGCTATGCCGCTCATCCCTATTATTCCCTCCACCCTGCTTGCGAGGTCTGGCGCAGGCCTTACTTCAACGTGTAATTCAGGGTCGCGCCCCTTGCTTCGCGCTTGCTCCGCTATCCTGTACGCCGCGTCAAACTTCTGCGCAAGCAATCCAAAATACTCCTGATTATTCATAAAACATTGCCTAAAGTCCCTCTCCGAAGTTTATCGAGGTGAATCTGTGCGCTTTTTCCTCAAAGATCGGCAGCACGCAGGGCGATGGTATGTGCCCCTGCCTTATCTGGAAGTCGGTACGTCCCTGCCATGTCCCGCTGTTTATCACATCAACTCCATGGTACTCCGTGAGGCCGTTCTTGTGTATGTGCCCCATGTGCAGTATGTCAGGTATTGTGTCTATCACCATGTTGTCCTTCTTGCTTGGTACTACAACATTGCCGCCGTATATCGGGGAGAGGTGCCTTCTCTTCAAAAGTTCGACCATAGCCTTCTCCGGTCTCGCGTAGCTGTTGTTTGGTATGGCGCTTATTACCGAATCGAGCGAGGTGCCATGATATGCAAGAACATCAAATCCGTCAAGTTTCAGATACGCGGGATTTGAAACAACGTGCACGTTGTCCTTCTTGAAATCGCTTATTATATCGGCTCCAAGATGCGGCTGTGGCTCGGCCCTCTGCACTGCATCGTGATTTCCAGGCAGTACGAATACATGTATATAGTCAGGTATCGCATCTATTAGGTTGAAGAGCAGTTTGTACTGCGCATATACGTCCTGTATGGCGAGGTCTTTATCCTGGCCAGGATATACCCCTATCCCATCCGCGGCATCGCCAGCTATAACAACATACTTTACTTTCCCTGCTAAGTCCATGTATTTGTCTATGCTGCCGTTAAGCCACCTCAGCATGTAAGAGAAATTCTTATCAAGGAAAAGCTTGCTCCCTACGTGTACGTCGGACATGAAAGCGATAGCATTGTCCTTATCAGAAAACTTCTTTTCCTTTATCGGTATGTCCGGCCAAATTATCTCGCTCGCCATGACGAAGACGCTTGACACTTTGCCCTTTATGGCTATCACCTCATCGTTAGCTATGTTCCCTGCTTTTTCGAACAGCTCCTTGGTCTTCATGCCGGTTCCGTTCATGAATATTACTTTGGCCTCTGCAGTCTCGTCTTCTATCACAACCATTATGTTTCCGTTCTTCGTGACTATCTTATTCGTAACCATCCCGACTATCGCGACCTCTCTTCCATTGGTGAAAGTCTTCATCGACTCTAAATTCTTTACGAAGCCGTAGACGTTTTTCCTGTTCGTTTCGAGCATTATCCGTATCTTCTCGAGCCTGTCCCTGAAATAGCTTACAAAGTCAGTTATATTGCCGCTGGTCTGCTCAGGATTTATATCGCGTATCTTGAAATCTGCGGCAAATTCAGCTGCGAGCGGCTTGAACTCCGCTTTGTGTACCACTTCTATCGGTTCGGGCGCCTTTTCCGTCATTATGTCTTCAACAAGTCCACTTATCTCTTCAGCGTTTATGAAAACGGTGTCCTGGGCGTTCTTGTGCAGCTCTATTATCTTAGAAACTAGGAGGTCTACGTCTATCCCATCAACAACTGCAGTTTGTGCATCAGAAGCAAGGAATATCCTCGCCTGCGAAAGTTTTGTGGCCAATTCTTTGAAGTATTTTTCTTCGGCCATCTAATCCTTTATAGACTCGAGCATGCTCAGGATGTTCCATAACATAGTCCTCGCCTGCGGCGGAAGGTTTATGTCATTGCTCACTCCGTCTATATTGTAAATAGCGCCAGAAACTCTTATTGTGTACTCCCCGTTCTCGTTAAGCTTCCTCCGTGCCTCGCTTACAGCGCTTCTAACGTTTTTAGGTACGCTAGTATCGTTTGCCAGCGAATCCATCTGCCTTGTTATCTGTTCTATCAGAGCCACAACTTTCTTCTCGTCCTCCATGCAAAGCACCCCACCCCAGATAATTAGATAATTCTGTTTTTATTGTATACCTATTTATCCTTATCTCAAATTTGCTTTACTGCATGTGCAGTCCGAATCAACTTTTTATTCGCGGGATACCTTCCTTATACACAAACATAAATTTATTTCTTAATGCATTTATGCATTCCGGCTTTTAAAACCACTGCCTTAAGGCAGTCGGATGG
>JAJYYB010000021.1 GCA_021801355.1 Microcaldota archaeon | reverse complement strand
TATATCCTGAATTTGTAGGCGCACATTGTTTCCATGCTTCCTATTTTGTTTTGCATTATTATATGCCTTCTTGCGCCCTAACCCACCATTGGAAATGATGGGTTTGCGGGCGAATCATTTTATCATCTCTTCTTGCTGGCTTCGATAGAGCGCCTTGCAACACTCAGATTGCAGCTGTCATGCGTGGAGCACCATTTGTGGCATTCACTGGCCAACTTTCTGCTCCTGTAATGCAAACCGCATATAGTGCATTTGTATTCAGTCATGGCTAACTCTTTGCATACTTCTCTGGCTTCTTGTCGAAGTTCTGCTTGCAATTCGCAGAGCAGAAGACATACGTCTTGCCTTTATAGCTGCTCTTGAGCTTGGAATCCTCTCCCACTTCCATTCCACATATAGGATCTTTCATTTTTTCACCTTTATATAATTCCCACCAATATTACTGATTATTCATTACTTTGTAGCCCTTAGCGCAGTTCTCGCAGCAGAAACTCAGGGACCTACCGTTAATCTTTTCCCTGTATCCGCCCTTGTATATCTCGCAATCGCAGTGTGCGCACACGGTAAGCTTTGGCCTTATCGCTATCTCAAACATGTCTCCGAACTTTTCTGATAGCCGTGTCACGAACTTCCTGCCTTCTGGTGTCAGGTAATAGGCCTGCTTGTCCCTCTCCTCCCTGCCTTTGGTGTCAACATAACGGTACTTCTTGAGCTGCTTCAGGAACGGGTATATTTGCCCAGGACTGACCTTCTTCCCGGTCTTCTTCTCCACCTCCTTCATTATTTCGTAGCCGTGCTGCCCCTTCTCGCTGAGCAAAAGGACGGTGAAGAGCTTCACCATATTCTTTATCTCCATGTCTGGCATAGTATATATCATATTATGATATATATAAAATGTTATGTAGCCTTGCAACTTGTGGAGCAGGTGTAGACCCTGAAGCGCATCGCCCGAAGCAGGGATCGAACCTGCGACCTATTGATTAACAGTCAATCGCTCTACCACTGAGCTATTCGGGCTTGAAGAAGTAAAACGGCTTTGCAAGATTTATTACTCTTATATAAATAAAAGTGTTTCCCATCATCCTGTCTGTCTGCTGTACCGCATCATTTGTGTAGTCGTAGCCGTAGAAACTGAATGCGTGTTCGTTTGGTATCTCTGAGTATGAGAGTATGTCGTTAGATTCATCTGAGAGCAGGCCGAACGTAGCTATGAACTTTCGGTTATCTTGCGTAAACGAATAAATCTTGCCCATAGACTCTTCCTGCAATGAGAGGTTTATCGCGCCCCTTATCACTGCGTATGGGTCCTTTACGTGCGCATTTATCACATTGCCATTGTGCTTTGGCTTATTGTTACCGAAGAGGCTTTGCGATAGTTCTATCACAGGCATTCTGTAGCTTTGTGCATCCTGGTCAAAAGAGTCTGCGAAATCGAAACTCTCCTTCATGTATATCGATCCGGGTGAGTACTTTCCGAACTTTTTGACGGTTTTGAAGCGGTAATAGTAGAGTAGGCGGTTTCCGCCTATCGTCTCTGATGGAAAGAATACATTGTACTCTCCGTTATCATTGAATGAGTAGAGATTGTTCTGCATGCTAGTATCGAAAGTGCACGCGCACCTTCCCAAGTCTTTTGAAGATGAAAGTTGGATTAACTGACCTAATTGCGCTTTCGAGGCTTTCGGCATTGAGTATCACTATCAGCTCTTGAAAATTAGGCTTATCAGGTACATTACCGCGTATGCGGGCTCGTAGATTATAGGGAACGCAACTGCGCCCTGACCTAGGGCCTGATAATCATTGAGGACGGATGAATTGACAACAAGCGTTACGTTTGTCTGCTTGTAAACGAGAGGGCTCTGCGATGATTGCACATGTATGCTTACAGGCCATATGCCCGGGGTATCCTCATATATCGGATATGAGAAGTTCTCGCTCGTATGGTGCAAAGCTAGGGCAGGCTCGGTTATGTTATCGAAAGCCGGCAGGCCATACTCCGTTATCGTGAATGGGCTATCGGAAACGCCGGTGTTGTTTATCGATACCTCAACCACCGCTGGTTCGCCAGGGCCCGCCACCAACTTAGACGGGAACGCATTAAGCTTGAAAACGTTGGGTGTAACGTTTATGTAAGCCGAGAATGTAAGGTTGCAGGAGTTAGAACTGCTTATATTGCAGCTTGCGGTGAGCGTGAAATTATAGGTGCCGTTCTTGGCATCGGAAGCAGGTGTTATCTCAACTGAGAGGTTGCTTGTATAAAGCGGGGAATTTTCGCTTATCCAGCCGGATGGCAGGTCTGAAACTGACAATCTGTTCCAGCCTAGAGCATTCAATGCGCCGGAGACGTTTGTGGTTGCTGCCGATATGGTGATATAGAATGTCTGACCAGGGCCGACATCACCTAGGAATGTGGAATTTCCGAGATATAAAGTAGCACCGTAAGGCTCTAACATGTGAACATACATGGCACCGGCTGATGGGGCCGAAGCTAAGATAGCTGAGAACATTATAATTAAGCTGAGTTTCGCGCGTGCCACTGAAATACCATTGATTTAGTGTTATAGTTCTGGATAGATATTTAACTTTTGGTCTTACTGCTAATCTTGTTTATTAGGGCGACCAAATCCTTTGCGTTTTTTGCCAGGGTCCTGCGCTCCCCGGCATTGGAAATTATGAAGTCCGCGTCAGATATTGCACCCTTGAGGCCGTATCTGAACTCCTTTTTCTCCCTCCAGAGGAAGTCTGTGTATGACGTGAAGTCGTCACTGCGGCCCCTCTCTACCATCCTCTTGTACCTTACCTTGGGAGGCGCGGTTATGGCTATTACATACATTGTGTCCTTTATGTGCTTCTTGAAGTAATCTATTTCCTGCCTGCTCCTTATCCCTACAACGGCTATATTGCCCTTCCTTCTGTGTATTTCATGGACAGTCATCTTGGCCACTGCCATGCTGCCGTGCTGCTCCCTTAATTTTAGCGCGAAGTTCCTCAGGTTGTAGTTGTCTATCTTTATGTGCTTCTCCTTCATCATGTTCCTGACTGTCTGGCCCATTTCTATAGACATGAAGCCGCTTTCATGGAGTATAGAGGCTAGGGACGACTTACCGCTCCCAGGCATTCCGGTTAGACATAATACGGTCATAAGTAATCAGGTGTATCTAGTGTTGAACTCAGCAACAACTTGAACAGTATGCGTCTTTAAAGGCAAACCCACATTTGTGTAGTTTATCCAAACTATACCGGCAAACTGGCTGCCGAGAGTTGAGGATGCGGGCGATGATGGGGAGCTATAGCAGTATACAGATAATCTTCCTGCGCTGTCGCTCGCTATAGTGAGACCGTGTATAAGGGCGTTGTTGGGATAAAATGAATTGCTCGAAAGGTAAGGCACGAGATTGATGTTGCCATATGCTGGGCCGTTGGTCGAAGAATTCTGCAGTGTAGAGCAAGCGGCTGCGGTTATGTTTATTGGACCGTTTGTGTTCTGGGCAAGCACTATGGTAAGATTCCCGGATGTTGTTAGGGAAGCGGCTTCGCATATGAAAGCAGAAGCGGATGAGGTGCATGTCAATGGCGCTAGCTTTGTGTTAAACAGACCAACCCTGAATATAACGTAAAGCGAGAGCGTTATTATAAGTATGGCCATGCCGTATGAAAGCATGAAGTCTAAGGCGACCTGCCCCTTGCTCCTTGAGGGATACTTTTTAACCATGCAAACCTTCTTCGCGCTTTATGCAGCCTTGTCGCCTTTCCTGCCTACCTGCAATCGCACCCCTGTCGGATCCCTTGTTATCTTTACGTCAAGGTTCTGGTCGCTGAAAAGCTTCTCCAATTCCTCATAAGTGTATGAGCCTAGGTTCGTTACCGGGACGCCCTTGTCCTTGAGTATGGCGTCCCTCCGTTCCTTAAGCTTCTCCTTCTCCGACTCGACGTACTTCAGGCTCAATTTCGGCACCTCCTTTGACTCATACATGCTTTCGATAGAAAGGAAGGGCTTCTTGTAGCCTGCGTCCTGCAGTATGAACGGCATTACCGCCTCGAACTCGCCGCTCACCTCCTTTATAAGAATGTCTACGTTTTCCTTCATCCCGGCTATAACGAATTCGGTGTTGTTCAGGAATCCTACGAAGGCGCCTTGTGTCTTTGTTTTTATTATATCTTGGAGGAGCTGCGAAACGAGGCGCAGTATGACCATTGCGGACTGGTTTCCGAAACGCCTCGCGTATAAGCTAAGGCCGTCTATGCTCAGAGTGCCTATAGTATATTTCTCATTCTCCTTTATCGACCTTTCTATCTCGTTTGATATGCGCTCTTCATCAGGCAGGTCTATAAGGGCGTCAAAGCGCTTGCCCTTCTTTTTCAGGAATATCGTAACAAGCGCACGCATCTCGCTTGGATCGAAAGGCTTCCTGACGTAGTAGTCAGCGCCGTACTCGATGCCCTTGAACCTGTTGCTGGTTGGATCCATAGCGCTCACGAGTATCACTATCGTGTTGTTGAGTTCTGGATCGCTCTTTATTGTCTGGCATATGTCAAGGCCGTTCTTGTTTGGCAGCATAAGGTCAAGTACCACCAGATCTGGCCTGTTATTCCTTATGAATGACATGGCCTCGCCGCCATCGTAAATCTGGCTGACCTCAAACCCCTTGCCTATAGTTATTGCCATCAGCTTGCTTATGCTCTTGTCGTCCTCGACTATAAGCACCTTGTTTATTATTGAATCCTGCTGCAGCACGTAGTATGTCATTATGCCTCCGCTGCTCCTTGATGCGATAAGCTTGCTTGCTTCGAGCTGCGAAAGCGCGTCATTGAGCGCATTTTCAGCTACGCCTCTGCTGAAGGCTATGTCGCTAAGTTCGTTATAGGTCAGTTGTTGACGTTCGTTAATGATAAAGAGTATATCGTTTTTGAAATCGTGTTCTTCTGGCATAAATCCCGCCCATAGGTTATAAACAAAAAGGCTAATATTCTTTACCATTATCGGCCTTGCTAAATGCAGTGATTCTCCGATATTTTGCAGTGGAAAGACTGTGGCACGAATTCTTTATCAAATCCTGATGGAATCTGCGATAGTATTAAAAAAGCTGCTAAAATAATTATATCGGTTCCATGCAGATGAACAAGGATGCGCGCAAAAATGCGAGAGAAGATGATGACATGAGGGCTGAATCTGAGGGACCTGCTTCTAAAAATGGGAAGCACGGCTTATGGCAGATAATTTTAGGCATAATAATTGTGATCTTAATCGTTTATCTTGCGCTTCCCTACATCAACGCCACCCCTAAAATACAGATAAATGGAACAACCTCGCTGGATTTGCAATCCGCACCGGAACTTATAGTACTGAATAGCACCACTTACAGCATATCTCTTGCTTCATATAATGCAAATACGAAAACCGCTTACGTTTATCTTACAGAGTTCCCGCCCTTCATAAACCCCGAGTACAATATAACGCTTACATCCGGTATACCGGTAAGGGTAAATATTGGTAGTGGGATTTATGCGAACATGCTACTTGCGCTATCCAACGGCTCTGCAACTTCGGCAGAGGTAGATATTACACCGATAGCAAGCGAATTGCAGGAGAGGCCCAATTCAAGCTATATAAAAACAGTCAACACATCGCTTCAGAGTTATACCGCTAACAGTGAAAACAGAGGAACGAAGCCGGGCAATGTAACAGTAACTTCTGTGGCAACCACAACAGTAGCGACCACCACTATAGCTGCAACGACCACAGTTCAACAGGCGCAGAATACAAGCCAGTCTGAGGTGCTTGCGCTGCTAAAGGAGGACAACTACTATCCTGTAATGCTCAACTATTCCACTGACTATGCAGAGTCGCTTAACTGCACGGCAAACCTCTACAATACAACATATTACAACAAGTATGGCAAGAGCCCATCAGCGATAGACAACTATGCGAATGTGAGCAAGATAACGCCTTATGCGCTCAATTACACGATAATGAATTCCTCAAACGGCATAGATAGCATAACTTACAGATCGTGGTCTGGCTCTCCTGCAACAACAGGAACAGCATTTATAGTAAACGTGAACACTGTGTCGAAGGCGATAATAAATTCTACGCTGCCATTAGCAGGGGTTTTCGGCGGTTCGAACCTAACGCAGCTCAAGGCAGGCCTGAAGAGCGTTTACCTCATAGGGAACGCGTGTGGCATAGACGTGGTCGCTGCACCGTGATGCAGTCAAGCAGTTTGAGAATGCTGCTTTTTCCTTGGCTGCCTTTGGATGATCGGAAGTATGAACCAGAAGTTGCTGCCCTTGCCCACCTCCGAATCAACTTTTATCTTGCCGTGATGCAGCTTTATTATGTCCCTAGTTATGGAAAGCCCAAGACCCGTGCCGGTGCCTTCGGGCTTGACGAGACCTTTCCTTGGTACCTGATAGAACTTCCTGAAGAGCTTCTGCTTGTCCTCAGGGCTGATGCCCATGCCGGTATCCTTGACACTCACAACTATCTTGTTCTTGCTCTTGTTCTCTATATTTACTGTTATGCTGCCTGACTCTGTGAACTTTATCGCGTTGCCTATCAAGTTGACGAACACCTGGATGAGCCTGTTCTGGTCGGCCATTATCTTCGGCGTGTCGTACTTTACGGTCCATGAGAATTGCACACCCTTCTTCTGCGCAGCTTCCTCCAGGGCGGTTATGCTCGGGCTGTTCTTGAGCTCTGCAAGATCTACCTCCTTGAAATCTAGCTCGACCTTGTTCGCATCAAGCTTGGTTGCATCCAGTATCTGGTTTATAATGAGCATCAGCCTGTCTGCCTCATCAATTATGGTCTTTATGTTGTCCCTCTGCTCGTCGTTCAGCTGCCCGAACTCGCCGCCGTAGAGGAACTTGGAGAAGCCTATTATGCTCGTAAGCGGAGTCTTTAGCTCGTGCGATATGTTGTATATGAACTCTGACTTGAGCTCGCTGTTTCCCTCGAGCTTCTTTATGTAGCCGAAATTCTCCTTTATGATTGAATCCTGAGATACAAGAAGCTGTTTCGTAGCGAGTTCCTTTATCAGTATCAGGTAGTATTCGTCCATCTTGTTGCCCTTCAGCATGCGGACGTAGTGGGTCACAGGAATTGTAGCCCTATCCTTCTTGAAAAGGTTGACGTAGGTGCTGTCCACCTTGCCGCCGTTCTTGGCGTATGCTATGTCCCTGTCGAGCATCGCAGGATCCTCGTAGAGCATCTTCACGTCCTTGTTCAGCAGCTCCTCTTTTGTGTACCCGAGCACGTGCTCTGTCGCTAGGTTGCACTCCTTTATAAAGCCAAGGCTGTCTATCTTTATCACTACGTCGCTCGTCGTGCTTACGAAGTCGTTAAGGTTTTCGCTTGCTATGTCGACATATTCCTCGAAGCTTGCTTTTGATACCGCCACTACGGCGCCCGAGAAAGACCTTGCCATTACGATGTGCGCACGTGTGAGCGTAGAGTTTCCGGTAAGCAGCTGCACTGTACCAGCAATTATGCTTGAGCTGTCAGGCTTTATCCTCCCATCCTCTCCTCCTATGAGCGCCCTTCCCCTCTGGTCTAGCATATCCAGGAGGGATTTGCCCGTCACCATGCCCTGCGGGTACCCAAGGAACTGTGAGAAGCCCTTCGAAGCCTGCTTTATTATGAAATCATTATCAACTAATACTACCGCCATGTCTTCGCTGTAGTCCATGGCTGTAAGAGTGCTTTTGAGTATGGACGAGCTAGTCGAATCTATAAGCAGGACGTGAAGCATGCTTTCGCTTATCTTGCTTACCGTAACATTGTACACAGATGGCTCGGCGTAGCCGCTTATGACAAGCTCGGTGGACGAACCCTTTGATAGAGAGCTGAGTGCCGCGAAATCAAGGCCAAGTGCTCCGGCCACTTTTATCTCTGCACCTAGGCTGAGGTTAAGCTTCTTCATTGCACTCTTGTTCGCCTTTATTATGTTTCCGCTGCTGGAGACCAGGAGCTGCGGCGCGCTGTCGCTGAAAGCTGCGTCGAAGTATGTAGCAAGCTTCAGATTCTTGCCCTTCTCCTTCCGGTACATTAGCGCGTAACCCAGGAGCGGAGTGCCAAGGGATAGGATCTGCATCATATCGGGGCTGAACTTGTTCTCAAAATTTGACAGCATTTCGAGGACGAAGGATACCTTCCCATCGACCAATATAGGTATGGCAGCGTAACTCCTGTATCCCGCATTCTTATGCCCTATTAGCTCTGGGAAGGCTGAAAATTCGCTAAGCTGGTTGTCTACATAGGCTTTCTTTGTGTTGCTTATGTACTCGCATACAGCGCTATTCGCCTCTTCCTTTATCTCTGTTACGGTCGCCTTATCAATGCCGAAGAGGCTTGTGACCAGGCCGGCGAAATTGTTTGGTATGTCGATGTTGTCCTGGGTGCCGTTCAATACCTGTGAAATGTCAGTGAGCAACTTGCTGGTAGCTACTATGTTGTCGGCCATCGAATCAGGTCGGTAGATTTTGAACTGCGCCTGATTATATGATATTAGCACAAAGTATATAAAAGTGAGCGCTTATTTCTTTATCGTCGAAATTTAGTTTCTGTTTTTAGCTGCACGCATGTGCGCGGATCTATCAAGGTGGCAGTATGGAGCTCAAGGAATTATATGGTGGTGTATACTCTTTTAGAGGCAGGCTTGCCACAAGGAACCTCGTGAAGGGCAGGAAGGTGTACAATGAGGAGCTCATAGAGGATGGAGGGAATGAGTATAGGACATGGAACCCATACAGGAGCAAGCTTGCCGCTGCAATACTGAACGGCCTAAAGAACTTCATGATAAAGGATGGTGATGCAGTGCTTTACCTTGGAGCGGCCACAGGCACAACATCGAGCCATGTGAGCGACGTGGTAGGTGATAAGGGCAGGGTATACTGCGTGGAGCTTTCGGAGAGGAACATGAGGGATCTGATAAAGGTGTGCGAAGCAAGACCGAACATGCTCCCTCTGCTGGGAGACGCGATGCACACCGAGAAGTACGTAGACGTTGTAAGCACATGTGACGCGATTTATCAGGACATATCGGCCAGGGACCAGGCCATGATCCTGAAAGCCAATGGCAGATTCCTGAAGAAGGGCGGGTTCGCTTATTTCGTGATAAAATCGCAGAGCATAGACATATCCAAGAAGCCGAAGACAATCTTCGAAGAGGAACTGTCGAAGCTGGAATCCGATTTTGAGGTGCTCGAACGCATAAGCCTGGAGCCGTTCGACAGCATGCACCTGTTCGCCGTGTTGAGGAAGAGATGAAAGGTTTAGCGTTAGTTTAATAAAGTTGCGAGACAAATAATTGTGATTCGATGAATGTAAAGCCTTACATTGACCTTATAAATAGGATGGCGGGCCAGCCTAGGAAACTCTTCTGCGCTTATTGCGGTGCACAGACCGTGGTTACGGGGCAGAGCGGGATATGCTCCAATTGCGAAAGCATCGTATATCACACATTGGACGATATTCAGGCTAGCAGTCCGGTCATAATAGGCCTCTTGTCAAGGATAAATGCGCTTACTGAAAAAGGCGACTATGCAGGTGCTGCGGCCGAATACGACAAACTGATTGCAGCGAACAAAGATGATGCGAACCTATTTTACGCAGCAGGCCTTTTCTATATAAAGTACTCGAACTACGAGGTCAGCAAGATAAACTATTCGCTTCCTGGCTTCATGGAGCAGAATTCTCAGCAGAGGCACAGGGCTAACGATCTCACTTCGAAGGCCAGGCTGATGCTCAACAGGGCGATATACATAAGCGATGCCACTGTCGCAAAGGGAACGGACCAGGCAAGGCAGATGTACATACGCTTCCTTTGCTCGGTAAAGCTGAACAAGCTTAGGGAGGCACAAGGCAGCATCCAGAAAATAAAGTCACTGAACGATGAGGCACTGGCGAAATACACTGAACTCGTGCTCAACCTGAATGCAGCGAACTACAACTATGTTATCGACCACGCCAAGGAGCTGCTCGATGATAAGACTTTCTACATAAACGCTGCATTTTACCTTTCCGTGGCGCTTTTCAAGAAGAGGATGTACAGGGATTCGGAAATTATAGCCAATGCGCTCAAAAGCAGTGTAACGAGCAACAATGTCAATGAGCTGCTCGGGGAGATAGCTGCTGCAAAAGCCTCATTTTGAGATAAAGATAAACTGCAGCGAGGGCCCATCCTTTTTGTCCAATATGCAGTAACCAAAGCGCTCGAACTGCACGATATCGTGCTCTTTAAGCTTGGCTGAATACGCCTCTGCATAGCCTTCTAATACGCTTAAGCTATCCTCGTTTAGATTGCCATCATCGTCCATTAAGTTTCCGGCTATCAGTACACTTGACTTGACTGAGTCTTTTGCAGGGACCCACTGTATGATATTGCTGCCGGGCGTATTTACTTTAGTGGCTTCTATTATCTCATTCTTCGACTTTATTTCAACATCTATCAGGTCCTTTAGCCTTACAATAGAACCCACTTTTATGCCTGCCGCGTCATCACCGCTTATGTAAAACTCTGTAGTGGTCTTGTATTCCCTGAAACCGAAATCTTTTTCAGGATGCAAGCGCAGTTTGACATCCATGTTTTCTGCGCCTTTTACAACCAACTTAATCGGCTTGCCTACAAAGAACAGGTGGCTTGCTATCGGGTCTATTATTTTCCTATTTTCAGCGAGCAGTGCATCCAAAGGCAATACACTATCAGTCTTGCTCATGCCGAATCTTAGTGCGAATTCCCGGATAGCCTGCGGCAATATGCCCCTCCTTTTTATTGCGATCAACGTCATCAGGCGTGGGTCATCCCAGCCATTTATGACACCGTCGGATATTAGCTTTCTTATCTCCCTTTTGTGAGTTGTGTTACCTTTCACGTTTAATCTTGCGAATTCATGTATTCTTGGGACTCTAAGACCGAGCAATCCTAAGATCTTTTTGTTGAGTTCGTCGCGGAGCTCGTATTCCTTGCTTCTCAGCACATCGGTTACCCCCTTCATTGAATCCATTATGGGCGCAGCCAGGTCGTATGTGGGCCATACAGAATACTTCGTGCCTTGTCTGTAATGCTTATCTTTCTTTATCCTTGCTATTGTCGGATCCCTCATAACAGTGTTTTGGGACTTCATATCCCCCTTGAAGCGCAGTACTGCTGCACTCTCATCATATTTGCCTCCTACCATCTTTTCGAACTCCGAAAGGTTATCTTCAGGGGTAGCTGATCTATGTTCGCACTCCTCCATCGACCGCCTTTTCTCCTTTGCAGTTTCCTGATCGCATTTGCAAACGTATGCATTGCCTGCCCTTATCAACTGCCTTGCGTATTCGTATATTTTGTCTATGTTGTCGCTTGCATAATATTCTGCATCGAATTCTATGCCTAGCCATTTTAAGTCAGCCCTGTCAGCATCTACAAATTCCTGGCTGGCCTTTTCAGGATTCGTGTCATCGAAATAAAGGAACATCTTCCCATTGTATAGCCTTCTGAATTCATCTTCGAGGAACATTGGCTTCGCGTGGCCCAGATGCTGGTAACCGCTTGGTTCAGGAGGCCATCTGGTCGCGAAGTTGCCGACAACCGCCCCATCGAGAACCATCTTGGGCTTGGCTGTCTTCGCAGCGACCTCTTCTGCCTTCTTCTCGAATTCAATCTTGAATGGCTCATACGCATTTTCCAGAGCTTCCTTTTTCATTCCGTTGACTGCTGCCACTATGCCCTGCACTTCAGTTTTTATATCCGAGATAGGGGTGCCCTTCGCGATAGGGATTACCTTGCCTATAACGCTTCCTGGATCCGCCGTGCCGAAGTCGATTGCGTTCTTTATCGCGTACTTTCGTATGGCTTCCTTCAGCTCACCGCTCACTGGCATCTAATCATCAATTCAGTTAACCATCGATATGTTAAGCTGGTTGTCGTATACACTTGCGTAAGTGTTGTTGTTCAGCACTATTACGGCGCGTATCTTAAGCTTTAGCGCGGCGTTTAACGGCAGAGGCGCTGAAATAGACAAAGAGTAGTTTGCAGGCATCCGTACAGGGACGGCCTGGCTACCGTAGTATAAGGAGGCGTATGCAGGAAGGCTGACTAAGGCCTGGGATGAGACATTCAGGCCTTCAAGGGCATTCGCTGCCACAGCAGAGGAGTTTGACTCTAGTGAGTTGGTTATAATGCTGTACAGCTGATACGGGTTTATTCCAGACGTGTAAACATCGAACTGGCTGCCAAGGGGTATGTAGTTGCTTATAGAGCTATTTGCCTGCATTGCTGACAACAGCTTTGATACTGGGCCCGAGTAATTTGACGCCGGGCCTGACATCTTGACTACTGAGTAGTTCTTGTAACTTAGCAGGATAGAATTGGCGTATCCTATCACAGGATACGTCTGCTGCGGCGCAACCGTGGTGGTAGAGGTGCTAGAGCTGCCATTACCGAAGGCTACGTACGATGTCACGAACATCACCGCTATTATCAATGTGCCTATGGACATAATCAGCTTCTTCTCTTTTTGTACAGCCATGCTAAAGCCTCAAGAATCGACGCTTATCAGAAACGGGTCTATTATGTAGAATCGATATTGATTGTGTTGAAAAGTTTTTATATATATGGCATCAAATCTATCTGATTGTTGGTGGTTTAATGGCTTTTAAAGACGGAGACTTTTTGGAGGTTGAATACAGCACTTGGAACACTTCTGACAGCAGGCTCATAGCAACTACTGATCAGGGCGAGGCGAAGAAGGCGGGCATATTCAATGACAAGGGACGCTACGGCCCCGTACTCGTGATACTTGGATCTAATGGAGTGATAAAGGGGCTTGACAAGGAGCTCAGGAACATGCAGGCTGGCGAAAAGAAGAAGTTCACTTTCAAGCCAGAGGATGCGTTTGGGCAGCGCAGCGAGAACCTGGTCAGGGTCATGCCGCTCTCTGATTTCAAGGAGAGAGACATAAACCCGGAGCCTGGAATGCAGGTAAACATAGATGACACTACTGCCATAGTAAAAAGCGTTAATTCAGGCAGGGTGGTGGTGGATGCGAACCACCCTTATGCGGGGAGGGACGTTACATACGAAGTCAAGATAGTAAAGCTGCTAACCACAGAGCAGGAGAAGATAGACGCGCTGGGCGATACGTACAACGTAAAGCCTTCTTCTGCGCAGATAAAGGACAAGCAGGCTGAGGTAATATTCGATGACAAAGTGAAGAAGGACGCTGATTATTTCATAGGCAAGGCGAGCCTTGTGGCTTCAGCGTTTAACTACCTTGGCGGAATAGAAAAGATCGTAGTCAAGGAGGAGTATACAAGGCCGAAGCAGGAATCCCCTAACAAGTAATAGAAACGACTTGATAGAAGAGCCGTAGGGCTTTCATGTCTTTATGTTAAGCGCGAAGGTGCTCGCTACTTTCAGGCCCAATTTCTTGGCTATTTCTGATTTCTCTGCATTAAGAACTATTATGTAACCGTTCCACTTTGTAGTCAGATCGTTAGACCCGCACAGAGGACAAACATCGCTGTGGCTCTTCATTATGAATCTGCAGTTCTTGCACGCTTTTTCTTCCATACTTAATCACCTACTTTGGCTTCTCCTGCTTCGCCTCCTTCTTTGCTGGAGTGGCTCCCCTCTGCGCGCTTGAGCTTGAGGACTTTGTCGAAATCCATTCGATTTTACCAAGGCCTTCGGGCTTCATTGTGAGCGCTATCTTCGAATCCTTTATCGATGTCTTCATGCTTACTGTTGATATCTTCGCGTAGACTATGTCGCCCTTCTTAAGGTTCTTGCCTGTCTTCTTGGAGACGAATGCAGGAACCTTCCTGTCGAACGATAGGAAATCGCTGGTTATCTGCGATACGTGAACAAGGCCGTCCATCGGCCCTATCCTGACGAATGCTCCGAACTCTGCGAGTTCCGTGACCTCCCCCAAAATTATCTCATCGACCTTTGGCATGAAGGTAAGCGCACTGAACTCTGCCTCATGATGGGTGGCCGGATCGCCTGGGTATATGAGCCCGTCGCTGACGTTCTTGACGTCGAAAACTGCGACTATCACTCCGAGGTCCTTGTCTATTGAGCCCTCGTACTTCTTCTGCAGCACCTCTGCAGCCACGTCCTGTATGTCCTTGTCGAAGTATTCCGGCAACAGTTTAAACGTATCCTTTATCGTGTATATGTTGTACATCGGTACACCGTCTGAGATTATTTTAGCATGCCGTTCCTTGCTATCTTAAAGGCCTTCACACCGCTTGCGCGCAACTTCTTGATTAGGGCGGTGTCGTTCGTGACCACGCTGATGGTCTTGTCCTTCTTAGCAGCGCGTAATATCCAAGAATCGACACTTATATTTGAATCAGCAAGATTAATATCCTTAATGCTCACAGCCACAAGAGCGGTCTTTGCGGTTATACCAAGCGATGTTGGCCTGCTGGCTATTCCCTTAAGCTCGTTTACTATCCCCTTCGAGAGCATTATCTCCTTGCCTGGCATCTGCTGCTTCACATGATCGAATATGTCGTGCCCGTTGGCGAAAGCGAAAAGTATCGAACTTGTGTCTATTATTACCTTCATGAGTGCACCTCCAATTAGATTCTCAAACAAAGCTTTAATATAATACGATGCAAATCCAATATATGGAGGATGAAAAGGACTTAGTAGAAAAGATACTCAGTGGCTACCACGTGATAGCAGTGGTTGGCTGCTCGAGGGAGGAGGGAAAGCCCAGCCACGATGTACCCGCTTACATGCAATCAAAAGGCTACAAAATAATACCAGTTAACCCATTCGCGGACGTGATATTAGGGGAGAAAGTCTACAAGAAGCTCACCGATATAAAGGAGCCGGTGGATGTAGTCGATGTGTTCAGGCCTGGGCCCGAAGCCACAGCCATAACCAATGATGCTGTTGCGATACATGCAAAGGCCGTATGGCTGCAGGAGGGGATATTTAACGAGGAAGCCAAGGCTTTAGCGGAGAAGAATGGCATGCTTTTCATTATGGATAGATGCATGATGAAGGAGCACAGGCGGCTCTAGTTTACGCCTAATCAGAGAACTTCAGGTTCTGCAAAACGAAGTCTTACGTGCTAGGCTTATCCTTACCCAATCTGATGTTTATTACCTCCAAGAGCACTACAGCGTTGTTGTGTTCGGTATCCTTCGACGCATAAAGAAGTGTCAGTGCATCGTTCTCCTGTGCCAGCTTTATGAGCTTTTCAAGCCCTTTGTTAGCCTTTAGCTCTTCCTTGTACTGTTTCTTGAAATCTAGCCACTTCCCAGGGTCATGGGAGAACCATTTCCTTAGATCGGCGCTCGGGGCAACATCCTTTAGCCAAATGTCAATATTCGGTGATGCAGATCTTATACCGCGCGGCCACAGACCATCTATTAGTACGCGCATGCCGTCCCTCACATCAATTTTTTCGTACACGCGCTTTATCTGTATCATGAAAGGGATATTGCAGCATATCCTTTTATTACTTATAGGGACTGCGAAATGCACCGCATTATTACAACGTCTAAACGCTTTAGTTCGACTAAAAAATCAAAAGTATTAAAAAACCTTATGTGCATATTTATTCCGTCAAGGCGATTGGTGAAATACATGGGAATTTTTGATAAACTAGGAAAAACGCTCGGAACCTCAAAGGAACTGGACGTTGAGGAGTACATGAACTCAGCAGAGATGGACAACGTAGACGTAATGAATGAGCCAGCTGATTTTTACATAAAACCGGTAGCCCTCAGGGAGGAATCTGACGTAGCTCTGATACAGGGTGAACTGCAGAAGAAGAACATAATACTGCTTAACATAGCTGAGCTCTCAAAGAGGCCGAACACGCTCAAGACGATGGTAGACTCGCTGAAGGACTACGTCACGAAGATAAACGGGGACATAGCCCGGATAGACGACGAGAAGATACTGCTCACTCCTACTAAGGTAAAGATAATAAAGAACAGGAAGCCTCAGCAGAAGATGTAATTAGGTAATTTACTTTTCCTTTTTCTGTTTTGCAAGCGCTATAGCGATAGCGTTGAGCTCCTTCCTCGTAGGGACCGCCCTGTTTATCACATGCCTGAAAGCCATCTCAACGGACGCCTTGTCGCGTATGTTCGGGTTTGAGCGTATACCGGCAGAGAAGAGCTTGACGATGCCTTCGCGCTGCGCACTGGATGATTTCATCGAGTCTATTACTTCGTACTTTATGCTCGATTTGGTAAGCTCGTAGAGCAGTATGGCAAGTGCGTGAGAAAGGTTCAGCACAGGGTATTCATGGCTCGCCTTGATGAAAACTGTGGCATCGCAAAGCCTCAGCTCCTCCTTTTTAAGGCCGGTATCGTCCCTGCCTATTACAAGAGAGACAGCGCCGGAATTCAGCGCACTTCCGAAAGCCCTCTGGAATTCGTCCAGCGGGAATACGTTGTAGAATGCCTGGTTGGTCTTGTGCCATATTCCGGTGGTACCTATAACGAAGGAGCCTTTTGTAGCGTTTTTGATGCTGTCCGCGACCGCAGCACGCTTGAGCATGTCTACCCCATGCTTTGAGTACTTTATAGCCTGCTGCCCCAGATGCTTGCACCTAGGATTCACAAGGACGAGTCTGTTAACCCCGAAGTTCTTTGCTATCCTTGCTGCGTAGCCGACATTGACCTGGTACTTAGGCTCGACAAGTACAACTTTTATGCGCATCACACCAACAACTGCAGCAATAGGACTCCCACAAGATTTACCAGCGCATGGCCCAATATGCTCGGGTATAAGGACTGGGTCTTCTTGAATATGTAACCCGCGATAAGGCCGAACGCAAGCGCCCCTACAAGTTCCGATATGGAGCCGTAACCGCTATGGAGTATCATGAAAAGCAGTGCGCTGAGGATTATGCCAAACCTTGGCACTAGGAACCCTCTAAACAGAGACTCCTCGCAGAATGGAGTTATAAGGAATACAGAGACAAGTATATAGAGCGGGGCGCCTGAAAAAGCCAGGTTGGTGTTTGTTGGAAGAGGTATGCCGGTTGCAACTGAGAACAAACCAATGGCAAGCTCCACCAAAAGCAGTATGCCGAACAGGGCAATGCCAACGCCTATCATCTTGAAGTTGAGCTTGTCCCTTGAAAGACCAAGCTGTGCTATGATCTGATGAAGGTTAAAGCCTCTGAAGAGCAGTATCGTGAAGACAAGGAGCGGGAATGAGAATGATATGAAGAGAGATGAGTCCTGCACGTCGACCGGGTTGTTCGGCTGCAGGAAAGCTTCGTAGTTGAACAGTATGGCCAGAAAGACCATGAGGACTAGCGCACCTAGGAAAGCATATTTCAGAGCTTTGGATGGAGGTTTGGCGCTTTTTCGTTTGGCGACTTTCCGAACGGGCCTGACATTCCTAGCCAAGAACTCGACCTCAGGACTTTTGCTTGAATTCCGTGTAGCCGCACTTGCCGCAGGCGTACCTGTCCTTGTGGTCTCCCATGCGGGAGCTGCACTTCGGACACTGTCTCCCATGCTTGTACTGCTTCACTTCCTTTTTCTTCTTTGAATCCTTTGCATCTGCCATAAACTCACTTATTCCTTCTTGCCCTTGGGTTTCTCTGCCTGCTCTGCCTGCTTGGCGCCCTTCTCCTTCTTGACCAGCCTCTCCTGTATGTGCTTAGGCTCAAGCTTCTTTAGCGTAGCTTCGTCCTTGTATGTGTGGGCGGTGCACTCGCACCTCTTGACGCCGAACTCCTGGCTCATGTTGACCACTATGGTCGCCTCGGGGCTCAGGCTGAGCTTCTTGCAAAGCTCCACCTTGACTGAATCCCTTGAAGGCGTGGCGTTCTCCGAAAGAACGTAGAACCCTATCTCGCGCCTGTTGAGCAGCGCATTGTTCGAATCTGAAGTTACTTTTATTTCCATTTAACCACTAAGCACTCTCGAAAGGGCCTTCCTTCCCATGGCCTCCATCACCTCGACTTCTGCTGATGGATTGACCTTGCCCCTCAATTCCTCAGGTATAGGCAGTTCATATACCTCGTAACTCTCCGGATCCATGAGCTGAGCAGTCTCGCCGTTGACAGAAACGACCTGCGCCTTCCTCTTCGTTATCACCGGCACTTCCACATCGCTGTGGCTTGGCTGAAGCAGCGTCTTCTTCTGGCCGTCGAATATGCCTATTGCTGTTATTCGCATCTTGGCAGACCCGTGCTTGCCGGGGGAGCTCGTCTCTATGTCAACGACCCTACACGGAACCCCATCTATGATAAGGAACCTACCGGTCTTAAGGTCCTTGGCTGAAGCAAAAGTAACCTCATCGCTCATTTTATCACGTGTTCTCTATAATAAGTATGCAAATCCAGTGGAATTATTGATATGAAAAGTATATATACGTTATACCATCAAGCCAGCTGGACGCCGGCTCGAATTGCAGCCTATAGCAAATAAGGTAGGGATAGATAATAAAACAATAAAAAGGAAAAGAAAAAAAGAAAACGGTGGGAGCTAATTATATGATGTCAAGATCGAGAGCTGTGCTCTGGGCGTTGTACACTCCCCTGCTGGTTGGCTGAACCTGACCGAACCTCGGAGTAACTCCGGTTATTATTGACATAACCCTTATCTGGTCGCCCATCTCAGGCACCAGCCTTGCCCCGAATATGACGTTAGCCTTCGGATCCAATCCATCGGTTACGCCTTCTCCTATGCGCGTAGCCTCCTGTATGGTAAGCGACGTGCCTCCTATGACGTGTACAAGGGCGCTCTTCGCTCCGGCAAGGTCAACATTAAGCAACGGATGCTGTAGTGTAGACTTGATTGCGTGCTCGACTCTGTCGCTTCCGTTTCCTGAGCCGATGTTTATCACTGCAGTGCCTGCATCGCGCATAACCGTCCTTACGTCTGCATAGTCCAGATTTATTAGGCTGGGCAATGTTATCGTGTCAGCTATTCCCCTGACCGCGTTGGCGGTTATGTTGTCTATTAGCTCGAAGGCCTTGTCCATCTGCAGGTTGGGAGCGTAGCTCAAAAGCCTGTCGTTCTCTATAACAATGGTGGTGTCGGCGTTCTTGCTCAATTGCTGAAGACCCCAATCGGCCTTTGCCTTCCTGCTGCGCTCGAGCGCGAACGGGTATGTGACGAATGCCACTACGAGAGATCCCTGTTCTCTTGCCATCTGGGCGATAAGCGGCGCTGATCCACCACCTGTTCCTCCTCCCATACCGGCTGCGAGGAATATCAAGTCGTACCCGTGTATCAGGTCCATTATCTCGGACCTGCTGGCATCGGCAGACTTGGCCCCTATCTCTGGGTAGCCTCCCGCCCCAAGGCCGTGCGTAAGCTCCTTTCCAAGAAGTAGCTTCTTGTGCGCGTTCACTATGTTTAGGTGCTTCGCATCGGTATTCATCGCTATCGTGGTAGCGCTCTTTATACCGCTGTTGTACAGCCTGTTGACAAGGTTGCTGCCTTGCCCTCCTAATCCAATCACTGCCAACTTGGCAGTGAAGTCGTTGTCCATTGGGTTCTCTAGGGTCATTCTATCCACCGTCGTTAACACTATACTGCTGTGAACTGGTTCAGCCTATCATTTCGAGGTCGCTGTACGGGGAGCTCTGCTTCTTCTCAGCAAGGTGCCCTACTATGCTAGAGCCCTTGACTCCCGTCACTATTGCAACGATCTCGATCTGGTCTTCGTAACCCGGTATGATCCTCGCGCCCCATTTTATGTTGGCCTTCGGGTCCATACGGTCGGTTATTATTTCGCCTGCCTTTATCGCGTCGCCAATCGTCAACGAGCTGCCTCCCGATATGTGTATTAGGGCACCCTGTGCACCTTCAAAGTCAACGTCAAGCAGCTTGTTCTTAAGCACGGCCTCTGCGGCTATGTTAACCTTCTCGTTGCCCTTTCCGCTTCCGACTGCTATGAAGCCAATGTCGCCATTGCCCATGATGCTCCTAACGTCAGCGAAGTCTATGTTTATCAGGCTCGGCTGCGTTATAGTCCAGACAAGTCCCCCTATCGCCTTAGCGAGGACCTCGTCTGCAAGCTTGAATGCCTCGTCCATAGGCAGGTTAGGCACCAGCTTAACCAATCGGTTGTTGTCTAGTATTATTACGCTGTCGCAGTATTTCCTCAGCTCGTTTATTCCCTCCTCGGCCTTGACCTTCCTTACCCTTTCCAGGTCGAATGGGTACGTTACCATAGCGACAACTATGGCGCCCTGCTCCTTGGCTATCTGGGCGGCAACCTTGACCGAACCTGTGCCTGTCCCTCCTCCCATACCTGCAGCAAGGAATATGAGCTGCGCGCCAGAGAATGCATTCTCAATCAGTGAGCGGTCCACCTCTGCGGCCTTCTCTCCAACCTTAGGGTCTCCACCGGCGCCGAGCCCCCTTGTTATGCTCTTTCCTATAAGAATCTTCTTTATCCTGTCATCGATTATCTTGAAGTGCTGCGCATCGGTGTTCATTGCGACAAAATCAGTGCCCTTCACGCCTGCCTTCAGAAGCCTGTTGACTATGTTGTTGCCAGCACCGCCAAAACCAGCAGTTATTATTTTTATCTCCGTCGAACTGAAAGCCTCTTCCGCGGGCTTGCTCTCTCCTAATAGGTCATTAATGTCGCTCATTAGATCGCCTGATTTTATTTATCAAATAAAGCTTTAAAAACCTTCTGCACAGCACCTTATTTGACGTAGTTCCGCTAACAGCGTCAAAATTCGTTTATTTTAGTAAAACTTGATATATTAAAGTAAAAATTTTTACTTTGTATGTGAAGAAATTTTATATGTTTTTTAAGGGCCGAATTGCAACTACACGTCGATATCATGCAGAAGCACTGAAAACTGCGACACGTTTATAAAGGTTTGTTATAAATATATACTCTGCTGTTTCAGACGCTTTTGCTTCGAAAAATAGTGATCATATGAGCCAGTTTGGCAAACAAGTACATTCAAGGTCGAAAACCAAGAAGAGTGGCAACGGTAAAAGGAGGAACAAGATAAGCGACAAGCACAGGAGTGAGATAGGCAATTACTTCACTGCTACGAAGCTGTCGGACAAGAGCCATGTCGACCTGATAAGGAGGAGGGGCGGAAAGGAAACGCCGGTGCTCAAGAAGGCGGGATTCGCAAACTTGCTGACCAAACAGGGTTACAAGAAGGTGGCGATAAAGGGCGTGCTTGAATCCCATGACAACAGGAACTTCGCGAGGCAGAACATAATAACTAAGGGTACGCTCATCACGACAGAGCTCGGCAAGGCCGTAGTACTGAACAGGCCAGGCAGGGAAGGCAACATAAACGCGAAACTAGTCGAGGCTTAAACCATGGCTGCCAGAGTATTCGTATGCTCAAAGGATGAGGTGGAGGCGCTCAAGAAGCTGCTTGAGTACGATCCTGCGCTTGATAAGAGCCTTAGCAATGAGGCGCTGCACAAGCTACAGGAAGATAAATATGGTAGCGTAATATTTGCGAGGAAGGAATTCAGCTTGAGGGAAGGACGCTCATTTGGGATGAACGACGAAAGCTTTTACCTTTATCTCAAGGCGGAGGACGATTTCATAAAAAGGGCCACGGAGCGATTCGCGCATGAGTTCAAGACCATAAAATATGCAGACCCTGCAGCGGAGCAGAAGCTTATTGCGGTCATAATGGACGAAGAGAACAAGGCTAACCAGGGTTTCGGAGCAATATTTGGTGGTTGAGTGAACCTTCTCAGCTCTGACGATTTGACGAAGGACAACATAAACAAGATATTCGGCATAGCGGACACGATAAACGCAGGCAAGGAAGCTCTCTCCCTCAAGGAGCATACTACTGTGGCGCTGCTTTTCCAGAAGCCGTCCACAAGGACGAAGGTCTCTTTTGCATCGGCTATAGCACAACTTGACTCTACACCCATAGTGATTGATGCACAGACATCGCAGATGTCGCGCGGAGAGACTATGGCTGACACGGCCAGAATGCTAAGCAGCTACTGCGATTTCATAGTGGCAAGATTGAACAAGCACACGGACCTGCTCGAGATAGCGCAGAACTCCACCGTTCCAGTTATAAACGCGCTCACTGATCTTGAGCATCCGACGCAGGCGTTGGCTGATTTTTATACTATCAGGTCGCATGCAAAAGTAATGAAAGGCACGAAGATAGCTTTCGTCGGCGATATAGCAACCAATACTGCTAATTCGCTTATGCTTACCGCGACAAAATTGGGCGCAAAGATGGCACTCATAGGGCCTAAGGAATGCAAACCGAATGCCAAGATACTGAATAGGGCCAAGGAGTACGGCAGCGTAGAGGTCTATCAATCGCTCGAGGATGGGATTGATGACTGCGACTTCATATACACTGACACTTTCGTTAGCATGGGCGAGGAGGCCGAAGCAGAAGCGAGGAGGAAGATGTTCGCGCCATACCAGATAAATTCTAAGATTATGGGCATCGCGAAGGAAAGCGCCCTCGTCCTGCACTGCCTGCCCGCGCACAGGGGAGAGGAGATAACATCCGACGTACTGGACGGCAAGCAGAGCATAGTCTGGGAGCAGGCAAGGAACAAGATGCTCCTTGCAAAGGCAGTACTGCTTTATCTTTCCCAGAATTCGCAGTGACGGCGTAGTTATAAGGGCGGCATTCGGATATTTATAGTTTAGTAGTGAAAACACTCCTCAGATGAGTTCGGGCGGTACGTTAGGATGGGCCTCATAAAAAGCATAACGATCCTGGCCATAATAGTGGTGCTGCTGGCCGGCATAGCCATCGTGCTATCATCGCACGGAAGCAATGCAGCGCCCATAACAAAGCAGCAGGCAATACAGCAGGTGCTGAATGACGTCAACAAAAATGACCCTGGCGTAAACGCGACAGTGGTGAACAATGTATCGCAGTCTGGGCTGGAGAACGACAGCTGGGCGATAGTCGTTGGCCTCATCTACAATTCTACAAAGCCTTGCCCGAGCCTGTCGATAGAGGGCTTCGATTACCCGCCAAGCCTTGTCCCAGAATCATACAACACCTACACCTACTACAAAAGGGGCAACTGCGTAATAAACGGGATAACGGGCACGCCCGGAGAGAATTATGTGATAAACTCTCCATACATAGCAATAGCGAGATCGTTCAACGAATCTTACAGCCCTATAATAAACTACGTTTACACAAATGGATATTCGAACATGGTTGTTCATGCGAAGTTCTACAACATCTTGCCAATTAACGAAAGCGGGAGACAGATGAACCTGAGCGATGTATGGCGCATAAATTATAGCGCGACCGACAGCAACTCGTCCTTGTACGTGATAATGTACATAAATGGCAGCATCGTTAATAGTTATAATAGTTAATCAACGGGCGCTTTATGCACAATGGCATACCTGCATACATTCAATAATCTCTAAGTTATGGTAATTGATTATGGGTAATATTTCTTTTTATGATAAGGTTAGGGGTAGAGTGTATGCATTATCTTATCTAATTTTCATAAAACCTGCGATAAGAAATTGGTATGATTTAGTGCTATTCAAATTGGGTGTATTGAAGCAGATGACCCTTGTGCTCAAGTCAGGTGAGGAGTACACAGTAATGAATGACGAAGATCTTTTCAATTTTCTGCATATAGACAAGCCTTGGACCAAGGAACTAGCGAGATTCTATCGCTTTCCTATACGCGTAGATAATGATAAGGTAGTTGCGATGCTACTTGACAAGGAGGTCGTTTTTTCTTATAAATCAAGGCCCATAATGGGCACTACAATCGGGCTTCTTATGGATCTGATGAATAAGGATGAGTACAGCAAAGCGAACGTGAATGGACGCGATGTAGTTGATATAGGTGCAACGATAGGTGATAGCGCAATTTATTTCGTACTAAAGGGCGCAAAGCACGTATACGCATTCGAGCCATACCCTTACTCTTACAATGCAGCTAGGAAAAATATAAGATCCAATAAATTTGAGGATAAGATAACGCTTTTCAATGCGGGCATAGGAGGACATGATAGCAAAACCCGCATAGAAGGTTCGTTGATAAGTGGTGTAGAGAGTAGTTTGGCTGATGATGCAGGTGATGCGGGTAAGGTCGTACCAGTACTTTCATTAAAAAGCGTAGCTGACAAGTGTGGTGTGAAAAATGGTGTACTAAAAATAGATTGCGAAGGTTGCGAAGTAAATGCTATAATGAATTCCAGCAATGAAGTATTAAGACGCTTTGATCAGATTGTTATGGAATACCATTATGGGTATAGGATTCTTGAAGACAAACTAAAAGGTGCTGGATTTAAGGTATCGCACACTGCGCCGAAGTACTTCGGCTATAATAATATAAAACACCCAGATATGTATATAGGGATGATATACGCATACAGGAAAGACTTAGAAAATTGATTTTATTTGTTAGTCTGAATCAGACTTATTAAGATGCTGCAGCTTATTATAGAGGAGTAGTTCAGCTATATATCGCTTAAATATGTGTGTAGATCTCTTAGTGATTTTTGATGCACCATACAATCTATCACCAAAGCAGTATGGTATTTCAGTTACACTTAGGTTATTGTGAGTCGCTATTATGTAGAGCAAAATCTTATAAAGTGCAGGCTTAGGTTTGATGCCTGTTAAAAGCGACCTTTTGGCGATGAAATAGCCAGATACAGGATCTGTGATTTTCTTGGATTGAGTTACCATAATCCATGCAAGCATCTTCGCACCTTTGCTTATCAGCATCCTACTTAAAGTCCTCTTAACTTGGCCACCATTTGTATCGCGCGAAGCAACAACGATATCAAACCCTTCTGAAATCTTTTTTATTAGTAATGGTAGAGTTTCTGGAGGATGTTGCAGATCAGCATCCATAACTATTATGTAGTCACATTTTGTGCTTCTTACGGCTTCGAGTGTGGCAGGCGCTGTGCCGGGCCGTACCATCTGCTCGATAAGTCTTACCTTATAATTTTTACTTTGGGATTTTATTCTCATTATCACATCTTTTGTAGAATCAGTGCTGCCCCCATCAACAAAAATTATTTCGATTAAGCTGTCCAGCTTTCCTGTTTCCTTAAGCTCGTTTATTTTATCTATTAGTACACCTACGTTTTTCTCCTCGTTAAGAACAGCAAGTATCAATGCGGTTGAGGGCATTAAATCAAGATGTTTGGTTATTTTTCGGTATATAGTAGAGATTTGCTGCAAAAGGCATTTCTATTGGGGTCAAAGCCCGTGACAGATTCGGATATACTGGAGATAGAGTAAGTTGCCAATAACTGCAATAGGCAAGTGGATTTGGTGTATAGTTGTATCCGTCATTCTCGTATCTTGGCATTACTACATATGAACCATCAGGTATTTCATGGCAGTTGCTAACTCCTCCATAGCCGAAATAGAAGCGGCTTAAGTTATTGTAATCGGCGTATATCGCCACGTTCCCCATTCCGCTGCTTATGTATATCTTTGTGGAGTTTGGCAAGCTCGAAATATAGTCTGCTATATGGATTTGGTCATACTGCGATGCTACGTTAAGTTGGTACCAGAAATTGATTATCTGAATCGAAGTAAAAGTGATTAATATTATTAAAGCGAAGCATAATGCTAACTTGACCAGCTGGAACTTCTTTTTAGAATCTTGAACTATCTTTACAATTGCAGAAGCAATAACGATGCATATAGTAGGACCTACAATGGTAGTATATCTATCTAACCTATGCGAAATGACATATACGAAAGGGTTTATTTTGATCGATTGCGGACCTAGTATCAGCAATAGTATTCCCGTAACGGACCAAAATATAGGTATGTAGGCTCTACGATCCCTCTTTATGATTAAATATAATCCAGCAATAGAAAATACGTAGAAGAATATACTTACTTTGTTGAAACCCTCTTGGTATGATTGGAAAAGTGCGTATACAAGGCTGGAATTGGAGAAGTTATATGGGAATAATACCTGTGGGTAGAATTCCAAGGCCGGAATTAATGGCAACGGGGTTACGTCAGGCCTGTTGGTTTGGCTAAAAAATCCGAAATTTTCTGTTATAGTTATTATTGGGTTGCCGCAATTTATATAGTTAAATAAAGAAAGCAGAATAAATCCAGCAAGAAAGCCATAAAAGATGTTTATTGTAACTTTATTTATAACGAATTTGCGCCTCACCAATTCTATGATAATGAATATTATTCCAAGGATCCATACAATAAATCCAAGTGGAGTCACGTACGGCATAATCAAAAATGAAAGACCTGAAATGAAATACCAGAAACGTGAGTTCCTTTTTGTACCATATATAAAAGCAAGAAGCGTTATTGATATGAAAAGAACGAGAGGCGGATTATCGCTCATTGTGGTAGAGTATATGGCGAACATAGGAAATATTGCAAGAAGGAATGCTGCTAGGACACCGACGTATTCGTTGTAGAGTTCCTTGCCTATAAAAAAAGTTATTGCTACGCTAAGCACAAATGAGGTTAAGTCCCAAGCTGCGCTACTGTAGATGTTGGTACCAAATAGTTTATAGAATATACCTATTGGTATTATTTGCAGTATACGTATTGATAGTGCATCGATATTCTGAGTGAATGTGCCTATCGCTACCTGATGTGCATAATTTCAGTAGTTGGTCATTTCGTGACGTAAATAGCCACACTTCCGATAATACGGAAGTTTCATAGATTTTTCTTGCGAATCAGAATTGGGCGGACCCACTTCCGCAGACGACCGCGAAA
>JAJYYB010000017.1 GCA_021801355.1 Microcaldota archaeon | reverse complement strand
CGAGGTTGTCGCACCGTCCGAATACAAATCCGCACTGGATCCTGCATTGTTTATCTCAAGTCCCATATAATTCGATGATCCTGCAAGGGCATTCGTATGGTTGTATATGCCGAACTCATGCTGATTGGAGTAGTTGAATTTGACTGGACGAAGGGCCCTAATGCTAATAGCGCGGCTGAGACCGCTCCGACTAAAAGTATCGCCCAGCTGTACGTGGCGAGATACTCCATTGATGACTGTGCTTTAGTACTGCACCTATTATTCATGTTTTGCGCTCAGTTGATGGATGTATCATGATTTATTACCTAAGTGGCGATGCAATCAATAAATAGGTTTCTTCACGAAACACCGCCGAGTTGAGGGACTGGCATTGTACCGCCTGGTGGGTAGGCCCTGACGCGTGCGTACTGCGCATACATCTCTGATGTCGGTACGTCCCTCTCCGCTATGTTCCAACCTACATAGAGTGCTGTAGAGGCACCTTGGTTACCGGTTGTAACAAGATCACCGTAGTTTATCTCCCCATACACTGTAGATGGATTCTCCCACATGCTCATCATCACCAGTGTTGAGCCCAAAGAGTACGAAAAGCTAGGTTCACTACCGCCAGCAGACCTTAGCAGGTAGTTGTTCGAGCCAGTATCTGTCATTATGCCTATAGCATCTGGGCCGCCGCAAGGCCCGTTGTCGCCAAGTTCACCAGCGCCCTCCTCCATGCAACCCATTGTATTTAGGGCACCATAGATATCGAGTATGCTTGTCTGTGGATTGTACGAAGTAGCGGAGTACTGCAAGGTACCCTGAGCGCTGCCGGAACTGCTCGTCAGCGTGATGCCGTTGCTGACTGAATATCCGAAGCCGCTACAACTGTAGCAGTTCCATCCTCCGGTAAGAACGTAGCCATCGAAGTTCTGGTAGAAAGTTGGGAAGACGTTTGCGCCGTTGTCATACGTAGCGTAAGGCGTGCACCCCGGCCCTGGACTTGAACAGCTGAGCTGCGGCGCTTCTCCCGCGACAGAACCATCGAATTCAGTGCCAAGCGAATTGAAGACCATGTAGATTACCGTGTTGGGCGTTGACTCGCCACTTGGAAGGTTGACCCAGAATAGCGCCTGAGTCGATGATGGCGAGCACGATGTCTCAGGGCAACCCTCCAGCCACGAATCTATGGGCCCGGACGGTACGTTGCCTGACATGGACGAATAGAACCTTATGTTGCCAAGGTCGCTGCTGATGCATGTGCTCCCGAGAGCCGGGCACTGGCCTGAGTACGACGATGGATCTATCGTTATGTTCTGCTGGAACGGTGCTGACGTGGCACTTGAAGGGCTCAGTGTCACCGTAACATAATAAACCGATGTGGTAGACGTACTAGTAGTCGACGAAGAGGTAGTTGTTGATGAAGATGTTGTACTTGACGATGTAGTGGTTGATCCATCACTCGCAAACGTGCTGACGCCAGTTTCCTTGGCAGATACGGAGCCGACCTTCGCAAAGTTTGTCGGGCCGCTGCAGACAGGACTGAGGCAGTAAGCGATCCAGATGTAGCCTGTGAATTCCGTCCCGACAGGTATGTTCGCAGTAGGTATATCGCCGGCTGCCGTGTGATTGAAGTTGAACGTCACTGTACCAGAAAGCGGGATAGTGCCTATATGGGTCATGTTCACGGTGTTTGATTCGGAGAAGTTGACAGGAAGACCGCCGGATCCGATGTTCTCGCCTTCAGAGGCTACGAAGACCCATGCGTCGTAGTAGTTCTGGCCGGAATCCTGGCTGATCGTCGCCGTTATCCCGTTAGGCGTGTAAACCGGATTCGAGCAGGTGAAACCGGGCTGCGGGGAGCAGCCGTTTGGAGTTGCCGCAGAGCCGTTGAAAAGGCCTAGTGCGAAGAGGACGCCAACTACTATTGCGATTATAAGAATGGCCCATCCATATGTCATCAGGTACTCCATCGATGACTGCGCTTTCTGTTTGATGATTTTGGAATGCGTTACATCACCCTACAAATAAATTCGTGGGCTTTCAGAGCGGCTATGTTTGGTTGTCATGATACTGCGAGTGTAGTCCCTGATTATTCAGAGACAGCACCCATTTAGAGTGGCTGGCATTGCCTCCAGAAGCATTACTTACCAAATGTCCTTCAGTAATTTTGCTATTCTTGGCAAAATTTGAACTAGTCTGGTTCAAAGCCATTTCGAGTACGTTTTGCGCAGCGTTTATATGGATGTCTAGCCTATTCGCGAGAAACATTTGCCTGACTAACTTTACATGCTGACAATTTGAACTACATGCCCTGAAGCCGTATGGAATTTCCACGATAACAGTATTTATTACGTTATTGGTTTTTATATACTTGCTTGCATTCACTTTCATACCGCGGATGGAGTCGTTGGTTTCCTGCTCGCTCTGTTAAACTTTTACTCGTTTCAGAAAGCTGTATAAATGTTGCACGCGTTATTAATCTTATATTGAGGTGTTGCAATAACCGTAATAGCGCTTATCCAGTATAGGGAGGGAGTACTTCTAGTTGCTGATAGCAGGGTTACGCATAGCCTGCTCGGCATTGTAGACACTGGTTATACCCACGCCCAGAAGATCACGAGACCCACAGACAATATAGTAACTGCTGAGGCAGGCGGTGATATACTGATAAGCCAAGTAAAGTTTGCAATAGACAGGGAGGCCGGTAGTATAATACGCAAGGGGCTAACGAATTCCGTGGTGGACAGACTTACAGATTCGATAAAGAGCCGGATCGGCTATGATGATGAGGTGCTGCCGATCATGATAAGGTCCATGGGCGGCACGATAATGCTCGGCGTAGTGAAGCTCGAAAACGGGACCGTGCAGCCGTTCAGGATAGAGGTCATGCCGAAAAGCGGCATAACAGTAAAGAGGCTTGACGCCGGAGCATGTTCCTCAGCTGGGGTCGTAGGCACCGAGGAAGAATTTGCCCGCCTTATGAAAGTTTATGATTACAACCCGCTGACGGCTACGGAGTTCGATGCTGAGTTCTTGGGCTACAAACTCATAAAGCGGATGGAGAAGAACAAGGATATGGGTGTAAACGTCGGTGATCCGATAGAGTTTTGCGCTTTTAGGCACAACGGGACAATGAGCGCAGTTATGGTGGAGACCAAGGATGCCTTTAAGAAGGACGCATCGGGCAATGATGACTGGGGCAACAAGGACGAAATGACCAAGCTTAAGCTGGCTATAGACAAGGAGATGGAGCACAACCTGCGCGAAGAGTCGGTAAAGCGCAACCAGATCGTATCGAAGCTGCTTGATATGCTGCGATTGAAAGGGCACGATGCTGAAAAACTAGCGGAGAAGCAGGCTGAAGACCACTCAGGGAAGTCGACAAGCAAGTAATAGCAGGTGTCATAGCAGATGCAAGATTTAGCCAATATACTGTTTGGCGATCCGGCGATTGGGCTTAGTGACAAGGCTTTCCATTTAGAGCGAGATGTCGAACCAGGCAGAGTGATACCGCTGCTCAGGGAATATGCAGACGATGCAGGCGGCTATCATGATTTTCTGGGTAGAATCTTTGCAGCGTCTGATGGAGACGACCCTGGGATTTATCTTGGTAAGGTAGCAGCCGCGAAGTACGATTATATAGTTGACTATGATGAAAACCTCATAAGGGTTGTCCTCTATCGCATCACG
Source organism: Microcaldota archaeon (assembly GCA_021801355.1). GTDB lineage: Archaea > Micrarchaeota > Micrarchaeia > Micrarchaeales > Micrarchaeaceae > JAKATK01. The sequence goes on along the minus strand of JAJYYB010000017.1, from coordinate 93,300 downwards.
CCACATGACAATGCAGAAGAACTTGTCAGGAGGAGCAATGAAGAGTATGGAAGCGTGGGCAGCGTCCTGTATGATAAGGACCAGAAGATTATCATGCTAATCACAGACCTGATGCCTGGAGGGAAGTCGCCTCGCGCGAAGAGACTTGACGGGACACCTGGCTATTCTAATACGGCAAAACTTTAGCACTGTTGAAAGGCCGACGCTTCTGCGACTCTAATCACTGCTTTTGTGGTTACGCCATGCAGATTTTGCTTACAGTTGTAAAAAGTATTAGATAGAATTGGAGCTGGACTGACGCGCATTACTAATTATATGATTAGACGGAGCCCTGTTAAAGATTTTTAAATGCAGATGCAATAATCATTATCATGTCTGCAAAAATCTCAGGGAAGGAATTGGGAGCGCATAAGGAGCGCTTCGTGGCAGAGGAGCCGAAGGATGACTCCGGGAGGATGTATCACATAGGCTTAGGGAAGAACGATGTCGGAGATATAGCACTCCTTCCGGGCGATCCAGGCAGGGTGCCCAAGATAGCGGAATTTTTTGACAGTGCTAAGCCGCTTAACATGCACAGGGAGTATTCATCATACGGGGGTTACATCGGGAAACGCTATGTCGTGGCCGTATCGACAGGTATAGGGGCACCGTCCACGGCGATAGCAATAGAGGAGTTGGCCAGGCTTGGCGTAAGAACCATGATAAGGATAGGTACGTGCGGATCGATAACCGAGCAGGCCGATGTAGGAAGTCTGATTGTGGCTGATTCGGCGGTAAGGCTTGACGGAACAACTTCACATTATATAATGAACGAATATCCGGCAGCGGCCACTCCTGAAGTAACAATTGCTCTGAAAGAGTCAGCAATAAAATTGAAGAGGAAGCTTACAATCGGTACAACTGCTTCATCTGATTCATTCTATGTCGGGCAAGGAAGACCCGGCTTCCAGGGTTACATGCCGGAGCAGTCGGCATTTCTCATAAAAACATTGCACGATGCAAACGTAAAATGCTTTGAGATGGAGGCTTCTGCGCTATTTACATTAGGAAGGATATACGGGATAAGGACCGGTGCGATATTTGCCGTTATAGCAAACAGGGTAACGAACAAGTTTAAGGTGGATGCAGGGGTTGAAGACGCGATAAAGACAGTGATAAACGCAATAAAAGATGGCTGCGTTTGAGCCTTACGCTGCGCGGCTTATTTTTAAGTGGGTGCGGCAACTTTATACTGCATTATAATCAGACAGGACGTTAAACTTTAATACTATGATATACTATATATGAGACGGGTCGTGAGTGAGTGCTAATTATCATAATCAGCATTACAAATCGGTAATTGGATAGTGATATTTACAAGTGTTTCTCTATGGCATCTGTCAGCATCAGGATTGCGGCTGCTAACGGCGATGGGGTCGAGTCAAGCGGGGCGCTTCTCGGCAGGGTAGCGGCATTGAACGGAATGGAGGTATTCGGGAACAGGGGATACCAGTCGGTGATAAGGGGCGGGCACGTCTGGAACCAGGTCAGGATAGGGGATGAGAAGCTGTACAGCTACGGTGACAGCATCGATATACTTGTCGCGCTCAACCAGGACGGAATAAAGAACCAGCGGAGCCATCTTAGCAAGAACGCTATAGTGATATACGATCCCGGCAAGTGCAACGCAGACGAACTGAAGGGTGCCCAGTACACGCTTATCAGCATACCTCTGCTGGACATAGCTTTGGCTGCAGGAGGGGATCCGATAATGAGGAATATAGTAGCTATCGGGGCAATATTGAAGATTGTCGGGATACCATTGGAAGTTTTTGAGGGCGTGGTCAATAAGATGTTCTCGAAGAAGGGGGATGAGGTGGTAAAGAGCAACATCAAGGCGGCAACAGACGGCTATAACTATGATGGAGTGAGGAAGATTTATGATATAATGGGCGATGGGAAGCCGCGTTACCTTCTCGAAGGCAACACAGCGCTTTCGCTAGGTGCGTACGCTGCAGGATGCAAATACTATGCAGCTTACCCTATGACTCCGGCAAGCAGCATAATGCAGTGGTTTGCAGCCCATGCGAACAAGGGCGTCCTGTTCAAGCAGACAGAGGACGAGATAGCCGCGATAAATTCTACAATAGGCGCTGCGACTGCTGGCGTGAGGGCAATGTGCGGCACTAGCGGTGGAGGGTTCTCGCTGATGGTAGAAGCACTCGGGCTTTCAGGCATGATAGAAGCTCCGATAGTTGTAGTTGAGTCGCAGAGGACCGGACCAAGCACAGGCCTTCCTACTAAGACCGAGCAGGCAGACCTGCTTTTCGTCATGCATGCATCACAGGGCGAATTCCCCAGGATAGTTGTCGCGCCGAGGAGCGTAGAGGAGGCGTTCTACCTGGCAGCTGACGCGTTTAACCTTGCCGACAGATACCAATGCCCGGTAATAATACTGATGGATCTTTTCATCTCGGAGCACTTCGAGACCGTATCAAACTTTGACGTAGACTCGATAAAGATCGACAGGGGCAAGGTGGCAGACCCTGCGAAGGCCAGCGGCAGGTTCAAGAGGTATGCGCTTACCGAAGACGGGATATCGCCTCGTTCAACGCCAGGCACAAAGGGCATGTCGTTCATAGCGCCCAGCGACGAGCATAACGAGTACGGTGACATAGTCAGCGACGTGCTGGCAGGGATAGACGAGCACGTTGAGATGAGGGTAAAGATGCACGAGAAGAGGATGCGCAAAATTGAAACTATGCTGAAGAACGAGCGTATCTTTGTACCGAACATAGAGAATGAAGGAGCGAAGCACTTCCTAGTCACTTTTGGCTCGACAACCGCGGCTGCGAAGGAAGCGGTCGCAGCGCTGAACAAAAAGGGGCTAAGCGTAGGACTCATATCATTCAATTATCTGCTGCCGCTTGATTCGAAGAAGACTAAGGCGATGCTCCTCAACAAGCACCTGATAGACATCGAATGCAATTACACAGCTCAGCTCGCCAAGGTAATAATGATGGAAACAGGCATAGAGATACCGGACAGGATACTGAAGTACGACGGCGAGACTATAACGACTGCAGAGATAGTTGAGAGGGCAAGCAGCATGATTAGATAGATGATTACATGCCACAAAACTACGCTAATGGTGTAAAACCGATATTCTGCCCCGGATGCGGGGACTTCGGAGTGTATGCCGCGCTCACGAAGGCATTTCAGGATTTGAACATAGACAAGGACAACCTTCTTGTCGTGACAGGGATAGGATGCAGCTCGAGCATAGTGCAGGCGTTCGGATGCTATGGCATACATAGCCTGCACGGGAGACTGCTGCCTGTAGCTATGGGAGCGAAACTGGCCAACCATGACCTTACGGTTGTAGGCGTAGGCGGCGATGGGGACGGCTATGGTATAGGATCAGCGCACTTCCTGCATACCGCAAGGAGAAACATAAACATAACTTATGTTGTCATGAACAATGAGACTTACGGCCTGACCACTGGCCAGGCTTCGCCGACTGGTCAGAAAGGTTACAAGACGAAGTCTACGCCTTTTGGTATAATAGAGAACCCATTGAATCCTCTTGCAGTGGCGATAGGAGCCGGCGCTACATATGTTGCCAGGGGCTTCTCCGGTGACCCTACGCATCTGGCGGAACTGATAAAGAACGGCATAACACACAAAGGATTCGCACTTATTGACGTGTTCAGCCCTTGCGTAACATTCAATTACCTCAACACTTATGACTGGTTCAGGAGCAGGATCTACAAAATGGCTCCGAACGACCACGATGTAGGGAACAAATCCGAGGCTCTTAAGAGAGCGGTTGAGGATGAGGAGACAAACTTCGATAAGCTGCCTCTCGGGCTTTTCTACAGGACAGACAAGCCCACATATGAAGAGCTTGACATAACGCTCAAGGATGGCCCGTTGATAAAGCAGCCGATGCAGTCAAGGGAGCGCATCATTGAGATGCTGGACGAAAATAGATAGCAGATGGTATTTTAAACTCCGAATGCGATATTAGTAATGGTGCAGCTATGGTAACAGTAAGCAAGAGCCACGAAAAGGAGTTAGAGACCAGGATAGAGAGATTCTTGGAAGACTACCTTGCTGAAGCCGTAAGGAAATCGCACCACAAGCCGGTAGGTGACAACTGGACCTATTCCGACATCGAGCGCCCGTACAGGATTAAGGTAGAATCGGTTGAGAGGCGCAAGGAGACGATTTACGAGGTCGCATTCCGCGACGTCAAGTACGATGAGACAAGAAAGAGCAAGCTAAGCAGGTGCATCCTTTCCATCGAGAGGGAGGAGATAACGCTGGTAAAATGGCTTGAACTCAACGTCGTCGGGCCTGTATTCCATTGAAGCCTCGGCTAGTCACCGTTTGAACTTTTCAGGTATACGTCCTTCAGCTTCACGTATGCTTTCCAGTTCCTGGTTATTCGCGCCTTATGCCCCTCGGTTACGCTCTTCACGACTTTTGCCGGCAAGCCCAACGCTATACTGCCGCCAGGGATCTTTGCACCCTCAGGCACTACCGCGCCTGCTCCTATTATGCACCAGTCCCCTATCTCTGAACCCTCGAGTATTATGGATCCCATGCCTATTATGCAGTTATCGCCGATGGTGCAGCCGTGTACTATGGCGTTATGCCCTATGGAGACATTGTCCCCCACTATTGTCGGATACTTGTCAGCAGTACCGTGCATAACGGAATTGTCCTGAACGCTTGAGTTCTTGCCTATCTTTATGTAGTGCATGTCGCCCCGAAGCACTGCACCATACCAAACGCTTGAATTTTCACCTATCTCGACGTCCCCTATCAGGGTTGCGGTCTCTGCAACATAAGCGCCGCTCTTCACCTTCGGCTTTTTGCCATGGAAGCTTTTTACGAACATTTGCACACCAATAAACTTAAATCATGGAACGAGGGATTTCATTTCTCTGCGGTAAGCAGGTACGCTATGCCTGACGTCAGGTTTGTTATCTTTACGTTCTTGAACTTGTTTTTAGCTGCGAGCTGCGCAAGCCTCTTCTTGTCGAAGTTCTTTATGCTCTTTACGAGCCAAGCATAAGCGCCCACGTCTACCAGCGAACCGGCAATTAGCATGAATCTGGAGTAAAGCCTGAAAAATTCCCTCTCGAAGAAAGAGTCGGGGATCGCCATGTCAAGGAAAACTACCTTGCCATTTGGTCTCAATATCCTGTAGGCCTCCTTTAGGAAGGAGTCAAGGTCATCGAAATTCCTTAGGGCGAAGGCCGATGTCAGGACGTCGAACGACTCGTCCATGTATTTCATTTTCAGTGCGTCTCCTGTCTCAAACTTTATGTCTTTTATGTTGTAGTTAGAGGCCTTTGACTTTGCTATTTTTAGCATGTCGAGATTGAAGTCCATCGCGGTTATATCCGCGCTCTTCGAATGCGAGACCGCTGCTTTTCTGACTGCTATAGCAAGGTCGCCAGTGCCAGTTGCTATGTCCAGCACCCTGTAGGAACGCCCGGGCAGAAGGGCGGCCTTTGCCGCCTTACGGCGCCAAAGAGTGTCTATCCCAAAACTGAGGACGTGGTTCATCGTATCGTAATTACTCGATATGTCAGAGAACAAGCTGTTTATCCTTTCGCTCATGAAACGCATCTCTTTTATGCTGGTAGGTATTAACCAAAAGATTATTTACGCCTTTTTGAGATTACTGGGCTATGCAGCCCGCATAAAATTTCTTGCAGTAGCGTCCTCGCTCTCGGCCATATCCCCCTCGACCTCTTTCGATATTTCTTCTAGCTGCGCGGATATTGTGTCAGATACCGCAAGTATTCCTTCTAGGCTTTCCATATTTAGCTTAAGTTCACGCAGCCTGCTCTCGTCCTTTTCTGTCTTCAGCATATTTCTATTCTTAGCATGGAGCTTTTTGATAGAAGAGTTCACGTCCCGTATGCGACCGAACTTCTCTGCACTTATCGCGCGGAGAGTCTGCCTCCAGTTTGCAAACTTCTTCATTTCTGCGTGTACGAGGTCGTCGTCGGAGTTGTTATACCCTACGGCGGTAAGGAAGTTTTGATAATCTGCCTCCCTCCTCTTTGTATAGGCCGTGAAAAGCTCTTGCTTTAGCGCCATAAACTTGGTCTGGCTGATTTCACTTTCCGTTATGCCGAGCTTCTCGATTTCCGACCTTAGTATTTCGCTTGTTTTATTGGTATCGTTGATAAGCTTGCTAAATTTGCCATTATGGTATCTGCTCTTTAAGTCGGATAGTAATCCCATACACACACTCGTACAATGATAGTTATTGCAGTCCGGCATAAATAAATATCATGTTTGCACGGTGCGCTTATGCGCAATGCGATTTGACTTCGCCTAATTCTTAAATATTGATGTTACAAAGTAATCTGTACAGCCTTTAGCTCTGCCATCAGAGGTAGACTGATTCGATGACGATAACAATAACCGGCAGGAACCTTACCATAGAGAACGTGGTCGCTGTTTCAAGAGAGCACGAGCGCGTTGAGCTGTCAAAAGAGGCCGTAGGCGGGATAGAAGCTTCTGCGGCTATCGTTGACAAACTGGTAAGGAACGGCAACAGGATATACGGAGTGACAACCGGCTTTGGCGCTCTGGCCGATACCATTATACCGGATGAAAAGTTGCGCCAGCTGCAGAATAACATAATAATAAGCCATTCGGCTGGCGTCGGGAATCCTCTTCCTATCGATATAGTAAGAGCCGCGATGCTTCTTAGGGCGAATACGCTCGCGGCAGGGTGCTCTGGAGTCAGGCTTTCCACTGTCGAGATGCTTATAGGGATGCTTAATATGGGAGTGCATCCGATTATACCGGAAAAGGGCTCTTTAGGTGCAAGTGGCGACTTGGCTCCGCTGGCGCACATGGCGCTTGTTGCCATAGGTAAGGGCTTTGCCGAGTATAAGGGCAAGACGATGGAAGGCGGAAAAGCGCTAAGCCTGGCCAAATTGAAGCCGCTTAAACTGCATGCCAAGGAAGGGCTTGCGCTTGTAAACGGGACTCAAATCATGACAGGAATCGGGGCATTGGCCCTTCATGAAATCGATATACTTGTAAAGAGCGCAGACATAGCCGCTGCCATGACTATTGAAGCGCTAAGAAGCGGAGTTGCGCCTTTTGACAGGGAGGTGCAGCTGCTCAGACCGCATCCGGGGCAGATAGAGTGCGCAGCGAACATAAGGAAGCTTGTCGATGGAAGCAGGCTCATAGGATCGAAAAACAATACGCAGGACGCGTATTCAGTAAGATGCGTGCCACAGGTCAACGGAGCAGTCAAGGATACATTGAAATTCTGCAGGAGCATCATAGAAACCGAGATAAACTCGGTTACGGACAATCCGATAATACTTGCGAAATCCGAAAGGGTAGTGTCAGGTGGAAATTTCCACGGGGAGTACCTGGCATTTGCGCTCGACTTCCTTGCGATAGCCATATCGGAACTGGCCGACATAGCTGAACGCAGGATAGCTCGGTTGATAGACCCGAAGCTAAGCGGGCTGCCCGCCTTCTTGATAAAGGATGCTGGCCTTAATTCTGGGTTCATGATACCGCATTATACCGCCGCATCGCTAGTTTCAGAGAATAAGGTGCTAAGCCATCCTGCCTCAGTAGACTCTATACCTACATCAGCCAATCAGGAGGACCACGTCAGCATGGGATCCATATCGGCCAACAAGCTAAGGAACGTCATTTTCAATGTGACGAACGTGATAGCGATCGAATGCCTTTGCTCGGCGCAGGCACTCGACCTTCTTGGCGGGAAGATGGGTAATGGCGTAAAGGCCGCGCACGATGCAGTAAGAGGCAAGGTTGGCTTTATCGAGAAGGATGAGGAACTTCACGGGCGCATAATAGAATGCTTTGAACTTGTGAAAACCGGTGCCATGCTAAAAGCAGTGGAGGCAAAAGTCGGTGCGCTCGAGTGAACGGATGACTTTATGGACTACCTAAAACCAAGCCCGTTCATGATACACGAAGAGCAGACGGATAAGAACGACCCGCGAGTGAAGCACATCATAAACGCCTATGAAGAAGGCAAAAAGTACGATGTTGGAATTCTGGGTGTGCCATTTGACTATGGCGTTGAGCTAAGCAGAGGCAGGGTCGGCGCAAGGGAGGGGCCCAGCTCGTTCAGGATGGCGCTCAAGAGATACGGCACAACTTACAACATAGAACAGGGACTGGACATAAGCAAGCTAAGGATATGCGACTTCGGTGACGTCCAGATTGTAGACAGAGACTCAATCGAAACGCATAGAAGAGTAAGCGAGATTGTCGCCCAAATAATCAAGAAAGGCATATTACCGGTAGTAATAGGCGGCGGGCACGATATAAGTTTCGCCAACGCACACGGCCTTTGCAAAGCGACAAACGGCAAGATCGGGGTGATAAATATCGACGGGCATTTTGACGTAAGAAAGATAGTCAATAGGAGGATATCAAGCGGAACACACATGAGGAGGATACTTGAGGAGCTAAATGGCATGGCGCCGGGCAAAAACAGCGTCGAGATTGGGGCGCATGATAACCTTAACTCAAAAATTTACCATGGATATCTGAAAGACAAAAGAGCAACGGTAATAACTCTGGATATGATAAGCAAGGCGGGCATGCAAACAGCGATAAAAAACGCATTGAATGCGGCGGGTTTAGGAACAAAAGCATCGTTTCTTACTGTAGACATGGACGCGATGCCGCAAAATACTGCGCCAGGTTGCAGCGCGCCAAGTGCCCGTGGGATAGAAGCCGCGGATATCTTGACTGCGTGCTTCGCTGCAGGGGCGGATAGCAAGCTTAAACTTTTTGATATAATGGAGTTGAACCCGACTTATGATGTTGACAATAGGACAGCCATACTTTCTGCGACAATGTTCGTAAGCTTTTTGAATGGATTTTCCACTAGGGAGAAGGGGCGATAGCTATAAGGCCTATGTTTTATGAACAAATGCCAAGGGGCGAGATAAGGGCGCCGAGAGGCAGCGAACTGCATTGCAAAAACTGGGACACTGAGGCAGCGATGCGAATGCTCATGAACAATCTTGATCCGCATGTTGCAGTGGATTACGAAAACCTTATCGTTTATGGAGGCTCAGGGCGTGCTGCACGGAACTGGAAAGAGTATAACAGGATAATACGTGCGCTGCTGGATTTACGAAATGATGAGACGCTATGCGTGCAGAGCGGCAAGCCGGTATACATAGCGCCTACGCACGAAGGAGCGCCAAGGGTTATAATAGCAAATTCTAATCTTGTGCCAAGGTGGTCCACGCAGGAATATTTTGACACGTACGACAGGATGGGCCTGACAATGTATGGCCAGATGACTGCAGGAAGCTGGATATACATAGGCACACAGGGCATACTACAAGGCACATATGAAACATTCTCGACGATAGGGAAAAAGAAGCTGCGATCTGATTCGCTTAATGGTAAACTCATACTCACTGCAGGGATGGGGGGGATGAGCGGTGCACAGCCTATTGCAGCCACGATGAATGGGGCAGCGATATTGGACGTGGAGGTAAGGAAGGAACGCATAGAGAGGAAGGTGAATGAGGGCTATTGCGATAAGATAGCGGGAAACATTGGCGACGCACTTGGAATGATCAATGCCGCGATGAAAAGCGGGAAACCAATTTCTGTGGGCCTGGTAGGAAACGCGGCAGAGGTATACCCTAAACTTCTGGAGATGGGCGTAATACCTGACATAGTTACTGACCAGACCCCAGCGCACGACCTGCTGAGCTATGTCCCAATCGGTGAGCTGAAGGAGCTTGACAGGCTCAGGGAAACTGATCCACGGGCCTACGAGAAACTCTCTCTAAAATCCATAAAGAAGCATGTGGAAGCCATGCTGGGTATGCAGCGTAGAGGCGCGGTGGTTTTCGATTACGGAAATAACTTGAGGGCACAGGCGGAGCGCGCAGGCCTGAAGATACGCGATGGTAAAGGCAAGTTCCTGTATCCCGGTTTTATACCTGCTTACATAAGGCCGCTATTCTGTGAAGGGAAGGGCCCGTTCAGGTGGGCTGCGCTTTCGGGTAGCGAGGATGATATACACAAGATAGATGCGATGCTTGCTGAACTTTTCCCAAGTAATAAGCAACTCAAGAGATGGCTTAGCCTGGCTGCCGAGAGGATACCGTTCACAGGCCTGCCGGCAAGGATATGCTGGTTGGGATATGGGGAGAGGGCGCAGGCCGGAGTCGAGATAAACAAGATGGTGAGGAAGAGGGAGCTTGAAGCCCCGATAGTTATCGGGAGGGACCACCTGGACTGCGGTTCAGTAGCATCGCCGTACCGTGAAACAGAGGACATGAAAGACGGGAGCGACGCTATAGCTGACTGGCCTCTGCTTAATTTCGCGCTGAACACCTGCAACGGTGCGAGCTGGGTAAGCTTCCACAACGGGGGCGGGGTAGGGATAGGCAATTCGCTGCATGCGGGCATGGTCATAGTTGCTGACGGCACGCCCGGCAGGGAAAAAAGGCTGGAGCGTGTTTTGACCGTTGATCCGGGCATAGGCATAGCGAGGCATGTTGACGCCGGATACGAGGAGGCGATAAGGACTGCAAAGGCAAAATCAGTGAAGATACCAAAGTGATGCGATTATGGCGCAGCATGCAAGCCTCTTGATAGAATCGTGCTCCGAGTTGCTTACGATAAGGGGTGCAAGCTTAAAACCAAAAACAGGGAAAGCGCTCGGCGGTCTGGGGCTGATAAAGGATGGCGCAGTGGCGGTTTCCGGTGAAAAAATTATATGGGTCGGGGATACATCCGACGTTAGGAAGCACGTGAGGATAACAAAGGAAACAGAGACTATTGATGGGAGGGATATGGTAATTATGCCGGGATTTGTGGACCCGCATACGCATCCAGTCTTTGCCGGATCAAGGGAGGACGAATGGCTTGAAAGACTGGCTGGCAGGGACTATCTTGACATACTTAATGGAGGGGGAGGCATCCTCAGCACGGTGAGGGAGACTAGAAAGGCTAAGAAACAGGAGCTCGTAAGGAGCGCAGCGAGGCATCTGAGTGGCATGTTCGCCAACGGCACGACTACGATAGAAGCAAAGAGCGGGTATGGGCTAACGATTAAAGATGAGGTGAAGCTGCTAGAGTGTATGGTCGCTCTCGAATCGATTCAGCCGATAGAGATAGTGCGCACGTTTCTTGGCGCGCATGCGGTGCCAAAGGAATTCAGCAGCTCAAAAAGCTATGCGCGCTTCGTTGCAGATGCGATGATTCCAGATATAGCGCATAGCGGGTTGGCAGAGTTTTGCGACGTCTTCTGTGAAGAGGGTGCGTTTTCTGCGCATGAAGCGCAGCTAATATTAGAATCTGGCATAGCGCACGGCATGAAGCCCAAGATGCACACCAATCAGTTCAATGATATAGGGGGCGTGAAGGCAGCGGATATTGTAAGACCAAGGAGCTTAGACCACCTTGATGTGCTCTCAAAAACTAACATGGCTCAGCTCAAACGAATCGGGAGCATTGCTGTTTTGCTGCCTGGCGGCGCATTCTTTATAGGCAGGGAGTCGTATCCGGACGTAAAGTCGCTCATATCAGCCGGCGTACCTGTTGCACTTGGAACCGATTTCAATCCTGGAACTTGCTTCTGCTATTCGATGCCATTCATTATGTCGCTCGCATGCATAAAACTCGGCATGAACGCCGAGCAGGCGATAAACTGCGCGACAATAAACGCGGCACACGCGATAGATAGGGGCAATACCATTGGCAGCATAGAGGCCGGGAAGCAGGCCGACATCATAGCGTTCGGGGTCGACACATACGAAAGCATACCTTATTCAGGAGCTACGAATCAGATAGAAGTTAGGATCAAGAAAGGCAGGATAGTTTAGAGTTTTGCTTTGGGCCTTAAAAAGTGCAGGGCATAGCAGCCGAGAAATCGCGCCACGCCAAGGTTTTTATTTTGGGATATTCATTAATCTGTGGCAGGTCATACGATGACGAAGGGACGGAGGATGGGCAGCGCGACCGTGGAAGCGATAGGCATAGAACGCGTGCCTGAAGAGAAGAGGCATGGGACCTCAATCATGGCATTTACGGTCTGGTTCGCAGCCAATCTTGGCGCTGCCGGGTTCGCCATAGGCGTGCTTGCAGTGTACATATTCGGCCTTACTCTCGCACAAACGATACCTGTGCTCCTGATAAGCAACCTTTTGGGCGGACTTGTCCTTGGGCTTACCGCGTCGATGGGTCCGGAACTGGGCGTACCTCAGATGCTCAGCTCTAGGAGCGCATTTGGTAGGAGAGGGAATTACCTGCCTGCGGCTTTCAACTGGATAAGCACGATAGGCTGGTTTACATTCAACACGATACTTGGAGTGCTTGCCATACAGGCGATATACGCGGACCTCAATCTTTATTTAGGCATAGCCGTACTGATGCTGATACAGGTAGTCATAGCGGTTTTCGGCCACGATATAATACATATTTTTGAGAAGGTGATGTCAATTGCCTTGGGATTGGTCTTCCTTGCGATATTGGCGTTTATACTGGTGTCGGACAAGCTGGCTCCGGCCTTCGCTTATGTGCCTCAGGGAGGGAATGCGCTCGCCGCTTCTTTCGGTGCCATCGGTGCTACGGTTGCGGTGGCGTTCTCTTACATAATAGCCTGGTCCCCTTACGCATCTGATTACTCTAGGTATTTCCCATCCAAGATATCAAAGCGCAAGGTTGCGATAGCCGCTATGCTTGGCGGCGCGCTCGCATCGTTCGGAGTTGAGGTGCTGGGCGCCATGGTCGCAGCGATACTGCAAAATCCTACCGCAGGAGTGCAGAATACCATACTTTTTGCAGGGATAGCTTCCGGTTTCGGCAGTCTTGGGATTCTGATGCTTGCTGCCCTTGCGATAGGAGTCGTAACGGCCAATGCCTTGAACATATATTCGAATGCGTTGTCAGCCCTTGTCCTTGATATAAAGGCCAAGCGGTGGGTAACGGTTGCGGCAGGGGGTTTCATAGGCTTCGCTCTCGCAGCAATAGTCGGAGCGAATTTTGTTGTGGCGTTCGAGAATTTCCTGCTCGTGCTTGATTATTGGATAACCCCGTGGGTCGCTATAATGCTTGTAGACTTCTTCCTTGCAAAGAGGACCGCGGCCAACCTTGGCAGGAAAAGCAACGTGCTTAACCCGACTACGATAGGAATATACGCGTTCTCGATAATACTTTCGATTCCTTTCATGGTTCCGACAGGGATATGCAGCGCCACATCTTCCACGTCATGCTTCTACATTCCATTGGTGAGTCCTGCGGTAAGCTCTTTGGCTTGGATATTCGGCGGTGCGGACTTCAGCTACTTCATATCGTTCGCTATCGCTGGCGTATTGTATTTCGCTTATAGGAGGATAAAGCAGCATGGGTGAATTACCAATGGCCGCAAAGAGGACGGTGAGAGCCGGAACCAGTAGGAAAGCGATCGGTGCAGCAACCGCGCTGGTGAGGGCGATGCACAGGGCGCATTCGCTAAGCGAGTTTTTTTCTGCGGATACCAGGACAGGGAACGCTTTCGTAAAGGTGGACAGGGATATTGTAGCGATGACGCCAACCGGCGATAAATTTAACATATGTTTGGGCGGCCTCTCGCTTGTAGACATAAGCACGGGACTTTCGGTAAATGGGATAAGGCAGTCTACGGAGTCGCTGATGTATGCGCGCATATTGGAAAAGATGCCGGAAACAACTGCAGGCATTCATCTGCACGGGAGGCTCTCGCCGCCTTTCATACGCGCTTTTGGCGCGGATGCGCTTGAGATCGGGGATTTTGCAGAATCCGATTACTATCTCGGTAAGAAAGCCAGATCGGATAGAGTAGTAATTACCAAAGGCAGGTCAGGCAGCGACGGGCTGGCAAAGATGGTGGCAAAGGCTTTTGCCGATGGGGCCAACGTGGTTGTCATAGAAGGCAGCGATGGAGAATACCATGGCACAGTAGCCATAAGCGCGTTAAGCAATCCTGACGCTGCGATAATGGAGGCGCTCAACAGACTTGTAGACATCGAGTACATGGCAGGAGTTAAGATGATAGAACGGAAGCTAAAACGGAAGGCGTGAATCTCATTTTGATTGAAGCGCATTGAAGGCAACGGATGCGGCAAGCTTCACCCTTCCCTCCAACTCCGCATGCGAGAGCATTTTCGTATCTTTTATGACATTGTTGCTCACCACGAGAAGCGAGGCAGTGCTGAGCCGCTTTATCTTGCCCAACATGAACAGCGTCGATACCTCCATGTCTACCACATCGTTCCCGTAAACTGCGAGCTCCTTAGCGAAGTCCGTGCGGAATGAGTAGAATGAATCGGAGCTGTAGGTGTTGCTAAACCTGTAAGCGAGCTTTTTCCTATCCAGCTCTTCGGTTATCTTTGCGGTGAGCTCGAAGTCAGGCGTCTGGGCTATGGCTATCCCATCCAGTTTCTTGCCCTCGTACTGGGTGACAGTGCTGCCATTCGCATAGGATGCCCCAGTCACTACAACAAACTCCCCTGTCTTAATCTTTTCATCCAGTGCGCCAGCAGTGCCAAGCCTTAGCATTCGCTTTGCTCCAAGCTGCGCAAGCTCCTCTATGACTATCGCTACTGAGGGCTGGCCTATGCCGTGGGTTGCGATTGTAATTGGGCTGCCGTTGAATTTGCCTGTATAGATTATGAATCCGCGGTCTACGTTAACCAAACGCGGCTTGTTGAGCATCCCAGATAGGGACTCCGCCCTGGCGGGGTCGCCGCATATGACCACATTTTCAGCTATGTCGCCTTCTTTTGCATGTATTATTGCTGGCATCGAAAAAACCTGTTATAATATGTCAGGTGCCGAGGACTTCGGTCGCTGATGCGACCTCTTCCCTGAGTTTCCCCATGTCGACAGTGGTGACTTGCCTGTCCTTGACTATAATCCTTCCATCCACTACGACGTCGCGCACGTCGCCTGATCTTGCAGCGAATACAAGGTAGTTGTAAGGATCGTAAATCGGCATTGAGTTAGGGCCGTCCAGCTGCATAATCACAAGGTCTGCTCTCTTGCCTTCCTTAAGGCTCCCCGTAATTGCATCCTGGTGCATGGCCTTCGCGCCGTTTATCGTTGCGGCGTCGAAGCACCCCTTGGCGCTCATAAGGGTTGGGTCATTGTTGACGCCCTTCTGCAAAAGCGAGGCGAATTTCATGGCTTCGAACATGTCAAGAAGATTGCTTGAAGCGGCGCCGTCCGTAGCGATGCTAACGTTTATGCCTCTCGCCATCATTTGAGACAGCCTTGCGACACCCATGCCCAACTTGAGATTCGACAGCGGGCACGAAGCCACAGAGGCAGAGCTGCGCTTTAGGGCCTTTAGGTCATTTTCCGTTAAATGTATGCAGTGAGCCGCTATCATATCTTTGGTAAGGACGCCGAGCCTGCCCAGGTAAGCTGCAACCCCGTCATTGACCTTGACCTTGTAGTTGGATTCTATCTCTTTGACCTCATTCGTAGCTTCTGCTACGTGCATGCTGTTAAGTATCCTGTATTTAGAGCCGTATTTCTCGTTTAGTCCGAGTCTTTTGGCTTCTACCTGCTTCAGAGTTTCTGGACCGCACGTGTATGGTGAGTGAGGTGACGTAGCGATTCTTATCCTACCATCATCCTTGCCGTGCCAGTCCCTTACGAACTCCTCTGTCCTCTTAAGCGCCTCGTCTCTTGTCCACTCGAATACCGAGTGCGTGGCTATACCCCTTAGTCCTACGTTGAACATAGCCGAAGCCTCGCTGCCCTCCTTGCTGTAGAAGTACATCGAAACAGCAGAAGTAGTGCCGGAAAGCACCATCTCAACGGCGCCAAGCGCGGCACCGAGTTCTATCTGCTTCGGCTTGAGCTTTGCCTCAGCAGGCCAGATCCTGGCCTTGAGCCAACTCAGCAGCGGGAGACCCTCTGCGTAGCCCCTTAGCATGCTCATCCCGATATGGGAATGCGTATTAACAAGGCCGGGCATGACCATGCAGCCATTTGCGTCTATCGTTTCGTAATCTCCCTTGTACTTCCTGCGTATCTCAGCCTCGGAAGCTATCATTTTTATTTTCCTGTTATCGACCAGCAGCGATCTGTTAGTCGCAAGGCCGCCTTCTGCTACCAGGAATTTTGGATTCCTGACGAGTATCGTAGAAGGCTCTGGCAATTTGGTGTAATATGATGTCATAATATCTATCTCCATCCTGGATGCGCTTTAGGATATGGCTTTCACGTATCTGACATCCTCCCACCACTGAAAGGGATGGGGTTCCTCTTGGTTCGGCGTCTCTTTCGTTCGTAGAGTTGCACCTCTGGGCGTATCAGTGCTGCCCTTCAACACATCCCTGTCTGTGCTGAATTGACCTATGCCATCACGTTTCGCTATATTGAACGATGCATTTACATCGGCATGGTCAAAGTGCCCACACGACTGGCACACAAATTCTTTTCCTTGTCTTGTCCCTATGTTTCCGCACCTTGAACACTCTTGCGATGTGTATTTAGGCTCCACATAGGCAACTGGTATTCCGCATAATTTTGCCTTATATTCGATGAATTGCTGCAACTGGTAGAATGACCAACCGTTCAGCGCAAAATTGAAATTCTTTCTGTGTTTTCTGTTATTCCTAATTCCTTCAAGTTTCTCAAGTTTGATACCGTATTGATTGTCCTTTGCAGTCTCGACTATCTTATTTGAGATTTTATGATTTAGGTCTCGTATTTTCCTTTGTTCTCTATTCCTTATCCTCTTAAGGATGCCGAATTTTCCGTTCTTCTGACACTTCTTCCTAATGGATTTGTATTTGTTATGAATATGCAATGCTTCCTTTCCAAGTTTCAAAACTTTACCTGAATCTGGATTTCCAACAACTGCGATATGCCCCGTTGTGTTTAAGTCTACCCCTACGAAGCCTTTTGGTTTGATTGCTTTTGGCGCTTCAACTGAAACAGAGATATATGCATAGACAGAATCAAACTCTATC
This sequence comes from Microcaldota archaeon, assembly GCA_021801355.1. Classification (GTDB taxonomy): domain Archaea; phylum Micrarchaeota; class Micrarchaeia; order Micrarchaeales; family Micrarchaeaceae; genus JAKATK01. The sequence continues at coordinate 76,312 of JAJYYB010000017.1, read as the reverse complement.
TGATTTATCTTCTTGAAATTGTCTGGGAATTGGTATGGAATTTCAAGTTTTAGGGATGGAACCCTGATTTTATGTTCTTTGACTGAGATTCCCTGACTTGGAGCTATGAGATTTACATTTCCAACTCTTTTTATTTTCCTATTTCTTGCATACTCACGAAGAACTTGATTTGCTATAATTGACTTCAATCCATATTGTTTTACATCTGCAGTTGTCTGTGTTCCAGTTCTCAATGCGACCTCTGCAATCTGGTGTGCCTTCTTCAGCTCCGATGAGAAATCTTTATTGTGTTTGATTTTATAGGTTAGAATCATGCCTTCGCCTTTTTATAAAATGATTTAACCATTACAATTAGGCCAATTATTACAAGAATTATGCCAAAGTACATAAGATTGACTGCAGAAGAGTCTGTACACGGACAAGGTATTGGGGGCTGCCCAACAATTTCGGCAGGGCAGGAGCAAGCTACGTTATGGTAGGAAAGAACACCCCAAATAGAAATTGTCGACCCTAAAAGTATTAAGATTGTGCCTAAGACCTTAAGTGTATTTTGTTTCATAATTTATCCCATTGTTGTTCTATGTATTTCTTGATTGTAGATGCAGATACATTACCTGCTGTTGAAAGAAAGTATGAACGAGTCCATAGTGTTGGCATTTTTAGAAGTTCAGGGAACTCATTACGCAGATACCTTGAACTTCTGCCTTTGAACCTCTTTACGACTATTTCAGGTCTAGTTCGTGTATCTGCCGAAACGAATAGATGCACATGATCTGGCATTACTTCCTTTGCAATAACTTTCCATCCATTTTCAAGGACAACGTCTCTGATTATCTCTTCAAGGCGTTTCTTTATCTTACCAACAAGAATATGCCGTCTGTATTTTGGACAGAATACAATATGATAGTTCACCACCGAAACAGATGTGTTTTTATGTTGATATTCCATGTCCATCCCTTAGATATATTATGTTGTATCTAATTTATATACATATGATTCTATCTAATAACTGCAACTTCACCAAATTCATCCCACCGATGAATTGATGGGCTTTCTTTGGAAGCATTTTGTAAACCGATATATGATATCTAAGCTTAATAAGCATTACCTAGCTACTTTTGGCCGTGTAAGGGCAGGTTAAAAAGATTTAAAAGGTCACCTTTTGTATATTATTTGGTGTATTGAATGGCAAAAAAAGGTGCAAAAACAGAAGTGAATAGCATGTCTGACATGAAATATTCAGTATACGTGATACAGATATTGATAGTGATAGTGCTCTCATATCTAGGAATCGTGGCAGGAGGGCAGGTGGCGCAAGGCGTTTCGCTCTTCTATTGGGCTTACCCGTTCTTTGTGCTTTTCACGCTTTACTGGGGCATCTGGGGAATCGCTGGCGCTTACCTCGGAAGCGTCATAGGAGGTGGCATATTCATAGGCCTGCCTGTGCACGTTTCGGTGATATATGGCCTGGGAGACCTTATAGCTGCGCTCATGATATACCTCGTTTACAATAGTAAAATGCTCAAAACCCATGGAGTGAGCAAATACGGGGATGATATATTCAAGAGCAAGGCCGCGGCGGCCTGGTTCATTTCGTGGATAGTCGTCGTGACCAATATACTTGGAGGCCTGGTAGGAGTGACTGCCTTGCTTGAGCTTGGCGAAGTTACAAGCACAACCTATCTGATAGCGCTAGCCGCATGGGTGATAGGCGATGCGTTGCTGCTCATCATACTGCCTGCATTGAGCGAATGGCTGACTCCGATCATGATGAAGAACGGTTTGATAGACAGTGCGGAAGTGATGTGAATTGGTTTGACGCGGCTCGTATGCAAGAGCTGTGCGCGAGTTTCCTCTCGAAGCGCTGGCATCAAGCTGCGCCACCAAAGTCACAGAATGTGAGGTTTTAGGATGCGAAATGCTGATGTTTACATAGGAAGTGACCATGCCGGCTTCAAGATAAAACAGATTCTGTACGCCTATCTGAAGAAAAGAGGCTTCACGGTCCACGATGAAGGCCCGGCAAAATTCGATCCTTTGGATGATTATCCGGATTACGCCTTGAAAGTCTGCAAGGGCGTACTTGAGCGCAAGGCGGTAGGCGTATTAGTGTGCGGCAGCGGCCAGGGCATGGACATAGCAGCCAACAAGATACCAGGGATATACGCTTCGATAGCCTGGAACAGGGAGAGCGCTGCCGTTGCGAAGCAGCACGACAGGGTCAACGTGCTCTGCCTGGCAGGAAAGCTTACAAAGCCGTCCGTGGCGAAGGAGATAGTTTCTACCTGGCTGAACCTGCCATTCAGCAATGAAGAGAGACACCTTAGGAGGATAAACAAGATAAAGAGGATAGAGAATGCATTCTTAAAGCAGCATAGGATTTAAAACAGCGAGGGGCCAGCTAAATCTTTTTAACCGATACGATCAGCTTTTCGCCCTCTATTTCAAGCTCCTTCCTTACGGCATTCTGGTCTTCTTCCAAGTTGTTTGATATTTTCTTGGCGCGAAGGCCGGACTTGAGTTTTACCGCCTGTTTTTCTATCAATTTCGCAAGTTCACCATCTCCCTTGTATGACAGCGCTATCTCATCGGCCTTCTTGAGCTTCATCTCCTTCCTTATCATCTGTATTCTTCTAGAGAATTCCCTGAGCAGCGCCTCGTTCTTCAGTTCGCTGTCTATCCGCCCGTCTATCGATGCCCTTCCGTACTTGTAGACGATTGCGTCGCCCTGCTCTTCTTTCTGCACTATTGTGAAATGTTCTGCACCAATCTCGACAGGACCTTTTGACGTGTGCAACGTGTAGCGCCCTCCGTTTGCTACCGCTCTCTTGAGCTCGAATGGGCTTGCGCCCTTCAGCGCCTCGGCAACTGCGGGCGCCTTATCCTTGAATGATGGCCCTAGTTTCGCGAAGACCGGCTTTATCTCGTCATGCTGCCCCTCCCCAATTTTTATCTCGATCCGCTTCGCGTTTACATAGTCCTCTATAATCCTCGAGAGCCTCTGTATCGAGCTGAATGAGGCGCCGTCCTTCAGCTCAGCAGTGGCGCTCATTATGGGCCATCTAAGCCTTATCCCTGCCTTTTCCCTGCTGCTGAGTATGGCCGTTATAGTCTCCTTCGCCACATCCATATCTTTTTCTAAATCAGTGTTTATGGCCTTTTTGACTGGTTTTGGCCAATCTGCTAATAGCACACTCTCCCCATTTGAAGCGAACAACTCGCGGTATATATATTCACAAGAAAATGGAGTTACAACGGAAAGCATTATTACCAAGTTCTTTAGCACATATGCGATGAGATTTGTAATCCTTTTAATTTCTGCTGTGCTCCTGATGGAAACCCGCTGTTTAGCTGATTTTATATAAAATCTGCTTAAATCTTCTACGAGGAAGCTGCGCAACTCATTAATTGCTTCGTCAAGTAGATAATTGTCGAAATTATTTGTGGTCCGCTCTATCACAGTATTGAACCTAGATAGCAACCATAAATCTTCGATATCCAAATTATTTAGTGAGGGCCTTTTTACTTCCCTTAGGTTAACCTTTGGGAACAAAGCCAATTCTTTAAGTAGCTCTGCAATGTTGTAAAGTATTATAACATGGCTATTCGCTTCAATTAATTCTTCTTTCTTTAGTTTCAAATCTAGGTATCGTGGTTTGCTCGCCACAAATAACCTAAACCCATCCGCCGATGATATTGAAAGGATATCGCTTGGCGTCACGGAATTCCCTTTGCTTCGATGCATTTCCTCGCCCATTGCGTCTTTCATCATGCCCCCGATTGTTACTCTTTTGTAAGGGGTTTTGCCGTCCATAGCGACACCGGTCCTTAGAAGAGTCATGAACCATCCCCTTATCTGATCGAGGCTCTCCGTAATCCAATCGGCAGGATAGAATCTTGCAAATTCTTCATCGCTAAGGCTTGCAGTATGGGCGATTCCGGATTCATACCATACATCTAAGGTATCTGTAACGCGCTTCATGATCCCGTTGCAATTTTTACACTGAAATGTTACGAGATCTATATGCGGCTTGTGAAGATCCATATCGGTTGGCTCTTTCTGCATTCCTGATCGTTCCATGAGTTCTTTTATAGAACCAATTACCTCCATTTGTTTACACTTTTCACACAGCCATATTGGGATAGGCGCGCCCCAAAACCTCTGCCTAGATATGCACCAGTCCGGCGAACTTTCTATGGCGTCAGCGAACCATTTTTGTGCATAGTTAGGGTACCAGATTACCTTTTCATTTTGCCTAAGCATTTTTTTCTTTATCTTTGATATGTTAATGAACCACTGATCAGTAGCCCTAAAAATCAGTTTATTATGGCATCTCCAACAATGCGGATATGTGTGGGTTATACTTCCATTATATAGTAAATCTCCGCTTTCTTTGAGATCTTTAAGTATTATAGAATTTGCCTCGTTTGGAACCGATAATCCTTTGTAAACTCCAGCATCTTCAGTGTATCTTGCAGCAGCATCTACTGGTGAGAAGATAGGTATCCTGTTTGTTTTTCCCAATAAGTAATCTTCTGGACCATGGCCTGGCGCTACGTGGAGAAGACCGGTTCCTTCAGATAGTAAAACGAATTGTTCGCTAGTAACGACTTTATGGAACTTGTTGAAATCCTTTTGAGTAGGCACCTGAGATTCGAGCGGACTAGAGTACCTCATCCCTTCCAGCTCTGAGCCCATAAATTTCTCTTTGATGATTAGACTCATATTTGTCTGCTGGGCGAAAGCGTCCAGCCTATCTTTCGCCAGAATATAATTTATACCGTCTGCAGTTGCAATTACATATTCAACTTTTGGATTTGCTGCTATTGCCATATTTGCAGGCAATGTCCATGGAGTTGTCGTCCATATTACAAGATATGTATTATTTGGCACTGCTATTTTTGCAGACTTCTTTACCTTAAATCTTACAAATAGAGAATTGTCAGTTTCGTCAGCATACTCTACTTCAGGCCCTTGGGCAGACAATACGGTTCCGCAGTGAGGGCAGTATGCCATCGGTTTCAAATCTTTGTACAGCAGACCTTTCTCGTCCATTTTCTTGAAGATGCCCCAGCCTTTGTCTATGTATGAGCTTCTGTAAGGGACGTAGTATGGGTCATAGTCCATAGTCACCCCGAATCTTCTTAGAAGTGCCACTGATTCCGACATTTCCTTATCGACATAATCTCTGCATGCTTTTACAAAGTTGGCCACACCAACCTTTTTCTCTATGTCATCTTTTGATTCGAGATTTAAGCTTCGCTCAATTCTGTTCTCTATAGGTAGACCATGCACGTCGAAGCCGCCTCTATCGTGCACCTCATAACCAGCAAACCTCCTATATTTTGTAACAAGGTCCTTTATCGTAAAGACCCACATGTGGTGTGTTGCAAGTCCATAAGCGTTAGGCGGACCATCAAGAAAGTAGTATTTCTTCTTGCCTTTATTCCTATCCTTGAGCCTTTTGGGAAGCCCCTCGCTTTCCCATCTTAATAATATGCCTTCCTCAATCTTATTAATGTCTAACATTTCGAGCACTTAAAAATTAATAACTTATTACTTACTAAAATTAATTAATAACTAATGGTCTAAAAATCTTGCTCGGCAAGGTTAAGCATCAAACCACAAGGGCAATTCCTGATTATATCTGTGTAATCTTATAAATATCTTTGATGCTGCGGATTGTTGGCACTAAGATTAAAAGCTATGTTACGATGCCAGGGATAGCGGATTGGCCCGTATAAGCCTTGTTGGATTGTGCCGCAACATTCAGCGCGGCACCTCTTCCACAAAGGTCAATGAGATCGGTATCTTCTTTGAACCCGGCTTTTTCGCTGCGGCGGCTGGCTTGAGCGTGTTCGCACCGTTCTGGTTGAGCAGTATCTTGATTGCAGCGAGCATCTCGTTGCTCAGTTCGTCCTGCAGGCGCAGCTCGTTTGCCGCTTCCCTGTCGAAGTCCGGAGCCGAACCTCCCCTTAGGAGCCTTGCTGCGCTTCTCTGCAGCCCAATCCTCTCCAGCTCAAGGGCTGCGCCCTTCACGTTAAGCACGTATTTGTCCATCCCGGCCAACTTGTCTGTCTCGGCAAGCGCTATTTTTATTATGGTTGCTAGGTCAGCATTCGGGTTGGCCTTGAGCGCCGTGGCAAAACCCACTATAGCGTAGTCATAGTATGAAGAGCGGGTGGCGTGGAGGTCTATCTCCTTTGCCTTCGCGGCCTTTTCCTTGTCAGTCATCGAAGGCCACTGCGCGCGCAGCTTGTCATCGTACTCTATGAACGCCTCCTGCTTGTCGCGCACTACCTCGAGCATGGCATTTGCTATCGATTCGTTGTCAGTGCCCTTGCCGTTCATTTTCTGCGCTATGTAGAAGCCTATGAGCTCTGCGAGCCCATCGTCCTTCCTCCTGTAAAGCCCGGACGTGTAACTGTAGTTGGGATCCGACTCGAAATACGCGTTGTGCGTGAGGGCGTGACCCAGCTCGTGCCCTATGACTTCGTCCAGGTAAGACCTGAGGCTGTCAGCCATGAACGTGTCGCCCTTGGCTTCTGCCGCCTTCATCTCCTCGTATATCTTGTAGCCCCTCTTGTACACGGCTATCTGGTTGAACATCGGGTTGTACGATGCTATGGCGCCGTCATGGTAGCCGTCAGGGTCCACCTTTACGCTCGGCTGGTCCAGGCTAGGCGGCGAATTGTTGTTTATGTTAAGCTCAGACCTGACAAGCTTGTACAGGTCGTTTACAGAATTGAATATAGCATCCTCGCGCTGCTGGACGTACTTGAAGAACTCGGCGTCCCTCGCGGATTTCCCGATCGCGTACAGATCCGTAGGTTTGTTCGGATCCTGTTCACCAACATCCTTTTTCGAAACGGTCTTGTCAGTCATATACCACACCAATTTAATCGCGCTTCATTTTGATGATATCTGCATCAAGCTCCTCGATCGCTGCGCCGCTGCCGCTTGAATTCTGCGTCTGGTTAAGGAGCTCGTTTGCCTTCCTGAGCATCTCGTTGCTCAGCTTAGATTGTAACCACAGCTCTTTCTTCCTTCTCCTCAGGAGCTGGCTCACGGTTCTGAGCGTTTTGTCCGGCACTATCGTCTTCTGCAATTCCCTGCGCTCGAGCTCTGCTGCAGTGCCGCTTATGGCCAAAACATATTCGTTGACGCCTTGCAGTTTCTCTGGCTCCAGCAGCAAGGCCCTTATCAAGACCGCTATGCTGATGTTGGGATTCGCCTTCAATGTCTCGGCCACGCCGAGTATGCCATAGTCGTAGTATATCGTGCGGCTGCCGTGAAGGTTTATGTACTTTATCTGGGCGAGCTTGTCATTCTGCGACATCGATGGCCATTGCGCAAGCAACCTGTCATTGAACTCCTTTATGCCTTCAGCCTTGGTTATGATGAATTTTAGCATGATGTCAGCTATTGTGGCGCTGTCCGTAGGCTTGCCCGTAGCTTTCTGCGCTATGTAGAAGCCTATCAACTCAGAAAGCGATTCGCTCCTCCTACGCGAATCTCCGAAGCTGTAATCGTATCCAGGGTCCCTTTGCAAGAAGGCGATGCCCGTAAGCTTATGGCCTAGCTCGTGCCCTATGATATGGCGTATTTCGTACTTTAGGCTATCGGCAGCGAATGAATCGCCGTTTGCCTCGGCCTTCCTCATCGCAAGGTATATTTCGTAGCCCCTTTGATAGAACTTTATCGAGTCGAACAATGAGTCATAGACCGCTATGGCGCCGTTCTCGTATTTGCCGGCTTCTATCTCAACGGTCGGCTGGCCGAGATTATCCGGCGTTATGTTCTCCTCCTTGATTTCATAGCTGACGCTCTTGTAGAGTTCATCTATGTCGTTGAATATGCGCGCCTCCTCGTTCTCTATGTAAGCCTTGAATTCCTCCCTCGTCCGCTCCTCTCGCACGCTTAGGCTAACCTGCACATCCTGATCCGTACCTGTCTTCGGCTTTTCGACCATCATTTCACCAGTTGCCTGCATGCTGTATGGCGTTTGCAAAGCCGCCCATCAATTCTGTTATTGACACCCTGACCTTCTGGCCAACCTTCAAGTTCTGGCCCTTCACGAATATCAGGTATGGCCTGCCTCCTTTATCTTTGATGGTAGCCTCCCCACGACCGCTCTGGAGTATCTTCTCGATCTTGACTTCAAGCTCCTGACCCACTTCAACTGGCTCGGAGTCAGGGCTGGATGAGGAAGCGTCTATTGAAGAGTCAACTCTGGGATTGCCTCTCATTATGGGCTCACCTGCGCAAAATATTATCACTATGTAAGGTTCGGTATATTTAACCGTTCGCTAGGATTAAAAATTAGGTGAATACGAGGCGTAATTGTTACAATTCAGCACGCTTATTTCTTGCCTAAAGCGGCGTTCAGCATCTTTGCCATCTCGATGTTTCCCTCTGCTTCTGCGAAGCCGACTGCATCCCTACCCCTGTTGTCTGTGGCGCCCGAATCGGCGCCATTTTCTATAAGGAGCCTTGCAATGCCGATGAAGTTCTTTTGCGCTGCCCACATCAGTGGCGTGCGACCGTATGTCGTTGCTGCATTCACAGATGCCCCGCTTTGTATAAGCATCTTAGCCATTTCAATGTTCTGAGTATTTACGGCCCACATCAATGGAGTAAAATCGATGTTCTTATCCATAGCATCAAGTTCTGCGCCGCTCTTCACAAGTATTCTGGCAGTCTCGATGTCGCCTTTTTCTGCCGACCAGAGCAATGCCGTGGTGCCATCAGTTTCACTTGCGTTGACATTAGCGCCCTTGCTTATCAGAATCCTTACGATTTCGGGCTCCTTGTAGCGCGCAGCTATTATAAGCGCGGTAGTATGCCTTATTTCAGCAGCCACATTGACATCGGCGCCAATCTCTACCAGGAACTTTGCTATTTCTATGGCTCCGCGCTCTATGGCGGCCATCAATGGCGTCCAGCCGCCCTCAGCCCTGGCATTCAGGTCAGCGCCATCTTTTATAAGCGACTTTGCCGCAGACAGATCGCTTGAAGCGACAGCTGAAAATAACTTAACATTGAGTTCCTCGTTAGTATTCATGCCTGCACCATAAGCTTGCGATCAAAGCAGCAGTAGGATGAGATTATATACGTTGCTTAGCATATTATATGTAGCGCTTGAGATGACAGTGATAGCCGAAATCCCTTACAAGGACGGTGTGCTAACTGTAGCTGACAGCAGGCTGACATTTTCACTAAATCTGCCTTTTATGTCTGACCGAATGATGCATTCGGACGGTCACAGGAAGATTTTCGAATCAAAGGACGGCGATATGGTTGTGGCAGCAGGCGGCGATGTTATACTATCAGACAAGGTTGTAGATTACTTTTTGAGCCATCAGGCGATACTCGAATGGTATTGCAAAAATGCGGATGACGAGACAAATATTTACATCAGAAAGCAGCTAGACGGGATGCTTGAGGAACTACCCGAGCATATGGCAGCGCTGCTTGTATCAGTCAGGCTGGATGACGGGAGGATAAAGTCTTTCAGGGTAGAAGTCGAGAATGAATTTGGCAGCCCATTTACCACATTTGAGGAGATTACATCGGCCGCAGCTTACGGCTCGCCAGAAACGCTTGATGAATATCTGGAAAAACTTGTTGAGAAGCACGGTAATGAGGGTAGAGAAAGGAGCCTTGCTGAAGCCATGGCACTGGGATTCCTGCTTGAGGACAGGTACATTGATGAGTATCGTGTGGTCGAGAAAACAGGCCAGCGAATAAAGGACGTTGGAGGACCTATAGCGATGCATGCAACTTCCAAGGAACCGTCAAAGGACGTGGACCTTAGGATAGGTAACTTGGAGAGGAAGCGAATGGAAGAGAAGACTTACAAGGAACTTGTCGCTTATTTCACTGATAAGATAGGCGAAACCGGAGTTAAGAAACAAAAAAGCAAGTCGTTCTGAGCTTCTATTTCATTTGGTAAGTAATGAAATCTCAACCGGAGCGCTGCTAATCAGGGTTAAATTCGCCAGGGTTGGGATTTGAACCCAAAATTCCACGAGGGAAACCGGTTGCCTTGTTCGCATCACTAATCAGCTCTTGAGGCGAAACCTCAAGACCGGCGCGTTACCGGATTCCGCCACCCTGGCGCGCTAATTATTGCTACGAACACATATTAAAAGTTAGCATATTGGCGTATGCACGGAATCTTTGGCTCGCGGCATTCATGCGGAGTGTATTAATTTTTTTGCTCTTAATCATCAAACATGGCGTTGCTCGTTTATGCGGCAGAGTGTTTGGTCTCCCTTGTGTCGATCGGACTTTCTGTCATTGCTTCGCGCAGCATATACAAAGGCGCGCCACATGGCAATGACGGACACTGCAAAAATAACTTGCCACGGCATCCGAAAACCCTGGTCATAATGCCATGCAAGGGAATTGATATAAGATTCGACGAAACGCTTGAGGCTGTTAAGAAACAGAGCTACACTGAATGTGAGCTCGTGGCAGTTGTGGACTCCGAATCGGATCCGGCTTACAGCGTGCTTGCAAGGCACGGGATTAAGACCATAATATCCGATCCTGAGCTTATTAAGACGACCAGCTGCAGCGGCAAAAACAGGGCGGTTATGACTGCGCTCAGCCTACACTCTGAAGCCTTCGAGCTCTTCGTGGTAGTTGATTCAGATACTACAGTAGGTACGGAATGGCTTGGCGCTCTTATAATGCCTTTAGCAGCCGATGATAGGGTCGGTGTTTCCACCACTTTCCCGCTTTTCTATCCGCTAGGAGGGTTCTGGAGCATGACCAAAACGGTATGGGGACTCGTCGGCAGCAGCATGCAGAATGACAGGAGGACGAGATTCGTATGGGGAGGATCGATGGCGTTCAGGTCGAAGCTTGTAAAGACAGCGCTCGTTGAACTGTCAAGGAGCACGGCAGATGACATAGCAATCGGTAAAGCATGCAAGGAACTCGGTATGGACATTGTCAGCGTGCCACGAGCTAGGCCGATAGTTTACGTTAAGGAAACGTTCGGCACATTCAGCGAGTGGTCTGTGAGGCAGACGGCTCTTTCTATACTGGGCAATCGGAGACTGTTCAAGTACGGTGTTGCCTATTACGCACTGTTCTGCGTAAATGATTTTGCACTTTTGTACGCAGCATACGCGCACTCGATCCTTGCAGTTCTGTTTGCAATCCCGATACTGCTCAATATTTTAGGGTTTTGCTTAGCCACGGGCTTTTACAATCCAATATATTATCTGATTGTCGCATTTATGCCGATAGTCTATCTGGTAGACCTTGTTCTAGGCAGGCTAAAGAAGAACATAAGATGGAGAGGAGCTGATTACAAGCTTGCGTAGGACAGACAACAATATAAATTTTATGACGCCCACAATATAATATTGAGAGATTATGCATGGGCCAATCAGGAGCAAGAAGCAGCAGTCGGCTATAGAATTGCTCGCTACTTATTCATGGGCATTTCTAGTGGTAGCGATATTCGCAGCGACTGTATTAGTGCTTTCACTGGCGCAGCCGGCCAGAAACTACCTTGGAAGTTCGTGCAACATACTGCCAGAGCTACCGTGCTACCAGTCGCTGCTCTACAGTGGGGCATCTGGCAATGTAGTGGAATCCGTGACATTCACAAACAACTTAGGCACTCCGATAATGTTCACCGGGGATGCCTTCGATGCGAGCACTATAGGTGTCGGTGCGCTTCACGTAAGCGGGCTGGGCGACTGCATGCCGTCCTTCGCCTTGCAGAATGATAGGGTCACATGCGTAGCTAATATATCAGGCGCGCAGACGCCGCCTATTGGCACTTATCTTGACACTTCATTTGTCATATCGTATGAAATCTGTAACGGCGAGGTTGCGAGCTCATGCCCTGCCAAAACATACAAGACGAGTGGTATGGCATCGCAGACTTTTGGTTTACAGAAAGGATCGGAGTTCGTTATAAACTTTGGCACGTCACCATCAACCGGATTCATAGTGGTCGACGGCGTATCGTACGCAAGCAATACGGCCACGCAGCTGCAGGCAAGCACTTACACCATATACGCCGCGCCTCCGACAGGTTACACGTTTAATTCATGGTCCGTGCAGCCCTCAAACGAGCTATCAGTTACCAACCTGCAAACCGGTGCTCTCACGATAGATGCAAATACGGTCCTGACAGCGAGTTTCACACTCACTAGCCAACTGACAACATCAACTTCGACCTCAACAACAGTTACGACAACTACATCCACTTCAACCACTACCTCTACGACAACGGTAAGCACTATATCGTATGTGCCGATAACGATAACCAACGGGCAGCATTCCAGCACGTATGTGCCGATAACGATAACCAACGGGAATGGCGCCACTGTTGGCAATTTCCAGCAGATTATAAACATAACCCCGACTTTATACAGCAGCAATGAATCTGCAGGGCTGGGCAACATAAGGTTCTACGAGGGCAAGACCGAACTGCACAGTTGGTGCGAATCAGGGTGCAACTCATCTTCATCTAAAGCTACGTTCTGGATATTGGCACCTGGCGGCATACAATCAGGAACCACTACGTTAAACATGACCTTCTTAAGCGTAGGCACAACGTACGATGGTGATTATGCAGGCGAAGCACCGCAACTCAGCCCAACCTATGCAGAGTATGATAACGGCAATACCGTATTTACCGCATTCTACCAGAGGTGGGGAGGGCTCTCATCGCTCCCGAGCGGATGGTCTACGGGCGGATCGGGAAGCGGTACGATATCGTACAACGCCAAAAACCTGACATTGACTTATACAGGTGGTAGCAACTCAGCTTATCATATAGATTACGCTTTGACAGAGACGCCTTCCGTAATATATGATTGGTATGGTAATCCTTACGGCTCCGGGCTAAATGGCGCTGCAATGTCCGGTTTCGCTACAGCAGATGAAACAGGTCAAGCGGATATCGCAGGCGTAGGTAGCGGTAACCCGAACAGTGGAAGCACATTTTACATTTCAGAACAGCTCTCCGCCACCACAGGTGCGGACTACGCAGTAAACACTAGCGTACCAATACCGAACTCTAACAACGTTTACACGCAGAGCTTCATATCTTCAAGCTCGGATTCGGGGACGCTTAACTATAATGGAGGCAAGGTGACGCAGAACGAGGGCATATCCTCTACAGGTTACCTTACCGTTGGGGTTTGGCAAGGTTCCGGAGGAACTCAAACGCTCTCTATATATTGGTCTAGGATAAGGGCGTATCCGCCGAATGGAGTGATGCCTACAGCAACAGCTGGCTCACTCGTCATACCGCAGTCCACGGCATCTACGTTCCAGCAGATGGTGGTACTGGACAGCGCCTCGTACAATGATTTTGCCGCAAACCTCAGCAATTTGGAGTTCACTTACGGCCAGCCAGCTGATGTAGCGGGCAACGTGCCGTTGTATGCCTGGATAGAATCAAACGCCACGGCATCATCGACGCACACTTTGTTGTGGATCCAGCTGACCAATTCCATAGCCGCTGCATCTAACGGCGTAATATACATGAACTTCATGCCAAGCAACTCTCCGATAGTAAACGGCTACACAGGATATGCACCGCAGATGTACTGCTCCGGATGCGCACAGACAAGCTACGGCCAGTATGACAACGGTAACACGGTGTTCCTGTATTACCAGCGCTGGGGCGGTCTTAACGCTCTGCCGAGCGGATGGACAAACTTTAACAATGGGGCACAGGGCACGCTTACGTTCAACGCTGCATCGATAAAGTTCACATCCACCAGCACACAGTACTGGGAAGGCATAGCGACTTCGACTACCTCTGCAATGACCACGCAACCCGTTGTCATAGAGACATACCAGAACGTAAGTTCAGCCTATAACCAGCATGAGTTCGGCATATACAACCATACGAATGCCCTTGCAGGATCATCGAATTATATGGGACTTGAGATAAACAATGCAGGATCCAGTGCGGATTTGTATTCGGACGGTGCGACAACCTCGCTTACATACCCATCGAGCCAGATCGGGGTATTCAGCTTGGAAAACCCGACGTCTACATCTGCTACCGTGCTTTTTAATTATACTCAGATAGGTAGCGCCGCGATTTCAACTGCGCAGGCTGAGAACTACTTGCTGTACGGCACAGGTTTCAACGGCGAGGTTTTCTGGATCTACTGGACTAGGGCCAGGGCGTATCCGCCGGATGGAGTGATGCCAACGGTGACGTTCGGAAGCGCACACTGATCACTATAATTTAAGCCTATAGAAACGCGGCTACCGCGGGAAAGGCATAAAAGCCTTTTTTGACCTCTTATTAAACTATATGGAGAACTTGCGGAATGCGGCATCGCGCAAAGCACAGGCAGCAATGGAATACCTTGTGACATACGGATGGGCCATACTCGTGGTAGCAGTCATAGTAGTCGTACTTTATTCCTTTGGGGTTTTCACAAGAACACAGCCGCAGAACGAATGCCTTTTCTCATCAGAGTTCGGCTGCTTAAACAGCGAAATGTACGCTGATGGAGGTCTTGTGATAAACATGCAGCAGGCCACTGCCACCCGCATAAACATAACTGCCATAGGATGCAACACAAATGACACGACCAATCATATGATTAGCTTACATCCACCTGTGACTCTGGATGTGAACGGAAATATATCTATAGGGGGCAACGCCACTACTGCACTGCACTGCTATTCCAACGGGACAATTTATACGACTCAGTCTAGCTCCGTCTTCCACGGCTACGTCATAATAAACTATACCAACTTGCAAACAGACGTGCAGCACACTGTTGTCGGTCAGGTCACAGAGGACATATTCAAGGCGAATACACCGTACACGACCAGCACTACAGTAACCACGACTTCGTCTACTACAAGCACTTCCGTATCTAGCACTTCATCTACGTCAACATCTACCTCTTCGACAAGCACCATACAGCAGACTTTCAATCCTACTAGCGGGACTTATACAGGGGATGTAGTATTCTCAAGCGCCACAACATTGACAAGCAGCGTGCTTGCATCGAATAGCATATTCATAGAAAGCGGAGTAACGGTGACGACAAACGGCGCTTCTTTAGTAGCAGGTAAGGTATTCTCGAATGCTGGAACCATACAAGGCGGGAGCTACGGAAGCGCAATGGCGTTTACAAGCTCTTGGGCAGGCTCTGGAGGTGGGTCTGGAGGATACGGCGGCGGGTCATCTAACTGCGGAAGCACAAGCGGCGTTGCAGGTTACGCCACCCTGGTGCCTGGCGGAACAGGTGGTTCAGCAGGCGGAGGTAGCGGGGGTTCGGGAAGCACGCCTTCTACGCCTTCGTCGACAGCAGTCTCAGCTAATCTATCGGCATTTGGCAGCAACATCCTTGCAGACATCCAGACGCTGCTTTCGAGCGGAGGGAGCGGCGAGGGAGCTAGCGCAAGTGTTTATGGCGTATACATCCAGGCGAAATCTATAATACCTGGGACTATATTTATCACTGGGATAAGCCAAAGCGGGAACAGCGGGCAGGCAGGTTCCGGAGGTGGGGCTGCCTTGTTGGCTTATGGCACAAGCGTAGGCAGCACTTCGGGGATAAGCTACTCCGGCGGCTCTGGCATGGGAGGAGGTAATGAGTGCAACCGCGGATCAGGCGGTAGTGGAGGCAATGGGCAAGTTATAAGTTATCAATGGTCAACGCCGCCGGTAACTCCGTGAGCAATGCTTTGTTGTAAGAGGTGGCTTTATGGTAAATAGGATTATTCTTTTGGTCGTTGCTCTTGTCGTTGTGTTGGCCTTAGGTGCTGCGCTGCTGCTACCGCATCCAGGTGCGATATCTTATTACGCCTGGATTACGCAGACCGGATCGGGGGAGAACGTCACTTCTGTAATAAATACTACGAGTGCCGCGATAATCAAAAACCTCAGCTTTGGCACCACCTATGGTGCAGGAGGCAACATAGCGGCATCACCGAACGGCACTGCGGTTTACATAACCCAGACCGGTTCGAATGAGGATAGGCTTTCAGTGATAAATGCCAAAACTTATGCGACAATGGACAACATAAGTTTCTCTGGCAGGTACAGTGGAGGAACAGGCATCGCGATAACGCCAAACGGCGCCGAAGCGTGGGTCGTAGGCACTGGCAGGGTCAATGATAACATCACTATTATTAACACTTCAAGCTACGCTATATTGCACAACATAACATTCGAAGGTTCCGGAGGCGGTTATATAGCGATTACGCCAAATGGGGCAGATGCCTGGGTTACGCAGACCGGATCGGGGGAGAATTCAACCGCCGTAATTAACACAACAGATTACAGGATAATACATACCATAGTTTTCGGTCCGAACGCAGGAGGCTACGGCATAGTCATCAACCCTGATGGCGCATATGCTTACATAGCGCAAACGGGAAGCGATGGTAATGCCATTTCTGTAATAAATACATCAAATTACGCGGTACGCAACATAAGCTTCGGGGGCAAGTACATACGTGGCGGCGGAATCGCAAAGACCATAGCTATAACCCCGGACGGTACACGGCTTTTGGTCATGTGGGCAGGGTCAGGTAAGAATACCTTATCGATCATAAACGCTACAACATACGTCATAATACGCAATATATCTTTAGGTGGCGGATACAATGGCGGACTGGGCGTTGCCGTCACTCCGGATGGCTCACGGGCTTTGGTTGTAGAGACTGGGCAGCATGGCAACTCGATTTCTGTGGTCAACATGTCAGACTACGAAGTCAAGAACATAACTTTTGCAGGGGTGGACAGCGGGGGCTTCAATGTTGCTGTAATACCGAATTGAAACGGCTGGCGTACAAAACGGGGGGCTTTCTTTACATTCTACATAATAAAATTTACCTGAAAAGAAAGGGATTTAAATCATCTATTTCTTATATAATCCATTTCTGTATGAGTTTGTAAGGGATTCTATGGATCTAGTATGGATATCGATAGGGGCTTCAGTACTGGCGCTTTTGTACGCGCTTGTTAGCACAAAGATAATTCTTGAGCAGCCCAAAGGTACGCCGAAGATGAACGAGGTGGCAGCCGCTATACAGGAAGGCGCCAATGCGTTCCTCAAGAGACAGTACAAGACGGTCTTCATATTCTGGCTTGCCATTGTCATAGTATTCGGCCTGCTCGCTTACTATCTGCCAAGCTCGTTCAATTGGATAACCCCAATAGCGTTCACTGTAGGCGCAGGGCTTTCCGCGCTGGCAGGTTACATAGGCATGCAGATATCGGTGAGGGCCAACCTCAGGACAGCCAAGGCGGCTGAAAAGGGCTTGCAGGAGGCGCTGCGCATATCATTCATAGGAGGCACCGTAACGGGCATGAGTGTCGTAGGGCTCGCGCTCCTTGGCTTCTCAGTCATGTATCTTCTAGTGAATAGCCCTATCGAACTTATAGGCTTCGGATTCGGCGCAAGCCTCGTCAGCCTTTTCGCAAGGGTTGGAGGCGGCATATACACAAAGGGTGCAGATGTAGGGGCGGATTTAGTAGGAAAGACGGAACTCAACCTGCCAGAGGACGATGTTAGGAACCCGGCCACGATAGCAGACAATGTAGGTGATAATGTTGGCGACTGCGCGGGCATGGCCGCTGACCTTTATGAATCATATGTGATAACAGTGCTGGCCTCGATGCTGCTGGCTACTTATGCAGGTTTATCAAGCAGTGCACTTATACTGCCTTTGCTTGTGGGCGCTGTTGCTATAATTGCATCGATAATAGGGACTTACTTCGTGAAGACCAACAACAAGAACAGGATATGGAGTGCGCTTAACAAGTCGATACTTGTTTCATCGTTGCTTTCAGCGATAGGATTCCTTATATTAACAGGCCTTCTTGGTGAGTTGCAGTACTTCCCACCGCTAATAGCAGGAATACTCGTTGCCATAGTTATAGCTTATATAACAGGGCACTACACCAACAAGAACACGGCCGCTGTGCGCGAGATCGCAATAGCATCGAAGTCAGGTGCAGGGACCAACATAATATATGGTATTGCGAACGGGATGAGGGCTACAGCATTTCCTGTGATAACTATAGTAGCTGCAGTGATATTCTCGTACTTCGTGTATGGTGATGGAGCATTTGGCATAGCGCTCGCCTCGATGTCTATGCTATCGCTTACCGGAATAATAGTTTCAGTCGACAGCTATGGGCCGATAACTGACAATGCCGGAGGCATAGCGGAGATGAGCGGAATGTCAGCCAAAATAAGGGCCACCGTAACTGATCCACTGGACGCGGTTGGCAACACAACCAAGGCGGTTACAAAGGGTTTCGCAATAGGCGCCGCTGCTCTTGCGGCGCTGTCGCTCTTCGTAGCATTTGCGAATGAGGCGCAGATAACCACGCTCTCCATACTGAACCCGTTCGTCATAACCGGGCTTTTCATAGGAGCCATGATACCTTACGTGTTCTCTGCTATAACGATGAGGGCCGTTGGTTCAGCCGCTGCCAAGATAGTCGAGGAGGTAAGGAGGCAGTTCCATTCGATAAAGGGCCTGATGCAGGGCAAGGCAAAGCCAGATTATGCAAGAGCCGTTGACATAACGACACAGGCAGCAATCAGGTCGTTGGTCGCGCCCGCTCTGCTGGGCATACTCTCGCCAATTTTTGTAGGTTTCTTCCTTGGAGTCCAAGGCTTGGGCGGGATGCTCGCAGGCGTGATAATCTCTGGGCTTGTTCTGGCCTTGATGATGACTACAGGAGGGGCCGGATGGGACAACGCGAAGAAATATGTAGAGGAGGGGCACTTTGGTGGCAAGGGCTCTGACACGCATAAGGCAGCAGTAGTCGGTGACACCGTAGGCGATCCATTCAAGGATACCGCAGGACCGGGGCTAAACCCACTGATAAAGGTCATCAACATGGTGTCCTTGCTTATAGCACCGCTCCTGATAGGGCTATCTGCGCCATTGATGTTGCACCTATCGGTCTTGTAACTGCAGCATTGCGGTCTGGCTTTATTACCAGACCACATTTTTCTTATATATGCGGTAGCTGGCTTACGCGGGAGATAAATTACTAGAGCAGAAGAGCGGAACAGAGCAATAGCATGTCAGCAGAGAAGACATGACAATTACCATGATCACAATGCATTTAGGCGCCTGTTGTTTGATCGCCAAAAATCTGTGGAGGTAGTCTTTTTCGTTCTCATTTTTATCTCGCTGGTGAAATGCATTGGTTTTACGCAGTCAAGTGGCAGTCAGGCCTGTGATACCTTCTGCTCGATGCACGGTATTGTTATCATCTTGTCATCCCGCTCGGCTATGACTCCGCCCTCATCGTAGAGGAATACGGTCACCTTCATCCCGTATTCATCAGGGAAGTTGTTAGGCCGCGTGAATACCTTTATGCTCTTCTCTATCGCTGCACCTGGCTTGAGTATCCCTATGCGCATCTTGCCCAACCCCAATTCTGTATCAGGGGCCAGCGAAAGCGGTGAGTTCACTGCAACGTCGGCCTCGCACCAGAAGTAGCGGCTTGCATCCGCGTTCTTTATGATGAGCTTCATGACAGCCTCGTTCCTTGAATAAGCCTTGAGTTCGCTCGGTTCGAATATGACATCTACGTTTACACTAGACATAATGGTCGCCTATCTCACATTACTACATGAAAGGATATATATTTTTGCGGTTAGAACATAATACCTGCTTCAGGAGGCGCTTAGATGGAGCTTAACGAATCAAAGCTTATAGAGCGCGAGATAACGCTTAGGAACCTTAGGATGACCCCCGACGTAAGCGAGACGAGGCGCTCCATGGTCAGGTGGCTGGCACTGTCTCTCGGGATAATAAACCCAGGAGAATCAAGGCTTAGCGCTGTCGCAGTGCTCGACGCGATGCTGCACTTCCAGTTCACGGAGAAGAAGGATCCGTCAGTTGAGGAGATCAGCGCTTACATCACTACTTCATGGGAGCCAATGAACGAGAAGACTCTCAGATACCACCTTCTGCAGCTGAAGAAGGCTAACATAGTCAACAATTCCAAGGGCAGGTACTATTTCCTCGAACCGTCGAGCGGCGACAAGTATGACGAGACAGCTTGGATAAACAACTATTTCGATTCCGAGATAAACCCTATAAAGGACAAGATAGCTGCTGCCGTGAAGGAGCTTAAGAACAGGTGAATGTATGAAATTTACAAGGGAGAGCCTGATATTGATAGGGCTGTTTTTTGTAGTCTTTGCAATAGCGGTGATTGCTTACTCTGCGCTCGTACCACGGGCCGCTTACAGCGTAGGCGTTACAATCCAGTCTAACAC
Organism: Microcaldota archaeon; assembly: GCA_021801355.1. GTDB lineage: Archaea > Micrarchaeota > Micrarchaeia > Micrarchaeales > Micrarchaeaceae > JAKATK01. Next base: position 56,041 of record JAJYYB010000017.1, on the reverse strand, counting down.
AATAGGCACAGTATATCCATTCCAAACTAGCAATCTCACCGTAAAGGTAAGCAACCATGGAAGCAATGAAGTGAATGACATGCTCGTGGTGCTTTACCTGGACAACAACCAGCTTCACGAGTATACCGTGACCATACCGGCCGGCGAGTCGGCATCGATAGAAGCCAATTACACTTACCAGGCAAACGGAACTTATGATTTCCAGGCTATAGCTGATCCTGCACACGTGCTCAACATAGCTAATAGGAGCAATGCGCAGAGTTCATTAGATGTTAATGTCAATGGTGCAGAGAAACCCGACGTTTACACATCGCTGCCAAACAACGGAATAGATTCAACGCAGACGTTTTCGCTTACCGGACCAGGACTGAACGCCATCTGGTTCATCAACAATGCATACAACCTGTCGTTGTACAGCAACATATTCGGATTCGGAGGGAAGGCGATAAGCACCACTCTGGATGACCTGTACGGTTACATAAAGAACAGCAACGGCGCATATGTGAGCTATGCAAACGGCACGTCGGCTTATGTGGCTTGGCTGCAGGGAACAGTAACGCCCGCACCTATTGACGCGCTAATTGGGAGTTTCCATTTCGCCTCCAGCAGCCTTTTGGATAATGGAACAGCGCTAACCATATTCAAGATGAACAACCAGACAAGCTTATGCGTTTACTACTCGTACGGTTGGACAAAGATGATAGAGTTCAACAATGCCAGCACACGAGGCAACTGCGCGGGCATAGCTGCGCGCACTTATGCGCCTAATGAAAGCACTTACTTTATAAAGTTCCTGAAGAACAACACAGTATTGTCTAATGCGCAGGGAAAGTTCCAATATGTGAATTCAACGCTTGCGGGGCACCTGCTGAAGGCGAACCTCTCTGGCGTAGAAGCCGATAACATATTCGCAAATACGTATGGGCTGTTCACGACCTACATATCGAAATCGATGCAGTCGAACAAGAGCAGCAGCAACTATACATGCTATGGGATAATAACAGACATAAACAATACGGAGATTTGCTCTATGTATATCATACCAAGCAATGGCAGCCTTGCCGGTAGCTATTCGCTTATAAACTCACTCGGGATGGGCAAGAACTACACGCTCGGCATCTATTCGCTCGTAAACAAGACGGACATAACGGCTGCCTACGGTAATGCAGCAGCATTGATGAACGCGCTTAACATAAGCCAGAAGTACCAGCCATGGAGATCCGCAGTGACCAATACATGCAGCCTCAGCAACAAGTCGCTTCCTTGTGTCGTAGCCAATTTCAGCGCCTACAATGATTCAGGTGCCATAAATGTGACGGACAGGCTTGGGGCTGCTATTAGGGCGCAAAAGCTTTCGTGCTTCATACCTGGTGCGGTAAGGACCAACAGCACTTTTAACGATACAATAGCCGTTAACGGTAGCGTGAGGTTAAACGTGACATGCGACAACCTAGCCATACCTTTGCTGAGCGCACAGACGAGTTATACTCTTGTGCTGAACTACACAATCGATGGAAACGCAAAAATAGCTGTCGGAACGCTTAACGTGACTAACTTCATCACGTGATTCGGCTAAAGGCCTATGAAATCCTTGGCGCCAAGGCCGTTCGGGAACACCCTGCCGTTCTGTGTTTCCATAGGAAGTCCGAGCTCATTTGACAGCCTGACCAGTTCGCTTAGGTCTATGACGTTATCGAGCCACAGCTCTACGAATGATGCACTGCTCCCGATGGAAATGCGCTTTATCTTGAACTCCTGGAATTGGAACATTCCTGCCCTCTTCACCCTGACCCTTATGCCGCCGCTCTTTATTATCTCCTTGGCGTTTTCACTTATTTGGAAATGCATACCATGCACCGCTCAGAAAGATTTCATGCTGTCGTATATCTCTGCGATTCCCCTGAGCATTATATAGGCAACAAGGGCGGTTACCAGTATGTAGCCAGGCAAAGCAGGATAATTTGAGACGTACATCAGTATCAGGTAACAGTAAGTCACAGCTTTGAGGACATTTATGCCACCGCGTCCTATGTTTGACGCGTAGACGATCTGGGCGAATTTCGTCTTCATCTTTGATGATGTGCCACGTGAGCCCATGAGCGCGTCTGCGAATGAGTGCCTGAGAACGATTAGCAGCAGGACGAATAGCGGCACTATGTTGACGATAGTGAAGACTATCCACATCGTATACTCTACAACCCTGTCTCCCGCTATATCAAGCCTGGCACCGTAAGGCGTCGGCTTTATCTTTTGCTTCGGTGGTTCATGATTGATATAAAGCCTTAGTGTTTCGATGTTTACCTTCCCGTATTTTGCGAAATAGCCATCCACCGCGTCAAGGACAAGAGCTGCTATGAGTAGTATGATAGTTATTATAGGATTGAACTTTGCGAGAATTAGGTACGCTACGGCGAATATCATGAATGTCCTTAGCAATACAACTGCATCGGCGGATTTCAATCAAGCACCATTGCTCATCTCGGTTCAAAATTTTTTACCTCGACCCGGATTTCTGCCAGCCTTTTTAGCCTTAGCTTGCTCCTTTCCATGCCGTCCGTGAAGCGCCTCTTCTCCTCCTTTGTGGTGAGCTTAAGGTCAGGCACGGAGCTGGGCTTCCCATTCTCATCAACCGCTACGTAAGTGAGGAAGGCCTTGGTCGTGAACTTCTTTATCCCTGTAAGGCTTTCCTGCGAGAATACGTCCACTTCTATTTCCATGGTACTGGGTGTCACGTAGTTTATGTTTGCATCAAGGCTGACTATGTCACCCAGCTTTATTGGTGAGAGGAAGAATAGGCTATCTATGCTGCCTGTTACCACGCGGCTCCTGGAATGCTTGTAAGCTACTATGCTTGCCGCATTATCTATCCACTCCATGAGCCTGCCGCCATAAAGCGAATTGAAGGTGTTTGTGTCGCCTGGCAGGACCAACCTCTCCAGAGATGTATGCGATGCGTGCGGCGATTTTCCTCCCATTATGATCCCATCCTATTGTGCACCATTACAAAAACAGTGTTATTTGTATCGGTGTTCATCTCTATAAGCTTTTGCAATCTAATCGCTTCAGAAGGTCTAAAATCCATTATCTAGCGCCGCATTGCTTGAAAAATGACCTTCCAAGTGAAACAGGACGTATTTTGTAGCTTTTGATACAAAATTTAAGTTGTTTACATTAATGTAAAAAGATTTTATGCATGGATTTCTGCAGCTAGCAGTCTTAAGGCGCTTATTTTTCACTTTGATTTTGCTATTTGTTATAGGTGTGGGGATTTGGCCTGCTACGTCGTATGCGAGCTTCTCTAAGGCTCATGCTCGTATAGTTACCACTGTTGTCAACCACGATGTAGCAAATACAAGTATTATTCTGCATCGGAACATGTCCGTAAATCCGCCAGGATTGCGGATAACGCCGTATAGCTTTGCACAGAACGGTTCTGAACTCGTACCAGGATTGCAACCCACGCCATCATACGATGAGCAGCTATTTGAAATCTTTGACCAGGCCTTTAACAGTATAGCGTATAATGTCACTGCAGTAAACCAGACGGGGGCGTTTCAGTACGGGCCCGCATACCTTGTGAACGGTATGAGCAACAAATTTTACTGGTACCAAGTAGGCTTGTTTTATGACTGGCCAGGGGCGCCGCATGGCTTTTCAATGGCTTACGAGGTTTTCAATATCTTGAATCGTTCATCGATTTTCCCTGTATGTTCAGGTGGATGCGGTGGAGTAGAATCATTCAATGGGCCCATAAACCCAGGAGATCAGGTTGCACTTTCTCTGAATTTCTCTGATGGGAACGTAGTAATGAGCGCTTATGATTGGAATACAAGCGCTTCGGCGAGCGTTGATTATAGCGCAGCGGGGGGAAATTATTTCTTTGGTGGCATAGATGACGGATTTTTCACTGGGTTGATGACCGAGCAGTATCACGCAAGCCCATATTTTGGGACGGAGCAGCCAGTAATTTATACGCTTATATCAAATGGGCTGCTGCTATCTGGAGGTGCGCCAGCAATCGATGAATATTGTCCTAATGGTACTTGTAACACTATAATTCCTTTCACGGTAAATGCATCTTGTGAATACTGCTCTTTTTCCAGCAACTCTCCGTTCTTCGTGTTTAATTATGCGAATACCAGTGAAAGAGTGGATGCAAATCAGTTTGTAACTGGCAACTTTCCTTTAACGATAAAATTAAGATCACAGTCAGGGAATGATATAGCTGCGGGGCAGAAATTCGTAATAAATTCTACAATATCAAATGGCACAGCACCATATTCTTATCAGTGGGTTGCCGGTCTAGATTCAAATGATCTGACTGCGTCGGAAGCTAACGCTCTTTTGGGCATCGGGACGTCCGGAGGGAAAGCTCAATCGCCCAACGCAATATTTACAACAAATAGCACTAACACATTCGACAGCTACAAATTCAAGCTCAATGTTATAGATACGGCTTCATTAAAGCAGAATGCAGTAATGCAAACATCTAATGCGCTTGCAGTGACAGTGCTCCCATTCTCTGTTATGGTTTCACCAAGCAACTCAACACTGGACGCAGGACAGAGTGAAACTTATACTGTGCAGTTGACTGGAGGAGTCGGACCGTTCTATGTACAATTTTATAATATCACAGGAGGTAGGATAGTTGGAAATTTGGTTGTGCAGAACCCAGGAGGCAGCAATACAATATCATTTTTTACCTCTAACGTAGGTGTATTTTCTTTCAATGCAATTGTAACAGATTCGGGGTTAGGAAATTATGTTTTAAATTCCGCCACGAATTCAATAACGGTAAGTTCTGATCCGATAGCATCGGTATCAACCGTAAATACAGTTCTCGATGTTGGCCAAGTATTAACATACAATGCAGTTGTGATCGGTGGGACAGGGCCTTTTACAGTTAACCTGATTCTGAATGGTACTGTAATCGCAACAAATACTGTATCTGAACCAGGAGGAAACGCACTGCTCTACTACAAGACTGCTTCGAGTACGGCGAATACGTTCAGCGTCATTGTAAATGACTTAGGAACCACTACGCAATATTCGTTTAATGCGATCCCTAATGCAGTAAATATAGATCCTGCTCCCGTGGTTTCTATATCGCCGATAAACACGACACTTGACGTCGGTCAATCAGTAGTATACAATGCAGTTGTGATTGGTGGGACAGGGCCATTCACGGTAAACTTACTTTCGGACGGGAATGTGATTGCGACAAATACCGTGGCTTCGTCCGGAGGCAGTGCCATGCTTTCGTACAATTTAAGTGCCGTATCAACTAACACTTTTTATGCAGTTGGAACAGATTTGGGCACAACCGCAGCGTATGTATTCAGCTCGCCGCCCAATTCACTCGCAGTAAGCAATACACCAGTGCTAACGCTCTCACAGAGCAATACAACTTTAGATGCAGGACAGACCGAAACTTATACGATTGGAGTATCAGGCGGGGTTGGACCGTTTGAAGCAAAGCTGTATAACACTACTGGCAATTCATTGGTGGTGAATACGATTATAGACAGTCCTGGAGGCAGCAATACAATCTCATTCGTTACTTCCAATTCCGGCATATTTGATTTTAAAGCAGTTGCGGTAGACACAGGAACCACATCGGCATACAATTTAAGTACCGTGACCAAAGGGATGGCCGTAAACAAAGATCCTTTTATATCGATAAATGCGCTGACAACAAGGCTCGATGTAGGGCAGACATTGACATACAACGTGGTAGTAAACGGAGGGACGGGGCCTTTTACAGTTAACCTGATTCTGAATGGTACCGTAATCGCAACAAATACTGTATCTGAACCAGGAGGAAACGCACTGCTCTACTACAAGACTGCTTCGAGTACGGCGAATACGTTCAGCGTCATTGTAAATGACTTAGGAACCACTACGCAATATTCGTTTAATGCGATCCCTAATGCAGTAAATATAGATCCTGCTCCCGTGGTTTCTATATCGCCGATAAACACGACACTTGACGTCGGTCAATCAGTAGTATACAATGCAGTTGTGATTGGTGGGACAGGGCCATTCACGGTAAACTTACTTTCGGACGGGAATGTGATTGCGACAAATACCGTGGCTTCGTCCGGAGGCAGTGCCATGCTTTCGTACAATTTAAGTGCCGTATCAACTAACACTTTTTATGCAGTTGGAACAGATTTGGGCACAACCGCAGCGTATGTATTCAGCTCGCCGCCCAATTCACTCGCAGTAAGCAATACACCAGTGCTAACGCTCTCACAGAGCAATACAACTTTAGATGCAGGACAGACCGAAACTTATACGATTGGAGTATCAGGCGGGGTTGGACCGTTTGAAGCAAAGCTGTATAACACTACTGGCAATTCATTGGTGGTGAATACGATTATAGACAGTCCTGGAGGCAGCAATACAATCTCATTCGTTACTTCCAATTCCGGCATATTTGATTTTAAAGCAGTTGCGGTAGACACAGGAACCACATCGGCATACAATTTAAGTACCGTGACCAAAGGGATGGCCGTAAACAAAGATCCTTTTATATCGATAAATGCGCTGACAACAAGGCTCGATGTAGGGCAGACATTGACATACAACGTGGTAGTAAACGGAGGGACAGGGCCTTTTACAGTTAATCTTGTATCAAGTGGGAACGTATTAGCGACAGACAGCATTGGAGTAGTAGGAGGCAATGCGCTGCTCACTTATAAAACCAAATCAGTTTACGGAACGTTCAACGTAACCGCTGTAGACACAGGAACAAGCAGTCAATACACGTTTAACTCTCCACCAAATACGGTTGATATAGCAAATGCGCCTACGATAGCGCTACACGAGATAGGAACAAGCATACTGGACATTAATAAGACTGCGTTATATGAAGTTGAGATACCGGCGAATTCAGGATTTGGACCATTCACGGTAAATTTGATGGTTGGAGGTAACATCGTTGCCACAAACACTATCTTGGCAGGCGTAGGCAATGCTATGCTTTCCTTTATACCGAACTCCATAGGCAACATCTTGGTAACGGCAAGCGGGACCGACAATGGAGTAGGAGTGCCGTACATATTCAACTCGTCCGAAGTAACAACAGAGATACTGCCTACGCTTAACACCAGCTTGACCATAGAACCGAATACGATAAGCAATGTAATCTTTTCTGACTCAAATGCGATTATACTGATTAGCACTAATTCACTATTCGACATACCGATAAATGTTCTGATTTCAAATGTCACACAGGCATTTTCATCGCTACCATCACATAGCGGGACATCGTTTAACAAGATAGTATTGATTAATGTCAGCCTCTCATACAACGCCATAGCCGGCAGCATTTCAAGCAATCTCACCATAGGATATCCGTGCTCTGATCCGGGGGTAGCACCGTATATATTGAGGGATGGCTTATGGGAAGAGATAACGCCGTTCACAACCAATTCTGCATCATGCACACTTAACTTCAGCATACCTGCAGATCCAGTGGTCGGCTTATTCTCAAGCCAAGAAACAGGGCAGAGTGGAGGAGGGGGAGGAGGTGGCGGTGGTGGATTTAGTGGCGGGGGAGGCGGTGGAGGAGGAGCTGCACCTGCACCAGTAAATATAACCATAAATGGCGCAGAGATATCCTATATAGAGCAGCTAAAGCCATTCAATGCAACGACATGTAGTAGCAAGATAATAGGCAGTGACAACTTTATAGCACCTAATGATACGGGGGTCACGGTAGACGGAATAGGATATACCCTCTACCCTCTGATTCCACAACAAATCGAAGGACTCAAAAACTGCTATATCGAATTACTTAACATTTCGTGGGAACCAATAGCGCATCTTGTATCAATTTATATATATGACGATAACGGAAGCACAGGCTTGGAGCCGAATAGAAAACTTGTGAATCGTTCGTTGAGCAGTTTCAATGGCACGTTACTCCTTAACAAAGGCCAATACTATTACATAAATTTCACAAACTCAAATGCGTTATTGATAATAAATCCAAAAATAAAGCTCTACGTAAATGCCCAAGTCGACATACTTAACGATACAAATTCTACGCCGAATTTGGCAGGAATGAGAAAAATCGTTTCGGTATCAGAAAGCGTTTCCTCAAAAGGAAATTTCAGCTTAGAGGTCGGCTTCTTTTATAACTGCAGCCTAAACGACAGAAGATTAGGTCTGTATGAACTCCATAATGAAAGCTGGAACCCGGTTAACGACCTAATAATAAACCAGGGCGCGTGCGAGATATCATTCAATTCTACTTCTGACCCTATAATTGGGCTTTTTGAAAATACTACAAATGGGAATAGCGCCAAGAGGAATGTCTCTAAAACTACGCTGATTACGACTTCGATAACTTCCACTGTGATAGAATCAAGCGTAACAAACAAGCAAAATGAAACCAATAGCACCGGCAATGGCAGTTGCACGACACTGGAAGCCGCACAAAAATATAATACAACACAAACGACCCAGAATCCGTACGTTTCAAACTGCGGAGGTATTAGCTTAGAGTCCGTAGGTGCGATCCTTGTAGTTGTAATCTTTATCGGGCTTGTGATTCTAGGTTGGAGGAACAGTCTAAACGCTAAGATGCGAATGGGTAAAGTTAATTAACCAGGTAAAACAAAAACAGCAGAAACATGAATTTTAAAAGTCATTTGCTGCTTGAATAAAATATGTGCTTCTCTTTGCCGCAGGTTGAACACTTATAAGCTACATATCCCCTTGAGCTGACTATCCTTATGGTTGAATTAAAGCCCGGCATCATTATGGCATGACATTTCTTGCAAATCCAGTTCTTTATGGCTGGTGAAACCTTAACCTTGTAATGCATACTCAGTTTCTCGATAAGCTTGATATACTTCGTAGACAGTTCGGGATTGGTCTTTGCGCAGGCCTTCGCTCTTTCAAATAGCGTTGTCATTCTCTCCGTGGCGGTCTCTTTCATCAGCGCCCTCTTGTTTTCTACCATTTAAACCATTCAGAAAACGCCTAGTTGGGATAGTATGCCTTGAATTGCCTGCTGGATAAGTGCAGAGTCCTTGACTGTAAGTATGTTGCCTGAAAGCTCGAAATCGTTCTCTGAAGGGATGCCGTGGAACAGGAGTACGAGCCTTTTTGTCTCTTCGTCATTAAAGATTGCAATTTTCTTGCCATTTATTATGTTTGCGCGGGCCAGAACTTTCTGAGAATTCCCGATGGCACCTATTATCTTGTTGTTAGCATTGAATTTCATTAATAGATCGAGCAAAGGCCTGTACTCGTACATCCTAAACCCTTCAATCCCTTCACCATCGATAATCACTATGCCATCGTAATCTGATACTAATGCTTTGTTAGCATCAACTGTTGGCTTGTAGGTAGCTCCGTGAGATCCGACGCAGTCCTTCAACCCATAAGTTGCTATTTCGTAAGGCACGTTCCATTTGTCAAGAAACAACTTAATCGTCGCGATTGATTCATCCCTGAAATCCTTAGGTGTCAAAAGAAGCAAAAGTTTCATGTGACCATCATAATTAATGAGGGCTATATCTATTTATTTTATTTGAAACGGGAGCTATCGCTTTGCGCCGCCAAGTAGCGTCTAATATCCTAAAGAAGCCCACATAGTCAGCTTTCCATGTAAGGTGCCAGGTAATAGGCTACCGTGGCGTCACCTATCTTGTAGTCGACCTTTATCGGCTCCTCGGTCTTTATAGAGAGACTCACATTAGAGTTGGACGGGCAGGCGCTTACTATCCTCTCAAGGTATTCGAGATTGAAACTCGCGCTGGATGCCTTTGATACGTCCAGTTTCTTTATCATGTCAGCGTTATTCAGGTGCTCTTCCTCCAGTTCCCCAGCATCCCCTTTTGCAACAACCATAAAGGTATTCTTATCAGTCCTGAAGCCTATGTAGGATGAGAGCATCCCTGCATCCTTTAGTATCTCCTTGAAAGAATCGCTCTTTAGCTCAACGAACGATTCGAACTGTATGTTTGGTTCCTTGTCAGCATCTTTCTTAACGTCAATCATAGGCAGTTTGTAACGCCTCTTGCTATTCGGACCAACGAACTCTATTGAAAGGCGGTTATTCGCGTCTTTCATGACAAGCTGCTCGTTGTTCCTTGAACTGGATAGCATCTTGCTCAGGTTATCTATGCTTATGCCTACGCTTGTGGGCTTGTCAAGCTCGTACTTTGAGAAGGCCTTGTTTGGTATGAAGAATGATATCATGCTTATTCCGCTCGGGTCCATAGCCTTGAGCGCCATGCCCTCCTTAGTTATGTTGAAAGTGCCTTCATCGATAAGGCTTTCAATCGCGTCCACGCAATTTTTCCAATATCTCGCGTCATCTATTTTTATATCGAACACATTACCACCACATTGTAGACAATACCCCCTAATTTATTTGCCAAGTAAAGGAATAAAAGCGTATCATGAATGCACATGGTACGCCCTTTCTTGGCTTTATTGATTGCCTGCGGTGCGCCTTGTTCTAAAAATTAATGGACCGGTAGACCATTTGGTTACTTCCTGATCGAGGGTTTTTGAAGTGTTCTATTTTTGGAGCCCTCTTCTTTCACATCTATTATGGTATCTTTAGAACCTGCCCTGCCCATTATCCTTTGCGCCATCTTGGCGAATTCGTTTCTGCTTATCCTTTCGTATTCGTATAGCGTAACTCCGATAGGAGCCATGCTAAAACCGATGACGTATATACTGCTTACCTTGAAGCACATGCCGTCTATCGACATGCATCCGGCATAATCGCCGTTATCATCACGTTCCATGTAAAGATAATATTTGGCAGCCTCTTCCCTTAAAGCATCAAGCTCGGCGTGATCAAGCCTACCGTGTTCGCTCGCGGAAAGGGCAGCTATCGCGCTAGTTTTAGATCCGATTTGGTCTCTAGCCTGCCTTATTTGAAGCACCATACCATCACCACGTCATCGGCTTTATTTTGCCTGATTAGAATACGGCCCTTCCTGGTATTTATGCGTATTGTGCAGTTTATCATGTTAAATGCAAAACAACCTGCCCGTTAAGGAGCGTTATTCGCACTTTACGTAGGTCAGGTATAATCTTATAAAGCCTGACTTAAAATAGATTTTCGCTGGTGGCAGTGGGGCAATGAAGGTTAATCTGATAGTCAGCCAGAGCGTGAAGGTAAGCCCTCGCTCGGTTGAAAGGCTTTTCGTTAAGCGTGGGATAAGGATAGCGCGGTCAGGATACGATTACACGGTCATCATAGGCGGGGATGGCACTTTCTTTGATAACGCGATAAGATGCAGGGCCAAACCGATATTATTTGTAAGGAAGACGGGTGACGTGATAAATGGTGCAAGCATAAAACATGGCTTGACCGCAAGCGTAAATTTTGACCAAATTGGATCTGCACTAACAAAAATCGGAAACGGGGCTTTCAGGTTGGTAAAAGAGCCTATCTTAGAACTCGCTTATAATGGGAGGAAATACTACTCCGCAGGTGATTTCTTCGTTGAGCGTGGATTAGTTAAGCAGGCGCTAAGATACCATGCGCTGATTATTGATGGTGGAGAAAGAATCGATACTTATGCCATATCAAATGGCTTTATAGTAACCACGCCGATAGGTTCCACAGGGTACTATTCATACGTAGACATACTCAATGCAAGAAAACCGCGCGGCATATCGAATGGGCTAGGATTTGCGCATATCTTGCCTACGAAGGTGGTAGACACGATAAACTCTGAGGCAACTAAGTACGAGATAAGGAGGAATGTAGGCCCTGATGCGAAAATCACGGTAAATTTCGAGCGCGGGGCTGAGCAGTACTTATACGGTATAAGCGGCGTTAAGGAAGGCATGCGAATACGGGTTGGTACGCCTCTGGCTTTCAGGATGGGCGATGAGAAACTGAGCGTGTTGAGGCCTTTGTGAAGGATTCAGGTGGGAGACTTGGCTAGGAATATACCAAAAAATGCGAAGCTTGCGTTCAAGGGCCAGACAGTAAGCATATACCAGTGGCGCCAGAGGATGTTCGACGGCTCGTACGAAACGTTCGAAGCGATAAAAAGGGCGTATACCGTGCAGATAATCCCGGTTGTAGATGACAAGGTGGTGATAGTGCACGAGGAACAGCCAGGCATTGGATCATGGTATGGCATGGTCGGAGGCAGAATCGATGAGGGCGAACTGCCTCTCCATGCAGCAAAAAGGGAGCTTCTAGAAGAAACTGGACTTGTAGCTAAGAAACTGGTGCTGCTTAAGAGGTTCAGCACGCCAAAAAGCCAAATCGATTGGGTGATCTATTTGTACTTGGCAAAAGACTGCAAAAAGGTTGCAGAGCAGGATCTTGATGCGGGAGAGAGGATAAATACTTATACGGTACCAGTAGAGAAGTTGCTGGACTTAAAAGGTAGATTGGGAGCGGATATGACGCTGTATTTCTCCGATATTAAAAACGACAAAAAGAAACTTCGTGCCTTCAAGGATAAGCTTTTCTCATGAGTCTGCGCATCCCAGTATAACTCCGAGTCGCACTTAAATGCACAGAAACGTGCAATAATTATAATAATTTGAGATACTTTAGGTTTAAAGCTTTAAAAGAAATTCATACTGGAACGAGGAGAGGGTTGTATCATGGCAGCTATCGCAAAAAAGATGGAGGATATAATGAAGAGAGATAGGAGGGTCTTCCTATCGCTCCCGCGCGTGCCTTATCCTTTCGTTGTTGATCACGGAGAGGGCGAGTTCGCCTATGACGTGCAGGGGAAAAAATTCATAGACTTCTCCAGCTTCATCGGGGTCTACAACATGGGTGTCAATTCCAATGCCAAGGTCAGGAACGCGATAAAGAAGCAGGTAGACAAGCTGATGCATAATGCGCTACTTGAATTCTATTCTGAGCTACCGCTGGACTTCGCCGAACTTCTCGTTAAGATGTTCCCCCAGGACGAGTCATGGAGGGTTTTCCTGTCTAATTCCGGAACAGAAGCCATCGAAGCGGCAATAAAATTCTCGAATATTTTCACGAAAAGGTACTACAATATGGCATTTTACAACGCCTTCCATGGCAGGACGAAGGGTGCGCTCGGATTGACAAACTCCAAAATAGTGCAAAGGGAGTACTTTGGGCCTTTTTCGCAGAGCACGATACATGTGCCATTCCCTTACTGTTACAGATGCCCTTTCAGCCTGGAATATCCGGGCTGCGGCATGGCTTGTGTTGACTATATAAAGAAGTATCCGCTTTCAAAGGAGGTAAGTCCGAAGGAGGTGGCTGCGTTCTTCGCTGAGCCTGTGCAAGGCGAAGGAGGTTATATCGTACCTCCAGTAGATTACTTCAAGGAGCTGAAGAAGCTTCTTGATGAGAGCGGCATACTGCTCGTAGCCGATGAGGTGCAGGCAGGATACATGAGGACCGGGAAATTCCTTTCGCTTGACAATTTCGGCGTAAAGGCAGACATGTACACGATGGCGAAAGCTGTCGGAGCTGGGCTACCGCTTGGAGTTACAATAGTGAATGCGAAGTTGGGCGATATACCAGTGGGTTCGCATTCAAACACATTCGGAGGCAACCTTGCAGTAATCGCAGGGGCGTATGAGCAGCTTAAGGAAGTGCGCGCCAAGAAAAAGGCGCTTGAATCGCAGATAAAGGCGAAGGGCGCCATGGCTCTCAAAAGACTGAAAAAGATGCAGGATGAGTACGAGATCGTAGGCGACGCACGGGGCATAGGCTTGATGCTTGCCATAGAGCTTGTCAAGGATAAGAAGACCAAGGAGCCGGCGGCGGTTGAGCGGCGCGAGATAGTGAATGCCGCATTCGATCAAGGCCTGCTGCTATTGGAGGCGGGCCAATCTACAATACGCATAGCACCACCGGTTACGATAAGCGAAAAAAGCTTACATGCCGGCTTGGACATCCTGGATGATGTAGTTAGGAAAGCCAACAGCAGGATGCTAGGAAAATAGTGATGGGGATAATAAAGAGGCCGTTCTGGCTAAATAATGACTATGGCTCCTTCGGCACGTTAAATGGCGACATGGAGGCGGATATAGCCGTAATAGGAGGGGGGATAACTGGCGTATCCGCAGCGTTCCACCTTGCTGAGGCGGGGGCAGACTTCGTTCTTCTGGAAAAAGATAGGATAGGCAGCGGAGCAACAGGGCACTCGATGGGCGGACTCGTGCCAGGGATAGAGCAGGAGGACATCTGGCAGTCTGTCGAGAAGTACGGCGAGGATAGGACCAAGACCATATGGAGGGTCTCAGGGAACGCCATAGATGAGATTGCAAGCCTGTGTTCTAAGAAAGGGATAAAGTGCGATTTTGTGCGCGGGCCTGCCCTTGACCTTGTCGAGGATAGAAAGGAGCTTGGACTGCTTGATTACGAACATAAGGCCGCTGGACGCTGCGGGGTCGAAACAGAGATAATCGAAGAAGGCAGGCTACGCGGCGAAGTCGCCGTTGGAAAAAGCGTAGTGGGCGCACTCGAGTACAAAAATTGCGCTCAGCTGAATCCCGCGGCTTTCGTTAACGGGCTTGCAATCGCCATAAAAGGCCATGCCGAGCGCCTATTCCAGGGCACCGAGGTGAACAAAATAGAAAACGATGATGGAAGCTTTACGATAACCACCGGCAAAGGGAGGCTAAAAGCAAATAAGCTCATATTGGCGACTGAATCTTACACGCCGCAGCTCGGCATACTTAAGAAAAGGATGGCTACGGTGCGCATAAACGCACTTGCAACCGAGAGGCTTGATCCTGATTTGATGGAAAAGCTCGGATTTAGGGATAAGCTCGCGTGGAATCTTGGCAGGGACTACAATTTCATAAGGACAACTGCGGACAACAGGGTAATAATAGATGGCGGGGACTCGCTATCCAAGGCGGAAGGCGACATGCCGCAGCAGAAACGCATAATGGAGATACATGAAAGACTGATCGAACTCTTCCCTTCGCTCTCCGGGCAGGGAATCGAATTTGAATGGAGCGGGAGGATGGCTGCGCCGATCAGATATGTGCCAGGATTAAACGAGGGAATAAAGGCCATTTCCAGGATAGCAGATATAAGGCTCAACCTACCACTGGTAGGACAAATCGGGGCGAGGATGATATCTATGCCGTTTCTGGGCCATGTCAAGAACAATCCAAACATGTTTTATTCGGCTGGCTATATAGGACACGGCCTTCCGCTCGGGTTCCTCGGAGGCAAGGTGCTCAGCGAGCTGAGCGTTGGCTCGCCTGGAGATGAATCAATAGAGCTGCTAAACGCTTACGACCCTGAAAACAGGCTCTAAAATTCCTGGATTGGACAGGCGAAAGCGCAGGTTATTTCCTTAGGGTGCCTACAAGTGAGCTTATCTGTACGAGAGACCCCCTGAGCTCCATCAGCCTCTCGTTGTAGAGCACTACGATGGCTATGTATCTTTCGCGGTCTGTGAAAAGCTCGCTCGTTTCCAATATGCGCTGCACCTCTGAATCTGGCAACTCGGCTATTCCAAGCTCGGTAGAACGCCTCATCAGGCTAAGCTTTGCCTTTATGGCATTGGTTATTGACTGGTATTCGGCGTAAGACTGCCCGTCCATCCTGTCTGCTATGTCCTGGACGTCCGATACGTACTTATTGAGCACATTTATTGCGTTATTGAGCCCGTGAAGGCCGACTATTATGCCGTCCCTGTCAAGCCTGTTTCCGCCAAGCTCTATCCTGTTTACGATGTTTAATGTAAGCGCCTGCACTGCAAGGTACGCGGTCTCTACGCTGTTTATTGCCGTAGCAATGTCAGCTTTAGAAGTCTCGGTTGACTTGTCCAGCCTTATAGTTATGTCTCCCATGTCATTCAACTTTTTACACTCATTTCTCTCTTTCCAGGTATATATGTGTTTCGCATAAATGACGGATTCGCCAAATCTTAAATAGCTTAACTTAGGTATATACACTGATTCTATGGCAGCAAAAACGTACAAGATGTTCATTGATGGCAAGTGGGTTGATTCATCGTCAGAGGAAACTTTTGACGTCATAAACCCGGCAACTGAGGAAGTGATAGCCAAGGTAGCGAAGGGCGGACGCGAGGATGTCGCCGCAGCCATCGATGCCGCCAGGACTGCATTTGACAATGGAAGCTGGTCAGAAAAGACTCCCGCAGAAAGGGCTGCGATACTTTGGCGGATGTCTGACGCATTCGAGAAGGAGATGTTGAGGTTCGCCAAGCTAGAGTCCATGAACGTAGGCAAGACCATAAAGTACAGCAGGGATTCAGACATGCCTTTCATAGCGGACAACCTGCGCTTCTTCGCAGGTGCTGCGAGGAACCTGGATGGTAAGGCTACTGCCAACTACTCCGGACTTGGATTAAACATTATAAAGCGTGAGCCTCTGGGCGTTGTAGCCGCGGTGGTGCCTTGGAATTACCCTCTGTACATAGCTATATGGAAGCTGGCCCCTGCGCTTGCGGCTGGGAATACAGTAGTGATAAAGCCTGCGAGCTACACGCCCATAACGCTGCTTGAGTTCGCCAAGCTGATACAGAAAATGCTGCCGGATGGGGTGCTCAACGTAGTGACAGGGCCAGGAGACACAGTTGGCACAGAGATGGCAACAAGCCATAAGGTCGACATGGTTGCCCTGACAGGCGATGTCTCGACAGGCAAGAAGATAATGCAGATGGCTTCTAGCAACATAAAGAGGGTGCATCTTGAGCTCGGAGGCAAGGCGCCACTTGTGGTCATGCCCGATGCATCCATCGACGCAGCGACTGAGGGAGCAGTGGTAAGCGCATTCTGGAACACAGCACAGGACTGCACGGCGACTACAAGAGTCTATGTGCAGGAACAGATGTACAACAAGTTCGTTGACATGCTCGTGAAGAAGGTAGCCAAGATAAGGATAGGCGACCCGATGCTGGAGAGGACGGACATGGGACCATTGGTTTCCGCGCGCCAGCGCGACCGCACAGAGGAGTATGTCAAAGCCGGTATCGATGATGGGGCCAAGCTGGTATTCGGCGGGAAGAGGCCTGCCAAAATGAAGAAGGGCTTCTATTTCGAACCGACAATTTTCAAAGACGTCACCCAGAAAATGAGGATATGCCAAGAGGAGATTTTCGGTCCTTTGCTATCCGTTCTCAGCTACAAGACCGTAGATGAGGCCGTGGAGAAGGCAAATGACGTAGTCTACGGACTAGCGGCTTCAGTATGGGGCAGTGACATAACAAAGACGATGAATGTCGCATCGAGGTTAAAGTTCGGCACTGTTTGGATCAACGAGCACGGGGCGCTCGCGTCTGAGATGCCGCACGGCGGTTACAAGCAGAGCGGATTCGGGAAGGATCTATCCATGTACGCATTTGAGGAGTTCACCAACGTAAAGCACATATATGTGGATCAGACAGGGCTTGTTAGGAAACCATGGTACTACGTGGTTTACGGCGACAAAGAATAAATGAAAGGGCTGACGTGATGAAGGTAATCTCAACCAATCCTGCAACTGGACAGGTGAACAAGGAGTTTGATACGTTCAGCAAGGAGCAGATCGACGGGGTCTGCAGGGCTTCGAGGGAGGCATTCGAGGAATGGCGCGGCCTTGAGCTGTCCGATAGAACGGAATACATGAAGAAGCTCGCCATAGCGTTAAGGGCAAAACGCGAAGAGTATGCCCGCTCCATGACGATAGAGATGGGAAAGCCCATAAGGCAGTCCCTTGCAGAGATAGAGAAGTGCGCATGGACCGCCGATGTCTATGCCGACAACGCTGATAGATGGCTTGCCGATGAGATTGTGCAGGCAGAGGCTAAGAAGAGCTTCGTAACTCTGCAGCCTCTCGGTGTCATATTGAACGTAATGCCTTGGAATTTCCCTTTCTGGCAGGCACTGAGATGCGCGATACCCTCTCTTGTTGTAGGCAATGTCTCGATACTCCGGCACTCCAACAGCGTACCTATAAGCGCGATGGCCATAGAGAACGCGTTTGTGGCCGCCGGATTCCCACCAAACGTTTTCAGGACCGTTATAACGGACCATGACGAGGTGAAAAGGCTTATACGCAGCAAGTTCATCGATGGAGTCTCGCTGACAGGCAGCCTTGAAGCTGGCATGGATGTTGGTGCAGTGGCCGGAAAAAATGTGAAGAAAGTGGTGCTCGAGCTCGGAGGCTCCGACCCTTTTATAGTGCTTGAAGATGCTGACATCCAAGCAGCTGCGCAAAAGGCTGCAGAGAGCAGGAATGTAAATTCCGGACAGAGCTGCATAGCCGCAAAGAGGTTTATAGTAGTGAAAAGCGTGGCGGATGAGTTTACAAGGAGCCTAGTGGCGTGCATGCAGAAGCAGAAGGTCGGGGACCCTATGGACATGATAACTGATACAGGCCCTATGGCCAACAAAAAGCAGCTCGAGACGCTGGAGGATCAGGTAAAGAGGTCATTGGACGTTGGAGCTACGATAGCCTGCGGCGGGAAAAGGATGCAGACTAATGGTTATTTCTACGAGCCTACGGTCCTTACAAACGTGAAACCGAACATGCCTGTGGCCAAGGAGGAGGTCTTCGGTCCTGTCGCACCGGTGATAGTGGTCAAGAATGAGATAGAGGCGATAAAACTTGCCAACAACAGCAGCTTCGGGCTGGGTGCGAGCGTATGGACGAAGGACGCGGGACGAGGTGAGCGCGTGGCCAGGGCGATTGAAGCCGGCATGGTGTATGTTAATTCTATGGTCGTATCTGATCCTCGCTTCCCGTTTGGCGGCGTAAAAGCTAGCGGGGTAGGCAGGGAACTCTCACGCTATGGGCTGCTGGAATTCGCGAATATAAAGTCTGTAGTAATAAAATAAAAAGATTATAAAAAAATTAAAAAATCAATTCTGGGGCTTTGGCTTTGACCTCTTCTTTGTCTCCTTGGCCTCCATTTTCACTTCTGTCTTCTCGGATGCTTCGTTGCATCCACATGAGTCACACATAGTGCTACACCTATACTTTATTACGCATCCAAGATATTTAAATGTGATATATGGCATTCGGGTTGAGCTGACTGGCCATCAATTATTGACATGCACGGGGGGGCAGAGTGGCGTAGAGCCACGCCTCAAGGCTTAACAAACGAATAGCGCTAGGGTGCCAGACGGAGCGCAACACGATATGATATACCAACCACGATTGTGGCGTTAGCGGCGCGTACAGGGCACAAACGCTATCCGATTATTAATTGGCATTTTATATATTTACGTTTTGCGGTATGTTGCGCGCCTGACGTTATGATAGGGTTTATTTCAGGCCCTGTTGTAGTCGTCCTCGATCCTTACTATGTCTTCCTCGTCAAACTTGCCGTAGGCTATCTCTAGGACAATGGCATCCTTTATGCCTTCTATTCTGTGTGGCGTCCTTGCCGGAACCTTTACCGAGTCGCCCTCAGATAGCCTTATTGGCTTGCCTTTAAGCACTGCACGCACCTCGCCCTTTACCACCTTCCAGAACTCTGATCGGTTCTTGTGGTACTGGTAGCTAAGGCGCTTGCCGGCCTTGACGTGCAGGAGCTTCACAGTGGTTCTCTCGTTGAGGGTGAAGCGTTCGAAGTAGCCCCACGGCCTCCTATCTGTTATCGCTTTGCCCATCAAATACACCTCCAAAGCCATATCGCCTTTAGACCGTTTTAATAGCGGATGCACAATTAATAAATTAGAGCCTTGAGAAACTAGGATTATGATAATATTAGGGGTGAACGGAGGCGGAACAAGGACAAGGGCCATGGCTTACAAGCCCGATGGCACGCTGATAGGTTCGGGCTATTCAGGGAGCTCGAACTATCATAATATGGGCCTGCGGAAGGCTGCCGCGAACATAAGGGAGGCAGTTTCCAAGGCAGGGATACGCAAGGCGGATATAGCTTGCGTTGCGCTCGCCGGGATGGACGCAGATGAGCACTTCGATGAGGTCATGCCTGCTGTGGCTGGGCTTGCACGTAAAGTCGTAGTTGAACAGGACAGCTTCGCTGAGCTTTATGCAGAGACAAGAGGAGGCAAGGGAGTCATAGCCGTAGCGGGAACCGGAAGCTCTGTGATAGGCACCGATGGCAAGCGCAGGTTCAGGGCGTCTGGTTGCGGCTGGCTGCTTAGCGATGATGGATCAGGCTACGCGATAGGGCGGGAAGGGCTGAGAAGCGTATGCAGAGCTATGAATGCAGGCTACATGGATACCTTGCTCACTAAAGCGGTGCTTGATGAGGTCGGAGCGGAGGATCTGAACGGGCTCGTCATATGGGCGTACAAGGAGAGCCATAACATAGGCAGGATAGCGCAGGCGGCAATTGCGGTGGACAAGGCTGCGAAAGAAGGCGATGAGGAAGCCGTACGGATAATAAAGGAGGCAGGCGGCAGGCTGGCTTCATATGCAAATGACATAGCGATGAAAGTCGGCGTAAGGAAGGTTTACTGTACTGGGGGGATGTTCAAGTCGCATCTTTATGCTGCAACCTTCTCTGGTGCGCTTAAGAAGCATGGCGTCGATATGAAAATCGCAAAGAATAATCCTGCGGTTGGAGCTGCTTGCATAGCAGCTGACAGGTTAGGCGGCATTGGAAAACTATTCATGCCTGAGGAAGAATGAACACTTCATTCTGTACTGCTAAAGACTTCTATGTTTCTCCTCTTCAGTCCCGAAAAGAAATCATTAAGGTCTATGTTAACCTTCTCTGGTGGGAGGACGCCTCTTGAGGTTATCTCGCCCTTAGCTATCATCTGTGCAATGATTGATGCTGGAACTCCAGTATCCCACGTCCCCGATGGTATGTTTAGTTTCTTGTTCGTTACCGCCTTGCAGTATTCCGCTATTGTCAACTTCTTTCCGTTTTTCTTACCTGTGACTGCAATCCTCAGGTATTCCAGATCATCGATCTTTACGTCCTTGCCAGGTATGAACCTGTTGAGCAGGGCGACTGCCACGTTCCTTGGGTTCACCTTGGCGCCGTCCACCATTATCGGTTCGTAGGATGAGAATCCTGAGTCTATCAGGAACTTTGTCTTATATATGAAATCATTGTCCCATCCCCCCCTGAATGTGCAGCCGCGGATGCCCTTGCTTTTGAAACTCACTGGGAGGGTAGCTACCTCTGAGTGGAGCGAGTATCTGCATGTCACCACGCCTACCGGATCAGGGAACAAGACCTTTATGTCCCCTGAGAGCGGTTCCACGAACTTGGTCTTGCCATTCTCGAAAACGGCCGGCTTCTTACTGAATTCATCAAAAACTGTGTGCATCGAGTACGGAACCACGAACGGCGTGTTGTACTTCGTGTAATCCTTGTCACCGAACTGTATGTGTATCGCTTCCACTCTGTCAAGCTGGTTTGCACCATGAAGCGCCAGAAGGTTAGTTATCCCTGGAGTGGAACCACATCCTAGAAACGCGAGCAGTTCCTTCTTGCGGAACTGGTCGTGCAGCTTGAACTGCTCCAGAGTGGTGTGGAAAAGTCCGCCCAGGTCCATGTAATTGACATTACAGTCAAGCGCTATCTTCATTATGTCGATGTTCATGTAGTAGTTTGTGGCGTTTATCACAACGTCTGCGCCCTTCAGTACTCTCTCGACACTTTCCATATCTCTTGCATCGGCCACTGCAGACCTGACATTCTTGGCCTTTAGCGTGCGGACAAGGGTCTCCGCCTTGGCCTCGTCCCTGCCTGCCACGACAATCTCCATATCCTTGGCTGTCTGTGCCAGGTCGGCGGATATGCAACTGCCTATCTCGCCATAGCCCCCCAATACGACAATCTTCACGTTTACACCATCAAAATGCTAGATATTAAGGCAAAATGCGGAAAAACCGCCTACACAACTTAAAACCGAGTGCCATTCAGCAGGCGATTGAGCTTGCCATTCTATAATTCGTGAAAAGCAAATAAAATCCTTGCGGCATGGGATTGCGCAAGGCACAAAGGAAATCCTTTTATGTGCTTTGAATGCCCCAAAATCCTTTTAAGGGCTTTGAACCGCCAAGATAGGTTTATATAGCTTTATCACCATCACCCTACTGTCGGGTGCTTTTTTTATGTCCGTACAACCTAATGACCAGAATAAGAGTTATAGTGATTTGAATATGCAGGGCTCAATAGATGAAAACAATGTGGGAATCCGCGTCATAATGGCGGATGAGGGCCCCAAGAAGCAGGAGGCCGAGCCCCAGAAGCCGATGCTTACCTCTGATACGGGTAAGGAGGAGCCTGCGCTGGATGCCCCAAAGGCAGAAGCGGAGGAAGTGCCGCCGCCGCCGCCCATAAGCGTGCAGAGGCTCATACCGAAGCTGAAGAAGTCGGCCAAGCTGTTCGAAGAGGCGAAGAAGTACATACCTAACGGTGCCAGCTCGCTGGTCAGAGTTGCCTCTTATGACCCGTGCCCTCCTTTCATAAAGAAGGGCATAGGATCGCATATATGGGACGAGGATGATAACGAGTATATAGACTTCAACATGGCCTACGGGGTGCTGATAAACGGCCACGCCCACCCTGACATAGTCAAGGCAATACAGGACATATCAGAGAATGGCACGCAGTACGGTGCACCTACGGCTCTTGAGCTCGAGGCTGCAAAGGCTTTCAAAAAAATGGTTCCTAACACAGAAAGGCTGGCATTCTGCATAAACGGATCGGACGCGACAATGAACGCGATAAGGATAGCTAGGGCGGCGACAGGTAAGGACGTAATACTTAAGTTCGAAGGGCACTATCACGGCCAGCACGACTACGCGTTGATAAGCACGGAGGCTCCGCCGATGGTGGCAGGGCTTGAGGCTTATCCTAGACCACTGCCCAACTCAGCAGGCATACCAGAGGGTGTGACTGCTTATACCATGGTGGCGCCTTTCAACTCCATACCTGCGGTAGAGAAGATAGTCAAGAGGTACAAGAACAGGCTGGCGGCCATAATATTAGAACCTGTTATGGCAAACGCAGGTATAATACCGCCAGAGAAGGATTATCTGAAGAAATTGAGGCAGGTTGCAACCGAAAACGAGCTTCTGCTCATATTCGATGAGGTATTGACCGGTTTCAGGGTGGCGCCAGGCGGTGCGCAACAGCTGTATGGAGTAGAACCTGACCTGTCATGCTGGGCCAAGGCGCTTGGTAGTGGCGTGCCCGTGTCTGCAGTATCAGGCAAGGCAGAATATATGGATCTGATAGCCCCAGGGCGTATATCATTCGGAGGTACATATTTCGCAAACAACATATCTATGGCAGGGACGCTTGCAAACCTAAAGGTCCTGCAAAAGGGAGGCACGGAGATGTACGAGAGGCTGGGAAGGCTTACCGAGAAGATGCACAAGGGGATAGAGGCTGCAGCAAAGGAGGCGAAGATATCCGTTACCGTGCAATCGGTCTGCGGCATGCTGCAGTACTATTTCACCAGGAAGAAGAAGATAACCAATTACAGAGAGGCGCTTGCAATAGACTGGGACCTTTACCTAAGGCATAGCCAGCTGCTGCTCGAGAAGGGAATGTACACGCATCCTGATAACTACGAGCGTTTGCTTCTCTCCAACGCGCACACAGACAAGGACGTAGAGCAATTCATAAACACGATACATGAGACTTTCGCAGAATTGAAGAAGATACCTAGGGAGTACATGATGGAAACAGGAGGCAACGCGCCTATGACCTGATTCTGTAGTGTGTGCAGTTCTTCATGTCGGGTTGGTTATTAGCCTGACTATAGAGAGGTTACCGGTCAGTGGAACCTTGTAAAGGCCATTGTAAGGTATTGAAGCTGCGCCGTTCGCGGCCTCACCCTTGTATAATACCCCGTAAGGCTGCTGCATGCTGAACTTTATGCTCTGGCCCTTTGTCACCCCTATGGTGCAGTTAGGAGTCGCGTTAAGAACCACAACGGTCGAGGTAGAGTTGTCGTAATACCAGATTATGTTGCCCGACACCACAGATATGCCAGTAGGAGGGCGTGGCTGAAATAGGGTCTTGCCTCCTGCAACGGTCGATTTGCTTTGGCCAATCACATGACCGAAGACCAGAAAAAGTGCGACTACCGCTATTACAATTGCGGCGATGGCTATTACGTTGGTAGTTGCTGACATCTCTTTCAGCCAATCTTGTCATTCGATTCGGATTCAGTCACGGCAAGCACTTAGGCAGAAACAACGGTCGAGTTGCAACCGGCCGGTGGCGTAGGCGTACTGCTAAGTATTAGCTTTAGATAGCCAATATATGGTAGACTGAACAGCACCTTTCCTTGGACTTGAGATGTATTCGCAGGGTAGTTTGAATACTGCATGTCAAGGCCGGGATTGTTGTCACCCTTCGTAAGGAAGTAGTACTCCCCGCTAGCGTTCAGCACAGCGTAAACCCTGTGGACTATGAAGCTGTCGCCTTCCTGATAGAATGAATCTGATGGCACAGTCTTGTAAACTATAATTGAGTTGTTAGCATCGCCATGTATCGTCTTGTTGAGGATAGAGATTGAGGATGTATAAGCCTCGCTTAGGATGGTACCATTGTCGAACCTGACATGCTGTATCCCGCACGCATACTGTACAAGGTTTTTGCTTTGCGCGCCTGGCGGCACTATCTCCCCGCCATATGGTGTGCTCTTGTACAAACCTAGACTGTATCCTGGTTGCATATATTGCGAGTAGTATATCGTGTCTCCTGAATACCTGTAAGCCACGCATTCGAGGGATTCGTTATTGCCGCTTGTGATCGTGGCTGCTTCCGATTTGGTGACATTCACCACCGGAGCATCTATCGAACTCACCGATGAACCTATCCCTTGCAGGGCTATTAGGTCTCCCCGCTGCAACGTAGGGAGCATGCTGCAGCTAGGCACAACATCCAATGGGTTCGGCGTATTTAGAATAAAACGCAGGCCGTACCATATGACCACCACTATCACTACGGCCGCGAGTATTTCAACGACATTCCCGACGTAGCCAGTTTCCCTGACGCCATTGGTTATTTCGGTTACAAGAAGGACTATTATGAGCAGGAAAACTCCTGCAGAAGAGAACAGCGCTATGGAGCTGTTGCCCTGCTCAAACACGTATATGACCAGCAATATTATTAGCGCTATATAAAGCGGTGTAGTGTTTATGCTAGGCTTCTTGCCCTTCTGCTGCTTTGTCTTCTTGGTTTTGTCCTTCTGTACCTTATACATCAGCTAGCACCTATGGGCCCTTGGCATGGCCTACCTGCAATCCTATTGCGCCAGAAGTTCCGTTCCGCATCGACACCCCTATGGCGGTGTCGGCGGCGGCTATGAGCGTGTCATTGTGGCTGACGACCACGAACTGTGAATTTTTACCCATCTGCTGTATCATGCTGGACAGCTTTTTCGAGTTCTCCTTGTCCAGGGCGACGTCTATCTCATCGAATACGTAGAAGGCCATCGGCCTGAGTGTCTGTATCGCGAATATCAGGGCCAGCATCAGCATTGATTTCTCGCCGCCGGCCATTGTCTCGTAAATCCTTGCCTTCCTTTCCTTTGAGCTTATCTTTATGCTCAGGCCCGAGTTGAACGGATCGGACTGGTCATCAAGCACCAGTGCCGCTGAATCGCTTGAAACATAACCGTACAGCTTCTTGAAGTTCTCGTTCACGGTATTGAAGGTTTCCATGAATATCCTGGCCTTCTTCGTCTCTATCTCCTTTATCATGTTCAGTATCGAGTCCTTCTCTGTCTGGAGGGTATCCAGTCGCTGCTTTGCTTCCTCGACGTCCTTCTTCTTCACCGCATAGTCGTCTATCGCCTTCATGTTGACATTGCCAAGAGCCTCCTGTGCGTGCTTGGCCTCGGCAAGCATGACCTGCACCTCCTGCACGGCCTTCGCCTCTATCCTCTCTATCGAACTCGGGTCCTGGAAAGTTGCCAGCTCAGCCTTTACGTCGGAAAGCCTGGTCTGAAGATCCTGCTTCAGGGCCTTCAGTTCTATTACACCGTCTGACAGCCACTTTATCTCGCTCAGTATCTTGCCCCTGTCGGTGGACAGCTTCTGCATCTGTTCGCCGAGCTCGGTCTGCCGCTTATAGGATTCGGCAGTCGTGGAATCATGGCTCTTTATCTTTGTGGTGAGCTCATCGAGCGCGGCCTTGTCCTTCTTCAGCTCCTGGTTTGTTTCCGCTATTAGCTCCTTTGAGGTCTTGATGTCCTTCTTTATCCCGTCTATCTCCGCCTCGAGCTCCTTCTTCCTTTTATCAAGAAGAGAGCTTTCAGTCTTCATCGAAGCCGTCTCCGCGTTTAGCTGGTTCACTGCCTCCCTCAGCACCTTCACGTCAACTGCGTTGGACTTGCTGCGCTGCTTGCCCTGGCCTCCTGGCGTCTTTGTTATCATGTCATGCAATTGAGCAGCCTCCCCTTCAATGACCTTGAGCTTCGCTTCAAGTTCCTCCTTCCTCCTCTTTGACGCGTTCATGGAGGAATTCAGCACTGAGACATCGCCGCTTATCTTTGACGCCTCGGCGCCGATTCTGGCAAGGGCCTTGGCGTTATCGTCCTTCTCTGATTTCAGGATATTGATTTCGATGTTGTTGCCGTAGTCCATCGTCTCGTTTGTGCCGATTTCCTTCTTCGCGGCCTCGATTTCAGAATCTATTTTCTTCAGTAGCAGCGCCGTTGCGGCAACGTCACCTTCGATTGCCCTGAGCTTGGCCTCTATCACGGCAGGGGACTGCATAAGCTTCATGGTCCCGCCTGTCACCAGGCCTGAGGGCTCCACCAGCTCGCCCTCAAGGGTCACGAGCCTGAACTTTCCGAGGCCTATCTTCTTCGACTGCTTTACGTCGTCAATCAGGTAGGTGTTTGAGAATATGTACTCGAATGCCTTCGAGAATTTCTTGTCAAACTCTATGAAGTCAAGCAGCGGCGTCATGGAGTTCGACCTTTCTGTGTTTATCACGACGTCGTCCAATGGGATGAATGACGCACGACCTAGCGATTTCGACTTCAGTATGCTTATGGCCTTGTCTGCGGTAGCTATTGAGTCGACCACGAAATAGTTAAGCCTTCCGCCGACAGAAGCCTGCACGGCCATGGCGTGCTTGTCATTGTAACTGCACAGCTCGTAGGCCCTTCCGTAAAACCCTGACTTGAGTTCATTCTTTAGCGCATCGGAAATCCTCCCTGAAGAACTGCCTTGGGTAGCGAGCGCCTGTCTTAGGGACTGGCCTTCCGACTCGGCCTTTGATATCTTGGCCCTCAGCTCTTCAGTCTGCTTCTGCGCAGAAGCCAACCTGTCCTTAGCACCGTTGATTGAATCTGCAAAGTACTTTGCTTTTGCCTGCTTTTCCTTAATGCCGGAATCGATGGCGCCGTTTCTCACCTCAAGCCTTTTTATTTCTTCGTTTATATCGGCAAGTTTGCCGGAATTTGTGCTTAGATTGAAAGACGCTTGGTCGTATTCAGCTGCGGCGCCAAGTAATTCGCCCCTAAGCGCATTGATATTTGCCTGGGCCGCATCGTATTCCTCTATAGCCTTCCTGAGGTCCGTATCCTCGCCCGCGTCGGAGCGCTTCAGTTCCGCGCCCTTCTTCTCGAGTTCTGCGTTTTTCTGCGATAACATAGATGATATCTCGGCCTTACGCGCCTCTATTCCCTTTATCTCGTTTGAGAGGTTTGACATCCTATCTTCGTGCCTCTTTATGCCTTCGCTGCTGTCATTTATCCTTGCCTCCTTTATCGTTATCTGCTTATTGACCTCAGTAAGCAACTGGTTGACAGAGCTCATCTCCATGGAGCTCTCGCCGATCTTCCTTACCAGTGCGTTCTTCTCCCCGGAGAGCGACTCTACTTTTAGTCCGATTTCGCGCTCCTTAAGTTCAAGATCAACCTTCTTCTGCTGCTTCTCCTCGTAGCCCGAGGTCGCAGTTGCGTACTGGGCCTCGTATTCCTTCTCCCTGAGCTTTAGTATCGTGTAGCTGGCAGATTTTATCCTCCTCGATAGTTCGATGGAGCGCTCTGCCTCCTTCTTCTGCCTTTCCAGGTCGGCCAAGTAGCCGTTCCTCTCGTTCAGCTGTATCTGCACCTCTCCTATCTTGAACTGTACCGCATCTAGCTCCTTCACTGCCGAGTCCTTCTTTTCCTCGAACTCCTTTATCCCGGAAGCCACGTCTATGAGTTCCCTGCGCTCCTTGGGCTTGAGATCCACAAGCCTCAGTATCTCGCCTTGCGTTATTGTGTTTACCTCACTTATGCCGCTCTTGTAAGCCAATAGCAAATCGATTACATCCTGCCTTGTAGCGCGCTTGCCGTTTAGCTTGTAGAGCACCTTGTTGTTGGACCTTATTATCCTGGTAATCTCTATCGGGGTGTCGCCGCCGAAGATGACCTGCACATATGCCCTCTTAAGGCCGTCAGTTTCCTTGGCTTTAGCCGACAGGTTTATGAGCTGCGGCGATGATGTGACGCGCATCCTCCTGAGTGAAGTCTCGCCTAAAACGAAAAGAAGTGAATCGCATATGTTTGACTTGCCCGAGCCATTAGGGCCCAGGATGCAATTGAAGCCCTTGCTGAACCTTATGTTAGCGTGCTTGAATGACTTGAAATTGTGAAGGGTCAATCTATCTAGGTATAGCATAATACCGACCTGGCGCCAATAAATTATCTACGTGGCTGTTTTTATTCCTTCTCTTGGCCTTTGTGGCTACCGTGATGTGATATATGAAGCGCAACTATTGATTCAACGTGCTGCTCGAGAAGTACCCCGACTATTGATTTGCCCCTTGTAACGGCAGCTACGTTGGAATCGTTGAACCTCATTACATCTATGCCCTTATCGAGGGTCGCATTGTAAGGCACATTAGGTATCTCTGCACCGAATCTTGATATAGGTTGATCCGAGTTTATTATGTCGTTCTTGTTCCATGACATGCTTGGAAGTTTTGACACCAGTTTTACGCCGCCACCATCGAAGAACATCGCTATTGAGGTGTGCTTAGAAAGGATATCCTTGTAAAGTTCCGAAAGCGTGGTGCTAGGCTTCTCGATTATGAAGTCAGTGCTTATCGCGTCCATCACGCTTATCTGTGATGTGTACCTCTTTAGGTATATGGCCTGCAGCTCCGCCTGGCCA
Source organism: Microcaldota archaeon (assembly GCA_021801355.1). Classification (GTDB taxonomy): domain Archaea; phylum Micrarchaeota; class Micrarchaeia; order Micrarchaeales; family Micrarchaeaceae; genus JAKATK01. The sequence goes on along the minus strand of JAJYYB010000017.1, from coordinate 27,018 downwards.
CCGCTGTACATGAACATCGCTATTATCGCGTCGAAGAACACGACGAGCTCGTCGTAAAGGAATGAGTTGGAGCTGTTAAGCAGAACATATGCCACTGTGCCTATCACAAGCAGCACCGCAATTGCGTTCCCTAATTTTACAGTTATTTTTGTGGCGCGAAGTTTTCCCATCCTCTCTTGCAGGTAGCTCCTGAAAACACGGCCCCCATCCAATGGGAATCCTGGCAGTAGGTTGAAGCCTCCGACAAGGAGGTTTAGTATGAACAGCTCCTGGAAAAGTAGACGTATGAAGCCTACCGGTGCGTATATAGCCAAGAAGCCGAAAGCTAGACCCATGAGTATGCTGGCTATAGGGCCTGCTATTGACACGTAAAATTCTTGAACTGGCTTGAGGCGCCCTATGTCTATGAAAGATTCGCCCATGAGGAGGTTTACCTCTATCCGCTTGACCTTTACGCCATTTCTTATCGATGTTATTGAATGGGCAACTTCGTGGAGAAGCACACAGGCGTAGAAAAGCGCAACCAGAACGAACAACTGTACGCTTATAACCAGTAGGAAAAGCAGGAACAACAGCAGGAGCCAGTGTATTTGTATGTCTATACCGTATATCTTGCCTATGCTTGGTGATGAGCCGGCCATGTCTGTGTCCTTTTGTCTTTGCAACCCAATAGCCTTTTTACCTAGGTTTATTTATTTTAGAGCCCGACTATAGATTGAATCTTATACAGAGGTGCTTTTGCTGGACGCTGATGTGAAATTCGTATTTGATGAGGCTGCGCTCGTGATAACAAGCGGAGGGCGGAGTTACATAGTGATAGGCGACCTTCACATAGGGATTGAAAGGAAGCTCAGGGAAAAGGGCGTAAACCTACACAATGCATCTGATGCGATGCTCAAGAAGATAAATTCGCTTTCTGAGAGGTTCGATTGCAAAAACATAATAATGCTTGGTGACGTCAAGGACGCCATACTGAATCCTGATGCCATAGATGCGGATTCGATAAGGCATTTCTTCGCCGCATTGGACGGATACGATGTTACCGTAGTCCTAGGCAACCATGATGCACATCTGGGCGAAATCATCGGCGTCAAGACGGTTGACGAGCTCCTCCTCGACAGGTTTGCGTTGCTGCATGGCAACAGGTGGCCGACCCAAGAGGCGATGATGGCGGATTACATCATAACCGCACACAACCATGTGGCAATACGCATAACTGACAAGAATGGCGGGGCTTATACTGAGAAGGCATGGCTCGTGGCGCCTTTGGACAAGGATGTAGCGGGCAAGTACTATGAAAAATTCAATTCAGGGATCAAGCTCGTGGTCGCGCCTGCATTCAACGATCTTATAATTGGCAAGCCGATCAATGAGATTGATGGCAAGATGCTAAACCCGCTTCTTAACAACAAAGTATTCGACTATGAAAATGGCGACGTGTACACGATAAAGGCCGATGCTTTAGGCAAATTGAATAGGTACATGAAGAGAGTGTGATACTGTTATGGGTCAACTGCACACAGCATAGAAGAAGTAGCTGGAGTTGCCGTATACTGTGCTGAAATCAATCTGGTAAGCCCTCTCACGGACAGAGAGGCACGACGTCTTCTGGGTGAAGTTCACATCAGTGTAGTTACTTGAGGCCGCTATGCTGTTGTATGTTGCGAGCACGGCGCCAGTTGCGTTTAGCAGTTCAAAGCCGTTAAATTGGGTAATCTTCGGGTAGTTGGTTGAGCCAGGCATGAATAATGATAGCGTGCTGTTGGATGCATTGAGTAGGGCATAGCTGAACGGGATGTAAGGTTCCACAGTAAGCGTTGCAGTGCTTGTTATATTACCTACAAAAGCGCTTATTTCATGGTTGCCTTCGGATAGCGGCTGATGCACCAGGAAAAAGTTGAAATACCTGCTGTAGCCAACGACATTGTTGTCTATTTTTATTATTGGAGTTGAACGCTGCGAAAGATTTAGGTTGTTGAAGTCTATTAGCGTCTCGTTCCCTGAATAGCCTATGAAGTTTATCTCGGGCTTTATCGTCTCGTTGTATACCAACTGTGAGACAGCATCGCTCTCGTACTGCGAAAGAGCGTACATGTAGGCTTGCTGAGTTGGAGTAACATTGTAGACAGTATAGTTGCTTTGTGTATAGTACTGGGTGCACTTTACATTTGTACCGTCAAGTAGCGCATTAATGCCATGCGAATCAGACTCGAAAGCCGATGAAAGCCAGGCAGGGACCAGCTCATCGAAGTTGGTCGCGTAGGTTATGTAACCAGGACCGCCTATATGGTTCGTTGCTATGAATTGCGGAGACACGCCTGTTATTGTCAGATTAGGGTACGGTACTGAGATGCCGTAAAGAGGCAGCGTAACCGCTGAACCGCTTGAATTTGCACCCGTAAATGCCTGGCACTGTTGCATTACGGATAGTATCGTATTGAGATTATTTATGAGCTGCGAGGACGAGTAGATCTCTGAAAGCGATTGCACATCAGGCACTCCGGAGAACGGAAGCGCGGTCCCTTGGAGTGCGCCTATCTGCGTCTGATTCATGTAGTCGGTCAAGTCAGTCATATTTATCGATGGGGCGAACTCAGCAAGTGCCGATAGTGCGGCGACCCTGCCCAGCGGATCCCAATAGCCAGATGAAACGGAGACGTTCAGGAAAGGGTTTATGATTGGTAACTGCGACATCGAGCCTATAACCGGATCCAACGACACGAAGAACGAACTTAACGAATTCAGCATAGAAGCCGTTGGTCCTTCGGAGAGTATGCCCAGCTGGCTCAGCTGGAAAGGCGAGCCGATCTTCAAGGCATTAGACTTTGAACTTGAGGCGGTTGTACCATTCGAGTAACTGTCGTTGGTAGCAGTAGGCTGCCGGCCCGATCCCGATGGCGGATTGCGTGAGTTCTGTATCAATATGCTTGGATCCAAGCTTGGTACATCGGGAGAATCCTTTATCGGAGGCAGATTAGACACCAAAGAGAAATTTGATGCACTGGACAGGGAACCAAGCTGTGATGTGGCTGCATCAAAAGCGCTTGAGTAGGAAGCAATCCCATGATGAGCCAAGTCTGCGTAGTACGTGTCATACAAAGTGACGAGGATGAAGCAGATGAATACTATGGTCATTACTATTTTGTCCATTTTATCACAGGAACTGATAGATGAATGAGGATATCTGCTGAGCGTTTGTGTGCAATGCGTAGCCAACGGCCAGACCGAATATTAATATCACGGCAAGGCTGATAACACCTGACAGGCAGACCACCAGAAAGGCAAGATGCTTACTTACCTTTTGCTGGTTTGATAGCGCAAAAGTTGAGACTATGAGTGACCAACCGTATATTATGAAGAAAGCCGCCGCCATTATTGTAGGCACATAGGCAGCATACTTCGGAAGTGCATATGTTGAGAAACCCAGATGAAGGCCCGGTATTACCAGCCAATAGTATAAAGCGACTGCGATTAGCGGCATCCAACATAGGAAAGTAGGCGGCATTATGCTATAGAACATTGCGGACATGGTGTTTTTGTAATCCTGCTTGAATGCCTTGATTACCTTTTTACCGAAATAATCCACTATGTACGAATCAAGAACGATTCTTATCGGGTTAAGCAGAAGAAGGCTCACTATAATTATAGCTGCGAAGCCGAGGAGCCCTTGTGCCCCTGAACTGACTATAATTGCTGTGTTTATACCTATCGCGTAGGTAGGCGAGGTCAGGAGATATAATCCCAGGCAAAAGAAAATTATGATTGGCACAATAGAGCTTTTGTAGTAATTTGTGAGAACCTCCCTCTCTTCGAAAGTCCTGCGCGTATTCCTGCTTGGATGAAGAATTGCCTCGATGCCTGCAAAAAAAGCCACAGAAAGCGTGAATTTTGGTGGCGGGCCCGTCTCTACTAGTTTGGGAGGGTTATTCTCCTTAACCGGTTTGGCGATCTCTTCTGGAAAAGCAGGTTCTGCAATCTTTGGTGGCTCTGGCGCGTCTGCTGGCTTTGGCCCTTCAGGCGTCTCATCAGTGGGCAACGCATACCTAGGATCTGTCGGTACATACGGTTGCATATCTGGAGGATTTTTGGGCGGCATTGCTTACCATATATGCGGCTGTGTTTTTATTCTTTGCTAAATTTTATACTGTTGCAAGGAGGGTGGCGGGATACAATTGAAAAAAATGCGATGGGAAAAAGAAGCGTTAGAGTTATATATCTGGAAAACGAAATCGTTCTTGTGTGGTTATGGACCTTTACAAGCTGCAATTCAGGAAGAAGGGAAGCAAGACTTGGAACGACCTTATAGTGATAGACCCGATGATGTTCAAGGGAAAGATGTATAACAACGAATCGGCTTTCGTATGCCCTAGCAAGGCCGATGCCGAGGAGCACATAAGAACCCTTAAGAAAGGGCCTAAGGGCAAGGGATTTGAATATCGGGCAGTGCCGTTTGAAGACTGACACAAGAAATAGACATAGGGCTATTCAGGCGCTGTGCTTTTTTCTTATTATCGTTATAGGTATTATACCATTATTGAATTCGAGCTCCGCAAGGTCTATAGGGTTTACCATTTTTTCAGGCACCTTTATCAATGGCGGCGCACCGTACGCCAATTGCAGTGCGCGTGCGCCTATTATCCTTGCCTTTTCGAATTTCGTATAACTTTCCATGAAAATCACAAGCTAAAGCATGTCATATGGGATTCGGTTTGAAGCGCTCCTTCACGTCCTCTAGTTCCTTCGAGACAAGCGCTCTCCACTCGGTGAAGTTGTCCGGCGAAGTCGGGTATTTGTTGTAAATCCCGTTCAATTTCTTCATCTTCCTAACCGCAAAAACTAGGTTTGCGAATGCATTTATGTTGCTGACGCCCTTCAGGAACTTCTTGAATTGTGTAGCGAGATGCAATTCCGGAACCAGCCCATAGCTGAGCTGCTCGGCCTCTTCAGCAGTCAGGAAAGTCTTCATACCGTAATTCAGCACGTCGTTGTTTAGCGATTGCAGATAAATCCTGAACGTTTCCAGCCCGGCAGTCTTCTTGCCGTACTTTTCGTTGAAATCGAGGTTGTACTGCCATAGACCTCTTATGCTGACATCCTTATTTCCTATGGCCCTTATCGCGTTCTGGCCTGCAAGCACACCTGCAACCAGAGACGGGCCTATGCCGCCTGCACTTATAGGATTCGGCATTGCCATGCTGTCACCTGCACCCATGTAGCCGTTGTAGACAAGGCTCTCCATCTGGTGCCTCACAGCCACAGACCAATATCCTTTCCCGTTGTTGTCAGCATTGAACAGCCTCGGATTCTTTATCACAGGATTTACACGCACATACTCATCCATCAATGAATGAAGCGTGTCCTTCTTGCCCAGCTTCTCGTTCCTTATCTGTAGGCTCCTCTTCTGCACTCCTATGCCTATGTTTACCCTGAGACCCTTCTTCGGAAATACCCAGCCGTAGCCGCCCGGGGCTATCTCTTGGTTCAGGTGTATGAGCGCATTGTTCCTGTCAAAGTACATCGGGTCTTCATGGTCGATGTCAAAATCGTAAATGTACCTACCGGTCGATTCAAGATCGTCAACATCAACGTCCTTATCGACATACGGATTCTCCGGCAGCTTCCTGCGCAATTGAGTGGCTACGCCCAAGGCGTCTATGACCACCTTGGCCTTGAGTTCCTTGTGCTCCATCGTCCTGCTTTTGCCGAAAACGCCAGTTACGAAATCATTCTCTATTACCGGACCTTCCACCTCGAACTGCGATATGTAGTTAACTCCGCTCTTCTTTGCAAAATCCAATAGCTTCTTTTCGAACTCAGGCCTGTTGAGGACGAAACCCTCTCCCTCGAATATGTACTTGCTCTGCAAATCTGGGGATATGGCATAAACGCCGTCTACGTGCTGGTCAAGCGCAGGATAAGAGAATGTCAGCCCTGTCTGCTCCTTTATGAACTTGAGGTGGTCGTTTGCAACTGCATCGCCGCAAACCCAACCCCAGTTGGTCTTCTTCCCGACCTGCTCTTCGGTGTTCCTGTCAAGCAATGCGACATTAAGGCCGCCCTTTGCGGCTATGCCGGCAGCCAGGGAGCCAGCCATTCCGGCTCCTGCCACTATAACATCATACTGTTCGCTCATGCTATGCACGTACTTAATATCAATAACTAGTCAGTAGTCTAATCTTATATCCGAAGCTATTTAAGATTTTGTATGCCACCGCTATTTTGGGCGCTATAAAATCCGGCTTGGGCATCGACGACTTTAGTTGCGTTAGCGGCACCCAGATGAAGGGATGCGCTGCGCAACGTTACAATTATAGGCATTCACGAATATATTTTATCATGGCTGACGAAGACAAAGAGGACCAGATTTCTGAGGCTAGAAGGGCAGCGGGATTCGAAGAGCAACGCTCCGGGGGCCAGTCGGGGGAGGCGCTCTACTCTACGACCACACTTGTGCGCGCTGCCTTCGTGGCCGCGTGCATACTTGCCTGGATAGGTACACTGGCAGTGCTCTACCTTTTCGGCTTATTGTATGCGTTATTTCCACCTACGGCCCTCTTGGTTTACTCTTTTGCATTGGTTATCCTGACCGTAGTATCCTTTTCCAATATACGATCAGACGTGCATGTCACAATCTCTGCTGGGATATTCACGTTTTCTATAATATCCATCTTGACCGTTTGGGTAGGGCTTGGCGGCATCCTCGCGTCTTTGGCACCCTATTATGTATTATCTTATTATGAGCTCATATGAATGATAGGTCTAATTAGCCGCGGCATCTTCTTTTTGATAAGCCCCGACTAATTCACTTCGGCCGCAAAGAAACGTGAAAATGCACTGGATTGTTAAGCATTGTTTTTATACCTTTGCCTGCTAATTAATAGCGCATTCTGTCATCATTTCTATGTGAGATAATGGCCGACTTAGCTAGCAATATACGTTTAGCTGTAGACAGCGGTAAGACATCGCTGGGGGTAAACGGAGTGCTGGACTCGATAAGGCAGAACTGGGCCAAGATGGTAATAATAACGTCGAAGAACAAGCCGGATGGATTGCAGGAGATATTGCACGTAGCCAAGATAGCAGGGATTGAGGTAGTCAGGTTCGATGGCGACTCTATGCAGCTCGGAGCGGTCTGCGGGAAGCCTTACTCCGTTGCAGCGCTCTCTATAATAGAGCCGGGTAACTCTGAGATACTTAACATTCACAAATGATTGATTTTGAAGGGATAACATGCCAAACGGGGAATTTGCCGCTCGAAAACTCGTACGCCAGAGGAAGCACCAGAGGCTCCTCAAGAAATGGCTTAAGCGGAGAAAGCTCAAGCTAAAGCAGAAGTACGACGCCGTGGGAACAGTACCGAGGGCGAGGGCGCTGGTGCTCCAGAAATATGCGGTGGAGCAGAAGCAACCGCACTCCGGGCAGATAAAGTGCGTTAGGGTGCAGTTGATAAAGAACGGCAAGGTAGTCGGCGCTTTTGTTCCGGGCGACGGAGCGGTCAATTTCATCGACGAACACGACGAAGTGACTATCGAAGGGATGGGAGGCTCGCAGAGAGGCCAGATGGGATGCATACCCGGTCTAAAGTATAAGGTTACCGAGGTAAACGGCACGAATATGGTCGAGATAATAAAGGGCAGGAAAGAGAAGCCAAAGAGATGATGATCAATGCCTGAAGATAAGAAGGAGATAAAGGCGGAAATAAAGCAGGAGCTTGCGGAGGAAAAGCAGCAGCAAGCGGAAGCTGAAGCCAAGAAAGCGCCAAAGAGGCGCGCGAAGCCGGCAGCATCGGCACAGCAGGAAGCAGCGCAGTTCGCGTACAATAAGATACTGCTTTTCGAGAAGTATCCATACGATGTCGAGGTAGCTGACCTGAGCCTCAAGAACTACATAAATCTAACACCGAAGGCTTATCCGCAGAGCTACAGGCGATTCAGCCAGAAGAAATTCTCAAAGGCTAATGTGAATATAGTCGAAAGGCTCGAAAACTCGCTCATGAGGGGAGGGACGGGAGGCAAGATAAGTGGCAGGGTCATAAGAACCGAAGGCAGGCTCCAGGGAAAGAAGCTCAAGACTATACATATAATGGAGGAGGCGTTTGAAAAGGTAAGCAAGCAAACTGGCAAGAACCCGCTGCAGGTGCTCGTGATGGCGCTCGAGAACAGCGCGCCTATCGAGGACACGACGCGCGTAAGGTACGGAGGCATAATATCCAACGTTGCGGTGGACATAAGCGCGAGCAGGAGGCTTGACATAGCACTTAGAAACATGGCGATGGCCACTGTCATCGGCGCATTTGCAAACAAGAAGAGCGTTGTTGATGCACTTGCAACCGAGCTTATTCTGGCCGCTAACAACGATGTTAACAGCTACGCCATAAAGAGGAAGAACGAAGTCGAGCGCATGGCCAGGAGCGCCAAGTAGTGAGGTGATTTTATGGCCAGGAAGGAATTCGTAGTTGAAGAGATATCCAAGATCATGAGTGACCTAGAGGCCATAAGGAACGTGGCCATCATAGCGCACGTGCACCACGGGAAGACAACGCTCACGGACTCGCTACTCGCAAGAGCCGGACTCATTTCCAAGGCAGTGGCCGGAGATGCGCTTTATACTAACTTCGAGACCATAGAGAAGGACAGGAGGATAACGATAAAATCTGCTGATATATCACTGGGTTTCACTTACAACAGCAAGGACTACATAATCAACCTGATAGACACGCCTGGTCACGTCGACTTCGGAGGCCACGTGACAAGATCAATGAGAGCGGTAGACGGAGTGGTTCTGGTCGTTGACCCGGTAGAGGGAGTGATGCCGCAGACTGAGACAGTCTTGAGGCAGGCGATGAAGGAACGCGCCAAGCCAGTTCTTTTCATAAACAAGGTAGACAGGCTGCTCACGGAATTAAGGCTGACGCCGCAGCAGACGTTCGACAGGCTGCTCGAGCTGATAAACAACATAAACAAGCTTATCGACCAGTACGCCCCGGAGCAGTTCGTCGGCAAATGGAGGGTCAGCGTGAATGACGGCAGCGTTTGCATAGGCTCTGCTTACGAGAAGTGGGCGATATCAAAGCCTCTCGCAGACAAGAACAAGATTTCGTTCAAGAACATTTTCGAGCTTACCGAGAAGAATGACATACCAAAGCTGCAGGAGATAGCGCCGATAGACGAATCGGTGCTGCAGATGATAGTCGACCACTTGCCTACGCCGAAGCAGGCTCAGGTATACAGGATACCGCAGATATGGCACGGAGACCTTGAGAGCGATGAAGGCAAGGCCATGACCTCAGTCGACGCGAAGGCGAAGACCAATATAGTGGTGTTCAACCTCACATACGACCAGCACAGCGGTGAGGTCGCCACAGGCAGGATATTCTCCGGCGTGGTGAAGAGGGGTATGGAGTTTCATGTTTCAGGCAAGAATGATCCGCAGAGAGTGCAGCAGGTAGGAGTGTACATGGGACCGGAGAAGGTCCTTGTGGAAGCCATACCGGCAGGAAATATCGCTGCGCTCATAGGCATGCGCGATGTTTCAATAGGCGATACGCTCAGCGAGGATGTAATAGAGCCGTTCGAGCAGATAAAGCACTATTCACCGCCAGTAGTGACAAAGGCGATAGAGCCAAAGGACTCAAGGGATACAACAAAGCTTATAACAGCGATGCAGGAACTCGCGAAGCAGGATCCTACGCTCAGGGTTGAGATAAACCAGGAGACCGGTGAGCACCTTGTAAGCGGCATGGGAGAGCTGCATCTCGAGATAGTAGAGACCAAGTTGAGGGACGAGTTCAAAGTGCCGATAGTGACAAGCGAGCCGATAGTGGTTTATCATGAGACCATAGCGAACGCAGCAGGGCCTATAGAGGGCAAGTCTCCGAACAAGCACTCGAAGTTTTACATAACAGTCGAGCCGCTCAAGGAGGGAGTGATAAAGGCCATTGACGATGGCACCATAAGGGAAGGCAAGCCCAAGGGCCAAGCAGGGGTTGAGCTGCTGATAAAGGCGGGGCTTGACAGGCCGGTAGCCAAGGGAACCGTTGACATAGCCAATCACTGCCTGTTGGTCGATGCGACCCACGGAGTGCAGTACCTTAACGAGGTAATGGAACTTTTAATAGACGGGTTTGAGGAGGCAGTAAAGGACGGCCCTCTCGCCAGGGAGAAGTGCACTGGCGTGCTAGTAAGCATACTCGATGCGACAATACACGAGGATCCGGTGCACAGAGGACCTGCGCAGATAATACCCGCCATAAGGAGGGCCATCTGGGCCGCGATGCTTACCGCCGGAGTGGTGCTCGTCGAACCGAAACAGACTTTCACAATCTCGATACCGCAGGAATACATGTCTGGCGTGATAACGATGCTGCAGAGCAAGAGAGGGCAGCTCGGCGAGATAACGCAGGACAGGGAACAGATGACGATAAAAGTAAAGCTGCCTGTAGCTGAAGTCATAAAGGGTTTCTCAAACGACCTTAGGAGCGCGACCCAGGGAAGGGCCATATGGTACCAGGAATTCGCCGGGTACGAACAGCTGCCGAAGGATCTGCAGGCAAAGGTCGTTTACGACATAAGGAAGAGGAAGGGGCAGCCGCCAGAGCCGCCGAAGCCGGAACAGTTCATGGAGTGATGCAAGTCATCTGATAGCAGCTGAAATTGGTGTAAGGCTTAAATAGGTTTGGCTATAAATATAAAATGCATTTTTGCTTTCTTTTCCGGTGCAAGTAAATTTCGCGATAAATACTGGATGAGGTAAAAACCGACGGTGTTGAATATGGCAAAATCTTATGTAAAATTCGAGGTGCCAACTGAGGTAGTGGCAAAGACGTACGAGGCATTGCAGCTGGCTAAGCAGTCAGGCGCCGTGAAGAAGGGGGCCAATGAGGTCACCAAGAGCATAGAGCGCGGACTGGCATCATTCGTTGTTGTGGCGGGTGACGTCGACCCGGAAGAGGTCGTGATGCACATACCAATGCTGTGCGAGCAGAAGGGTATCGCTTATTCGTTCGTGCCGAGCAAGCTTGATCTAGGTAAGTCCATAGGGATGACTGTTCCGTGCACTGCCATAGCGGTCGAGAATCAGGGAAGCGCCAATGGGGCGATAAGGGACATAGTCTCGAAGATAAGCGGAGTTGCACCAAAGCCGCAGACGGCACCGAAGGAAGAAAAGAGGGAGGCCAAGCAAGAGAAGCCGAAGAAGTGATTGGTGTTAATTAATGACAGAGGAGCAGCAAAGGCAATTCTCCGGGTTCCTTGCCGAGATAGTCGAGGTCAACACGCAAGTGAAGACCGGTATTTCGGGAGAGATATACCTTGTGTCGTGCAGGATACTTGAGGGCAAGGACAAGGGAAGGATAATAAGGAGGAATATGCTCGGGCCGGCTAAGATCGGCGACGTAATCAGGCTGCCAGACACAAGCAGGGAAGCCAGAGAGATAAAGGTAAAGTAAGCTTCGTGATCAGATGGCGCGCAAATGCTCTTATTGCACTGAGTCTATTCCTTTCGGTACAGGAATGATGTTCGTATACAAGACAGGGGACATAAGGTTCTACTGCTCAAAACGCTGCTACAGGAACGACGTCATAATGCACAAGAAGTTCAATACAAAAGAACTGAAAGAAAAGGCGAAGAGCAGCAGCCAAAAGAAGTAATCATTTAGCCACCGTCTCCTCCTCAAATATCTGGTCCAGGTCGAGCTTCTCATTCTCCTTTATCTTCTTGGTTATGCCAGACTCTGTGTACTCGGGGAATTCGACTCCGCTGACAACTATTATTACCTTTATCGAATCCTTCTGCATGTCAGGCTCTATCCTCGCGCCCCACTTGAGCAGCGCGTCCTTGTTTATCCTGCCTGAAACCTCCTGGAATACTGATTCAGCTTCCCTTAGGGTTAGGCTCTCTCCGCCCACTATGTTGACCAGGGCTTTCCTAGCGGACCCCAAGTCTGCGTCAAGCATAGGGCTCTTTATCGCGTTCTCGAGCGCTATTATCGACCTGCTTGTGCCATCGTTAGAGTTTATTCCCTCGCCAGAGCCTATGACAGCGTAGCCGCCCTCCTTCAGGACGGTGCGCAGGTCTGCAAAGTCTATGTTTACCATGCCAGGCTTAGTTACCATCTCGACTATCCCCTTAGCAGCTCCGGCCAGCACTTCGTCCGAAACCCTGAATGCCATGTTGAGCGGCAGGTCAGGTGCGACAGCGAGCAGCTTGTCGTTGTGAATTATTATTACGGTGTCGGCTACCTTGCGCAGCTTGTTAAGGCCTTCAAGTGCGGTCCTCATCCTTGCCTTTCCTTCGCTTGAGAATGGAAGAGTGACTATTGCTACAGTGAGCGCGCCTGCCTCTTTTGCCTCATGGGCTATGACGCTCACTGTGCCGGTACCTGTGCCGCCTCCGAGGCCGCATGTTATGAATACGAGCTGGGCGTCAGATAGCATGTGCTTTATCTCCTCCTTGCTCTCAAGCGCCGCCTCTTCGCCGAGCTTCATGTCGCTGCCGGCACCCATCCCTTTGGTAGCGCGCTTCCCCAGAAGAAGCTTTCGCTCCGCCTTCGTCTTAACTAGGTGTGGCGCATCGGTGTTCATGGCGACTGTTATGGCACCCTGTATGCCTATGCTAGTCAGCCTGGTCACAGTATTGCTTCCGCTGCCGCCGGTACCTATAACGTAAATCTTGGGCTTCGCACTCTCTATAAATCTAAGGATCTCCTCGTCGTCTGGGTTCAACTCCTCGGTCATATCGCCACCTGTCGCCATTTATATATAACCATAAAAAGAGATAAAAAGGTGATTGTGAGGATTACGCGGCGACGAAAAGCGGTTTATCTTTCGAACGCCCTTATTGCGCTGCGCTTCGGGCTTTTCTTGAACACCTTGATTGCACCCTTTGGCATTATGAGCACCTTCCCGTATGTGTAGTACAATCCGCCTATAAGCAGTATTGCGAGTGAGATTGTGAGCCCAGTAGTGCTTATGCTGAAGAACAGGGCGATGTTGCCTAGCGCGCCGACTATCGGAAGTAAAGGGAACAGGTTATTCTCAAGCAGCGAGCCTTTGGCTCGCTTCGTCTTCCTCTCCTTGAGCCACAGGTTGAGCGCGGAGATGTCGGATATTGCGAAAGCGAGCAGCATTGATGCGCTCATCGTATCTACGAGAGTGCTGAACTTTGCCACAAAAGTCAGTCCTATCAGAATCACGCAGCACAGGGCCAATGAGTTTATCGGCACGCCTTTCTTGCTTAACTTGCCCGTAATTGGTAGCTCATTGTCAGCGCCCATTGAGAAAACAGTCCTTGATGCACTGAGAATGCACACGATTATTAGTATCAGCAAAGCTATTGTGGCAAGTAGCGTGAAAAGACCGTGCAAAGCGGCACTGCCCAGCACTTCGGCCTCTAGATAAAATGGGTTTATTATAAGGACGCCTGCGCTAGGGAAGCTCTTTACATATGAGGAGAGACCAGATATAACGAAAGTTAATATAACGTAGAAGACGATGAACATCCCTATCGTAAGGTACATCGCTTTCTTTATCGTCGGTATAGGACTGTCTATAGCATTATATATAGTGGTGAGCCTGGTAAACCCAAGGAATGCGAAGAACATTATTGCAGCACTGAAAAGTATATCGCTCGTGGTGCCTTGCTGGGCCGCGCTGTAGCTTATGAATTTAGCGCCGAGCGAAAGGAATATGGCAAGTGAAATTAATGAGACTGTGGTTGCGATGAGCAACAGTTTTATGGAAGCCCTAGGCTTAATTGATAGGAACGCTACAGCTAGCATTATTATCGCTGAGCCGATTATTGCGCTCGCGTCGTTTGTCGGGTGGAAGCCGTAAAAGCTCGCTATGAGGACAGCTGCCGAGGCGGCACACGAGAGAAGGCCCCCAATCCATAGCAGGCCGCATGGGAAACCGGTATTAGGCGAGAAAGTCTCCCTGGTGTACTCGTAGACACTGCCATCTTTGCCGGAGAATCTCGCCAGCTCGAAATAGCAGAGCCCGCTTATGCAAACAAGTACAGAAGTTATTATGACAGATACGAGACTCAGCGTCCCTGTCCTTGATATTGCGGTGCCGCTCATTAGGAAGAATCCTGCCGGCAAAGTGGCGCCTAGGCTTATGAGGAGGGCCTCTAAAAGGCCGAAGCCGGTACCTTTTTCCATTTGGGCGGGTTGCATGATAGATTTTGGATGGAAACTCTATTAAATAAAGGGCTCTTCTTAGGTTGCACTATAGTGCGCGCTGATTTGATTGATCATTCCGGATTGTTCTCTATGGCGTCTATTGCTGCAGCGTACTGATCATGCATGGCCTTGCGCTTTTTGTTCTCTTTTTCAGCCTTCTGCTTGTCCCTCACTGAAAGCGCTATCAATGTGAGCATTATGGCAGCCACGCCTCCGACCAGGTGGAGCTTCCATGAAGGGTTGCCGTATATGTAGTCGCCACCTAGCGATGGTATGAGGAATATGAAAAGCCCTACTACGCCGAATGCGTATGTGGACATGAATACCACAGTCTTGGTTATAGAGACGTTGCCTAGCAGTATCTGCCTTGGTAGGTTCAGCATATCGCCTATCACGTTTACGGCAAGGAACAGCAGCGCGGTGAAGCTGACGATGGACGTGCCTGAAGCCACTATGTTAAGAAATAAACCGGTGAACGCGAATATGTACGTAACAACTATTCCGGATATTATGGCGACTGTGACCTCAAATGGCCTGTCTGTGAGCTTGAAGTATATCTCGGCTATCGCTACGGCAAGTGCAGTCCAAGCCACGTTGGCCATCCCTCCTCCCTCTATATATATGTTGAACGGCGAGGTGAGGACTATGAAGAGCTTCTGGCTCATGGCCTGGAACAAGGGGGTCAAATCCGTTGATATTATTATCAGAAGCGCGATGGCAAACGCTAGGATAGGCAGATGTGATACGATTTCGTGGACAAATCGCTTCGCTTTGCTTGCAGCCATTCGCTCGCGCTAATACTTGTATGGAAAAGAACAAAAACAGGCTGGGCCTGACTTTGGTCAGGCTTCAGCTTCAAGAACTCTTTGACTTCTTCTTGTCCCCCGTGAGCGATACGTTGTTGTACTTCTCCCAGAACTCGTTGTAGAGCGGGTTGTCCTGTATCATGCCCTTCTTTATAAGGGTCTCCCTGAGCACCGGGTGCGATACGACCTTTATGACACGCCCCTCATCGTTCCTCTCTACATCGAAGTAGCCCCATCCGTTAAGCCCCTTTCCTATGGGTATACCGAACGTCTGCACGTACGAGCTCTCTGACTTCTGCATGTGGAACATCTTCAGTATGAATGTATCGCCCACCTGCCTTTCCTCGTAATCATGCTCATGACCGACTACAACTATGTCCGAGTGGTTGGATTGCCTGTCCACGTTCACCGGCTTGTGCGCTGCGAATATGTTCGTCTTCCCTATTGACATCTCGCCAGCCCCTGTCTCGCCTCCGTGTATCAGCTTTATGTGGCTCTCCCAATCATCTGGTACGGAGCCCGGGTTGCTCGCCTTCATGCCATCTATGTAAGGCTTTATCACCGATGCCAGCCTCTCGGCCTCGTCGACCTCGTTGTCCCTCCCGGTCTTGTTGTAGTGATTACCTGACACGACTATTATCGAGCCGCCCCTGCTTATAACGTCCTGTATCAGAGGCTCCATCCTCTTTATGAGTCCGTATGCCTGCTCCTCTGTGTTCCTTGATAGGTTGTTCACATAGACGTGGTAGAACTTGTCCATCTCCCTGTCTATCGCGGCGTTGCTCAGGCCCTTTGCCTCGAGGAACTTCTTATAAGCGTCTGCTATCTCAGGCCTCTTGTTCTCCCTGAGCTCCCTCTTGAAGTAGCCCAGCGCGCCCTCTATCATGTCGCCATCTAGTACCAGGAGGTTTATCTTCTTGTCCATTGCGTCCTTGACGGCACCCTCAAGCAGAGAGACATCGCAGTCGCTGCCATAATGGACATCGCTGAACACTCCGAGCCTGAAGCCATCGGTTTCGCCGAGGCCCTTCGTGCCGGTCTTGTACTTTATAAGCGATGCCAGATCCTCCTTAGTTATGCTGCTCAGGTCGAGCGAATTGAGCTCGGACGGCCTCTTCGCCTTGGCTATACCCTCGTTGAGCACGGCCTTCGTGACATCTATGGAGTCATCTGCCAACACCTTGCCCAAGCTCTTCTTCAAAGAGGGCAGGAGCTTCGCCTCCCTCTCATCGTTCTCTGCGCGCTTGCGCAATAGGTACATGTGAGTTAGCGCCTCCCTTGTCACCTGGCCGTCCTTGTCGTAGGTTAGTATGCTTACTCCGGAATCTACGCTTCCGCGAGACTCGGCAGATGTCTTCTCGGTCTTCCTGCCGGCTATTGCCTCGTTGAATACCTTCGCAACGTCCCAAAGCGGTCCCTGGTTGAGCACATACATTACTTTCTTGGAGTTGTGCTCAAGCGGCTTTATTCCGAATGCCGTTGCGGCATTGTGCGCTGTGATTACTATGTTTGGATTGAAGTGAAGGTTCTCAAGCATCCTGCCTACCATCTGCGCCACCGCGCCGCTGCTCTGCTTTGCCAAGCCAGCAGAACCGCCGAGCTTGTGCGATATGAGCAGATTGAGCGATACGTCCTGCTTCGCAACAGTTATCCTGTTTGCGTTGAGCGGCATTATCTCTACCTTGTTCCTCCTGCCAAATGCATCTCCGAGTGCGCGCCTGTAAAGCGCCTCTCCAAGCTCGTCTATCGTCTTGGCCGCCTCTGGAGGCATTGGTATCGTAGTGCCAAGGCGAGCACCGGGCCTCTTCTTGCGCTCCTCGGTCTGTGCCACTTCGCTGGCGTCTCCCAGGCGCTTTGAAATCGTCCTAAGCCTTACTGAAATGGCCTTTGCCTTTGCGTCGAGAAGCTCGAACTCAGGCTCCGAATCCTTGCCGACCTTCTGCAACGATGTCATTGACTGCCTTATGTCCTTCAATTCGCTCCTCGCCTCGGCTGCCATCTTGCTAAGCTCCTCGGTATCGGTGCTGGCAGTACGCATAGTCTGCAGGTCGTTGAAAAGCATTATTATGTCCTTCAGCTCCTTTATCTCGGTCTTCGTCCTCGCCAAATCAAGCTCCTTGTCCTCAAGGACCTTCAACTTGTTCTGGTATGACTGCGAGTTCTTGCCGCTGTTTGCCTTTGCGGCCTTCAGATCCTTCTCGGCCTTGTGTATGGCCACGCTCGAAGTCTTTGCTATCTCCTCCCTGTCTATCACCTCCTTCAGGTAGAGGTAGTATGTTTCCTCGAGCTTCTTTGATGGGTAAGCGTACTCGTAGCGCAAGTCCTTCTTCATGCCCTCTATGTTCTTCCAGTCGTCCTCGCCGTAAGTATAGAAGACCTTGGAATTCTCCGAGAGGTTGTCCATTATCCTCTGTATGTGCGGCTTTATCATGGCGCTTGCATCGGACAGGTTTTCTATCCCTTCCTTAAGTGTGGTAAGCTTGTTATCGTTTGAAGCAGTGCTGAACTTCGGTATGAACGGAAGCACGTTGTTTATGACGACTATGTCTGGACTGTCGCCCCTTGCCTTCCTCTGCCTAAGCTCCTCTGCAAGACCTATTATAGAATCCTCGCTGAATTCCTCAGAACCGGCACCCAGCTCACCAATTACAAGTATGCTTATCGCTTTCTTCTTCTGTTCCGCTGAAGACCTTATCTTCGTCTCTAAAACGTTCTCTGAAGTGTCTACCTGAGTTACCATGCCGCCAGGCTGACCTGTTGCCATCTCAAATTCACCAATATATTTGATAAGGAATTAGGTATTTAATACCTTCTATCCTTCTTCGAAGGAAAATAGCGGAATTATCGACGACAAAATGAAAAAAGAAAAACAGAGGATATGCACATGAATTTTGTGCATTAATCTGCACCGTTTTTGTAGTACTTTTTATGACCATTTAACATGTGCGTAGGACTGCAATTACCTGTAGCTTGTGTCTGCAGTAGTCTTTATTGTAGGAGGTGGAGGCATTGATTTATCGGAGAGTTGCTTCTCAAGGTTCGTTACGGTTTCGGAGAGCGCCTTCAGGAGTGCCTTTGCTGTGCTCTTGTTTATAACGAATTCGCCTATCGCCTGGCTCTTCATCATGTCCATGAAGATCATCGTTATCTGGCCTTCCTTCTCCACTGCACCCTTTTCGTTCTTCATGGCCTTTATCTTGAGAGCTAATGCCACCTCGTCAGCAAAGATTGGCTTCGTATCAACAAAATTCACGTTAAACTGCTGTTTTTGTTCGTCCGCCATTGAAATCACACAAATTAGTATATATGTTATGCCAGATAGGTAATAAATATTGATGAACATGGCCAAGAACAAAAAATCAAAGAACCCGAAGGCGTGCTACTGCGATTGCTGCATGAGCCTAAAATCAAAGAACGAGTGCGGATGCGAATGCGGTTGCGTCTGCAAGTAGGAATCAGCTGCTTCTGTCAACGCGGAAAATCTTGTGCTTCTTTGGC
Organism: Microcaldota archaeon; assembly: GCA_021801355.1. Lineage (GTDB taxonomy): Archaea > Micrarchaeota > Micrarchaeia > Micrarchaeales > Micrarchaeaceae > JAKATK01. The sequence goes on along the minus strand of JAJYYB010000017.1, from coordinate 8,535 downwards.
CTGAGTACCGAAATCAGGTAGTTAAATGCGGCATCCGGATCGCTGTGCGCTCCGCATGTGTATATGTCAACAGTCGCATATTTGTATTCCTTCCAAGTATGAAGTGTGATATGACTCTCGCTCACTAGTGCCATGACCGATACACCCCCTTTGGCGCCGCCGAAAGACCATGCCCTGTGCTCAATAAGCCGCATATTTGCCATCTCAACAGCCTTAATCACGGCTTTAGAGAGCAAGGCGCTGTCTGACAACTTCTTCTTGTCTATATCGTAAAGATTGCCGAAGACGTGAGTTCCTACTATCCTTCCTGTAACCTTACTGCTCGAGCGCTTTGATGGCTTATGTGAAGTGATTCCTTTGTTCGATGCTCTATTGCCATGCATACTATCATGCGATTTGATTGTATTTTCCCACAATAATAAGTCAACAAAAAATAAAGAGTTTGTTATTTCGGCCGGATAGTGTGGTTTGCTTGGATTGAGTTAAGGTTTTGGCGCGAATTTTACATGATTCTGAAGCAGTATTCTCGAAGAATGCACATTTTGAATCTTCTTACATGGGTACGAAGGGAAGCTTTAAATACATTGAACTTAAGTAATTTTAAAATTTAGGTGTAGATATGTCAAACGAGGATAGTCATAAGTCAGGCTCTGTGCAGATTATGATAGAGGAGCAATCGAACAAGGTTTTGGCACCTTACCACAGGATGATGGACGAGATCCAAAAGATGCCGGTGATAGAGACAACTAAGACCGTATGCCCAGAATGCAAGCTTATAGTCGACGGGATAATCTATAAGGACGGAGATAATGTAATGATAAGGAAGTACTGCCCGGAGCACCAGTGGACCATAGAAAAATACTGGGAGGACTATGACATGTACATGAAAATGAGGCGTTACAATTATTTTGGAAGAGGATTCGACAACCCTAACTACATAACCGAGACCAAGGGGGCTAACTGCCCATTCGACTGCGGAATGTGCGAAAGGCACAAATCCCACACAGGGCTGGCTAACGTAGTGGTGACGAACAGGTGCCACCTCAGCTGCTGGTACTGCTTCTTCTACGCGAAGGAGGGAGAGCCGATATACGAGCCGAGCCTCGACGAATTGAAGCATATATTCAATAACCTGAGGAGCCAGAAGCCGATTCCGGCCAATGCTCTGCAGATAACTGGCGGGGAGCCAACGATGCACCCTCGCATAGTTGAGATAATACAGGCTGCGAAGGAGGCTGGCTTCGACCAGATACAGCTTAACACCACAGGCATAAACATAGGACTGAACCCGGAACTTGCTTACAAGGTGAGGCACGCAGGAACAAGCACGCTTTACATGAGCTTCGACGGGGTCAGCAAGCGCGCAAACCCGAAGAACCACTGGGAGGTACCGCTTACGCTCGACGCGATAAGGAAGGCAGGAATGAGTGCGGTGCTTGTGCCGACGGTTATAAGGACGATAAACGACCACGAGCTCGGGGCCATGATAAACTTCGCGCTGAATAACACTGATGTCATAAGGGCGGTGAACTTCCAGCCAGTCTCGCTGGTCGGAAGAATGCCGACGCGCCTAAGGGAGAAGCAGCGCATAACCATACCTGGCGCGATAAAACTTATAGAGGAACAGACAAATGGCGTTGTAGCTAAGGAGGACTGGTTCTCGGTGCCTTATGTCGGAGGCATAAACAGGTTCATAGAGGCTCTCAGCGGGGAGTACAAGTACGACCTGTCAATACACTTCGCATGCGGCGCAGGAACCTACATATTCCTAGACTCGGACAACAAGGTAATACCGATAACAAGGTTCGTGGACGTAAACGGACTTGTCGAGCACCTGCAGAGGGCTGTCAACGAGATGGAAGGCAAGGGAAAGCTGCAGAGGAAGGCCATAGCTGTCAAGACACTTGCACAGTTCAAGAAGTTCGTGGATGCTGAACATCAGCCAAAGAGCGTAAACTTCAGTAAGATGATGATGTCAGTTCTGTTGAAGCGCGACTTCGCCTCGATGGGCAAGTTACAGATGAAGAGCTTGTTCCTGGGGATGATGCACTTCCAGGACGAATACACTTACGACATACATAGGGTTGAGAAGTGTGACATACACTACGCAATGCCTGACGGCGAAGTACTGCCGTTCTGCACATTCAACGTCTTCCCAGAAGTCTACAGGGATAAGGTGCAGAAGCAGTACAGCATACCTGCAAACGAGTGGCAGAGCACGCACTCTTCATGGGACTATGGAAAGGACAAGTACATAAGGGATGTGAAGCAGCTCGAAGCCTCAGACCTTTACAAGAAGACTTATGGAACGCTGGTTGATTACTTTGGAATGCCTGTGAACGGAGGCAAGGGCGTCAAGAACTTCACCAACGAAGTCTTTGCGCCCGCAGCAGCCGCTGCCCAGGTGAAGAAGGCAGCGGTAGCTGAATCTGAGTCAATCGAGGGCGATTCATGCGGATGCGGCAAGGGAGCTGGGTCATGCGGATGCGGAAACAAGGAGAGCGAGGCTTCCGGTGACTCGTGCGGATGTGGCTGCGGAGGCCAATGAGCGTACCTGCCTTTTGAAATCAGCGGTGCGTTTGGATGGATCATGGTAATTTCACATCTACAGTAAGCCAAGACGAGGTGCGGAAGGAGAATGCCGAATTCAACCAGTATGTTGAGGAGGACGGAAAGAAGTTCAGGGTCCCGTACAGGATAATAAAGAAGGCTACGTTTTCTAATGTTAGCAGGAAGGAGCTGATAGATATACCGCACGCAGCGAGGCTGCAGTACAGGTTGATGCTACTTGATCCGATACTTAAAGCGAGGGTTGACTTCACGCGCGGCAGGATAATTGTGCTCTACAACCCGAAGAGCTCGGACAACAACAAGGAGAAGATGAGCCTCGATGAGCTTGTGGAAATACTTGCCAGCCAGGGCGTTCACATCGACAGGAACGGCATCGAGGACATAGACTACGATTACTACCATGACTTTTACTCTTATGCATACCAGCCATCAACAATAAGGGAGCATCCGCCATACGCTTATAGCGAAGATGAGTGGAAGGCGATGAAGCCTGAATGGGAGGCGAACAAGGCGAAGAACGAGGTCGAGAAGCTGCAGAAATTCCGCGCGTACCAGCAGCAGTACCTCATAGACCATCCAGAGGCTGCAAGCAAGATAGTCGAGGGCTGGACACCTCCGCCAGAGCTGCAGAAGACATCGCTCCTTGGAAAGATTTTCGGAAAGAAGAAGGGCGCAAAGAGCGACAAGGGTTTCTGGTTCCATGGCATATGAGCGTACACCTAGTCTTGATGTCATCTTATAATCCGAATTATGATGCAACATCACATGTGATTATGCATGCCGAATCCAATCGTATTATTTGATGTCCAGAATACGCTCGTGAAGGAGGTTAAAGATGAATCTGCTTTCCTTGCTGAGGCAATAAGGGGCATATACGGCTTCTCTGTAGATGTAAAGGAAAGCGATTACGATGGGATGGCCTTTCAGGAGGCTATCGAAGGCATACTGCTCAAGAACGATGTAGACAAAGAATACATAAACGAGCATCTTGAAAGGATAATAAAGGAGCTCCCATACTCTTACTACAACGTCGCTGGGCACGACAGGATGCTTGCATTAGATGGTGCAGCGGATCTGATAAAGAACCTCAGCAGGAATGAAGTATCTTTAGGAATCGTGACAGGAGCTGCGAAGGGCATGGTAACAAACATGTTTGATAGGGCAGGGCTGGATTTCGGGGCTTTCAAGTTCGGATTTTACGGCGACTCCGGCAAGACCATGGCTGACATAATAAAGGCAGCTGCAGAAGGCGTTTCGAACGAGGCAGGCGCACCGAAGGACAGGATATTTGTGGTGAGCAGCTCACCTAGAGCCATAGCCGGAGCCAAAGTCTCCGGGCTAATCCCGATAGGCGTGGCAACAGGCAGTTTCAATGCGAACCAGCTGAAAGAGGCAGGCGCAAAAATAGTGCTAAACAAGCTTACCGAAAAGAAGGAACTGATGAAAGAGCTTGGCTGATTCATGAGAGCAAGGCAACGGTTATTACGATATAGGCTGGAACGTCATTTTTTGAGTACACCTAACTCAAATGCCCCAAATTATGCTCATGTAGGAGGGAGGCAGGAGCTCAGGCGCCATATGTTATCCTGTCTATAAGCGTTACCTCCGCCCCTATTGTAGGCTCCTCTAGATTGAAGTTTGACAGTACAGCGGGATGGAGCTCGCCGAAGACTGCCACGTGCCTGCCCTTTGAGGCCACCTGCGCGCACCTCCCTTCGATAAAAGCTTTGTCATCGAATTTCTTTATCTCCAAGTCCCTAATGCCGAGATTGTTCAGTATCGCAAGAACTGTACTTTTCGCTTCGGAGAAGTCCGCCTTGGAATGCTCGCTTACGAAGGCCAGGTGATGCGACTCAAGAGGCTTTGAGTTGTCCATACTGAATACGCTCCCGATCTCGAAAAGTTTCTGCGGCATCTTCTCATGTGCGGAGTAGCTAAGGCTTTTCAGCAGACAGGGGAGTATGTCTGTCCTAAGCATGGTTATGTTCTCGGTTTTAGCATATGCTATACCGACGGTCTCGCCCTTCTTATAAGCCCTCCTCATGCTCTCGGAGTTTATCCTCTCGTTGGTCAGATAGGTGTTAAGAGCCTCGGAAAAGCCGCTGCCTACCATGAATAGAGCCACCGAATCTGTGAACTCCCTGAGCTCCTCAGGAAGGCCGTCCGAAAAACCCATTATTGGAAGCGGTGAAATATTGTCATAGCCGTACCCGATGGCCAAATCCTCTATTATGTCCTGATCGTTCAGGACGTCAAGCCGGTATGGTGGCACTTTTACAAGGAGCGTATTCCCGTATCGCGCGGCGGAATGGCCCATCTTGTTTGCCATGGTTATAGCATCCCCCAGGTCTATCGCGATGCCGAGCGTCTTTGAGATCTTAGTACCTTTTACCTGCACTTCTTTTGCTTCCAGCCGAGGTGAGAGCATCTCGCTATCATCGTATTTTATCATGCATTGGCTGACCTCCGCGCCGGAATCGAGGAGTGAACACGCCAATAAATTGGCTACCTGCTGGACCGATGCTAGGGATGTGCCAGTCACGTCTATGAAGAGGTTCTTTGTTGCGTTTGTTACCTTTGTTGATTCCGAATTGGTTATCGGGATCATCGATAGGACTTTTTCAGAGTCGCTCAAAAACGGTATGTTGCCAGTTGAGTCCTTTACTATGCTGCCGTAAGCTATTCCCTTGGGGTGCTTCTCTAGTATTTCTGAGAAACCCATCTCATTTTGGAAGCCAAGAGGCGCGAAAGGCTTGTCCTTGGCAGCGTCATAAGTGAGGTTGCCTTTTATCAAATCGAGATTGTATATGCCTGTAGAGAACTTCATGCGCTTCCTTCCATATGTGTCACTAAGCTTTTCAGTGAAATTTATCAGGTATTTGAGTTTGTCACCAGACAAATCTACTTTCCTCGCGACAAGACCTACTATGTAAGGCCTTATTTTACTTACATTTTTGGTTACACTTATTTCGACTGCTTTTGAATCCTTCAAAGTATAACCATTTTCCTTGGGAACCTTCTTCTCAGAGAAAAAGTTGAGTGCGCGGATAAGACCAGTAAAATCAAGAAGATCAGGTCTGTTTGGCGTTATATCTATAGCCACCTCGTCTTCCGATGCGGCTTCTATTTCCATCCCTATGCGTGGCACAAGGTCTTTCAACGCCTCTATGCTTATGCCGCTGTCCTTCAGATCCTTCAGTGAAAATGTAACAACTGCCATTAGCATCAACTATATCTTCAGATTGCCGCGATTACGTAGCCAGTCAACATCGTTCTTGTATAGGTCTGCAAGCGAGTCTATATCCAGAAGGTTGAACATCATCCTGTCTATCCCCATTCCCCAAGCCAATATCGTTTTGGACGTGCCCATAGCCTTCGCTATCTCCCTACGTATTATGCCGCCTCCGCAGAGCTCTATGTAGGTCTTGCGCCTCTCGTCATAGTAGTATGCCTCCACCCCGGGCTCTACGAATGGGAAGTAGGACGGCTTGAACATGGGTTTTATGCCAAGCTTGGAATAGAACCTTTCAAGTATGTACATCAGATTAGCGAGCGTCAGATTGTTCCCTATTATTATCCCATCTGTCATGTGGAGCTCGGCTAGGTGCTTATAGTCTACACTCTCGTTCCTGAAGGCCTTCCCTATCGAGAAGAGCTTTATAGGATAGCTGCTCTCTATCTCGTTGGCGAATTTCTTTATGTAACGGGCAGAAACGCTTGTTGTATGGGTCCTCAAAAGGGCCTTCTTGGCCAGACCTTCACGCCATGGCTCGCCCCATCCCTTCTTGTGCATCGAGCGCACCTTGTTGAGCAGCGTTATGTCATCTATGTCTATCTGCGACGGGTTGGAGAGGAAGAATGTGTCATGCATGTCCCTTGTCGGATGATCCTGCGGCGAGAAAAGGGCATCGAAGTTCCAGAATGCGGATTCTATAATGGGCCCGGATACCTCGACAAACCCCATGTTGAGCCATATCTTCCTTATTTGGTTTACGAGCTCGTGCATTGGATGCATGCGCGCTGGATATATGGGCTCGACCGCTGCATCGACATCGTAGCCCTTGAATCTCTGCGTTTCCCACTTCCTGCCGCTTATCACTTCCCTGCTCATTGAACTAATCTTGCCTTCGTCAGAGACCTCAGATTCAAGCATTTTCAATCCTGTTTCTGTTATTGATACATCGCTTATTGTCTCCTTCTCCTTTATGCTTAAGAGCTTCCTCCTTACAAGGTTGTCCAGTTGTTCATCACCGGATTCCGCAAGCTTTGAGACCGCCTTGTCGTCCTTCGATATAAGCTTAAGGATATCTTTCTGCCAGTATGCCTTTGCTCCGCTTGCTATCTCCTCTCCGGCCTGAGTCAGCGAGACGGAATTGCCGTTTACCTCAACCCATCCGTTTTTCTTAGCCCATATGAGCCCTATGTTATTTTTTATCGATGAGATGTCAGCCTTTTTGCCAGACTTGATTAGCGATTTTACGAGCTCCTCTTCTGGGAACAGCGTCAAATCCTTTGACCCTTCTTGGGTTATGGTTGCCACGTATGACTTGCTTTTAACAACTTTGATTGCGCCGCTCTTGAGCAGGTTTTCTATCGCCCATAGTATAGAATCAGTGCCCATCCCAAGCGCACCGAGTTCATCCAGCTTGCGCACGCCGTTGCTTTTGAGTGCCTTTAGCAGTTTCTCCTCGTAGACATGCAAGCCAAGCACCGGTTTATCACTTGAAATAGGAGTATAGCACGAAAAGTATTATCGCTAGGGCTATGATTACGTAAGTGAACAAACCTAGGGTCTGGTATATCGAGCTGAAGAAGCTCATCACTTCCTGCTGGAGGCTTTCGGTTATAGTGTAGGTAAGAACGAACTTTGAGAGCGGCTCCTGCTGGAACCACGAAAGCGTTGTTGTGTTAGCGTAATTGTTGGCGAACCCAGAAACAGGCGAGTCAGGCAGCGGATAAACGCTTGTTACTATGAAACCGGTAGGCGGCTCTATGTTCAGCGTAGTGTTGGCAGTCAGCACCTCCCCGCTTATGCCATGCGCGAAATTGAAAATATTAGGGTTGAAAGTGTAGGAGAATTTCCTCGGAGCCGTTTCATTGACTGTCGTAGCGTTTAGGACTGAGTATGTCATGAGTATGTAGGCCAAACCACCGTTACCATAGCTAGTCACTGCAGTAGGCAGCAGTTTGAAGTTGTATATGCCGCTCTTGGTGTTCAGCATGTGCGGCACAAGGAGCGGGCCTATTAGAGGGCCCCAATTACTCAGTGTAAGATTGAGCGCAAGCCTATCTGAGGAATACTGGCTCAGTGACTGGTTGGTTACGTAGATGGTGAAAAGCTCGCTCACCTGCGCGCTGGTATTTGTGTTAAGCTTTACGGTAACGTTAAGATTGGTCACAGTATACGAAGCGGAGGAAGACGCAACAATGGCCGAAAGAGCAAAAATTGCGAACACGAAAACTGACGCTCTCATAAAATATGCCTGCTTTTGGCAGTAATATTGTTCCTCTACAACTTATAAATTTATTGCTTAGTTAGGGGGTAGGTTGTTGACTTTTATATCGGCATGGTCTAATCACCTTTTTTATATTAACTGAGATTCCCTCCCCCCCACAGAAGGTATTCAAGAGTATTTTACCACATACGCCAGTAGACATGCGTACATGTGGACACCTACTCGTTCTATCCCCACATACCTGTTTTTAGTGAATCCAAACAACTCCTTTAATCTGGAGAAAATCCTCTCCATCGCCCATCTTTTCCCGTATTCTGGATCCTTCGGGGTCGTTGATTTGTAGTGTCCCCTACCATTTATTGCAATTACAGGCGCAACGCAGTCATGGCGCAAATCCTGGTATATGTAGGTAGAGTCGTATTGCGCATCTGCAAGAAATTTCGCCGCATAGTTTATCCTGAAACCTCTTTTGACGGCATCGTATAGTTCATGAAAGAATTTCTTGTCG